>JADGHQ010000039.1 GCA_019683805.1 Thermoleophilaceae bacterium
CCTCCCCCGCCCTTGCGCTGCTTCCCGTTTGGGGCTGGGGCCCGACCGTCGGGCCGGGCCACCTGGATCCCGCCCGCGCGGCCGCCGCGGCGGCGCTGATCTCGCCCGAGGTCGCGGTGCCCATCCACTGGGGCACGCTCGCCCTCCTCCGCCCGCTGCGGCGGGCGGCCGACGGCGACCGGCCCGCCCGTGAGTTCGCGGCGCTCACGGCCAGGTACGCCCCGGATGTCGAGGTGCGCGTGCTCGCGCCCGGCGGAAGCACCCGGATCGAGGAGCCCACCACCCGGACCGGGTGATGAACGCCGAAGCGGCCCGAGCTACCGCCGGGCCTCCGCCTCGGCTCGAGAGGAGCTCTCCGATGAGCGAGCCCAAGTTCTTCTTCACGGGCGTATACGACAACGTTCCTGTTCCCGCCGCTGCTCGTGGGCATCGGCACGGCCGGCGCGGCCGGCGCGGGCTTCGGCGCCTGGATGGGCCATCTCGCGCACGGCATGTCGCGCGCCGACGCAAGGCAGATGGCCGCCCAGCTCCAGCCGGGTCAGGCGGCGCTGGTGGTCGTCGGGATCGACGAGGACTCGGCGAACATCGAGCGGGCGACGAGCGGCTCGCTCAGCCACGTGACGAAGCATCTCGAGGAGTCTGACTTCGACGAGGCCGAGCGCGAGGCGATGCTGTCGCTCGAGTTCCAGGAGAGGGCCTCGAGCTAGACGCGCGCACGTACACACCGGCCGCGGCCGCCGGGCTCCTCCGGGCGGCCGAGCGGGAACGCGCCCGTATGGCGCAGGGGCGGGCGTGCTTTGCGATGCTTGGCGCAATGCCTGCGGGCGGCTTCGCTCTGCGCTCCGCCTCGCGCGCTCTGGCCGAGGCTTCGTACCGGCTGCGCCCGATGGCGGCGGCCTGGCGCGTCCGCGGGCCCTACCTGGTCGGCGTCGCGGCCCTGGCGTCGGCCTACTACGCCGCGGCGGAGCTCGGTTACGCTTTTGACTTCTCGGGCCCTGTCGCGGCCATCGTCTGGCTGCCGGTCGGGGTCGGCGTCTCGTTCCTCTACCTGGCCGGAGTCGGGTTCTGGCCTGGCGTGGTCGCGGGCGACCTGCTGGCCAACGACTACTCGACTCTGCCCCTCGGCACGGCCCTCGCCCAGACGTGCGGGAACGTGCTCGAGGTCGTGGTCGCGACGCTGCTGCTGCGGCGGCTGGTCCCGCGGGGCTCGCCGCTCGAGACCGTCGACGGCCTCCTGCGGCTGCTCGCCGCGCTCGGCCTGGGGACGGTCGTCAGCGCCACGATCGGGGCGCTCGCGCTGCGGCTCGGGGACGTCGCCTCGACCGCCGCCCTCCCCACGATCTGGCGCACCTGGTGGCTGGGCGACTTCACGGGCGCGCTGATCGTGGTGCCGCTCGCGATCGCCTGGCACCCGCTGCGGACCAAGACGAGGCCGCCCGGGCGGGCCGCCGAGGCGGCGCTCCTGGCCGCGGCGATCGTCGGCGTGGGCGTGCTGGCGCTGAGCGGGCCGCGCCCCGCCGCGTACCTGCTGTTCCCCACCCTCGTCTGGGCGGCGCTCCGATTCGAGCGGCGCGGCGCCACCCTGGCCGTGGCGAGCGCGGCCGCGCTCACCCTCTGGCAGACGATCCATCACGACGGCCCGTTCGCCTTCCGCTCGATCACCAGCGGGATCCTCGGCGCGCAGCTCTACCTGACGGCGGCGGCGCTCTCCGCCCTCTCCCTGGCCGCGGTCGTGTCGGAGCGCGAAGCGCTCGCGCGGGAGCTTCGCTCCTTGCGCGCGCGCCTGGTGGAGGCGGCCGCCTCCGAGCGGCGCCGGATCGAGCACAACCTGCACGACGGCGCCCAGCAGCGCCTCAGCGCCCTGGCCGTCAGGCTCGCCCTGGCAGCCGACCGCGTGAGCGAGGCGCCCGAGCGCGCCGCGGAGTCCCTCGCGCAGGCGAGCTCGGAGCTGGGGCTGGCGATAGAGGAGCTGCGCGAGCTCGCGCACGGGATCCATCCGCCGGTGCTCACAGAGCTCGGCCTCGAGGGGGCCGTCAAGGACCTCGCCGAGCGCTCCACCGTGCCGATCCGCCCGCTGCAGGTGCCGTCGGCGCGGCTCGATCCCGCCGTCGAGGCGACCGCCTACTACCTCATCGCCGAGGCGGTGGCGAACGCCGAGAGGCACGCCCGCGCCTCGGCGATCTGCGTGCGCGCCTGGATCGCGCCCCGGCTCCTGCGCGTCGAGGTCAGCGACGACGGCGTCGGCGGGGCGACCGAGAGCAGCGGCTACGGCCTGCAAGGCCTCCGCGACCGCGTGGAGGCCCACGGCGGCACGCTCGAGATAGAGAGCCCGGCGGGCGGTGGGACCCGGATCGCCGCAGCGATTCCGGCGCCGGGCCTCAGGCGGAGCGGGTGGTAGGCGACCACGCACAGCCCCCACCTCGTCGGCGGCGCTGCGGATGCCTCGGCGATGCCAGCCGCCTAGCTGTCGAGCAGCCCCGTCTCGCGCGCCCGCACCACCGCCTCGCCGCGGGAGGACGCGTCGAGCTTGCGGTAGACCGCCCGGGCGTGGGTCTTCACCGTGTTCGCCGACACGTACAGGCGGCCCGCGATCTCGGGGAACGAGAGGTGCGTGGGAAGGAGCTGGAGCACGCGCAGCTCCGCCGTCGTCAGCGACCAGCCCCCGTTTCCCCGACAGTCGACGGCCAGCTCGAGCTGCGCCCAGGCGTCGTCGAGCCATTCGCGCGCCACCGTCGCCCCGGACGCAGGCTGCCGGCACCAGGAGGCTCCTGCCAGGAGCTGCCGCGCGCGCGGCGCGTCGCTCAGGCGCAGCGCCGCGCGAGCCGTCGCGATGCGGCACTCGTCGTCGTACCAGGGCGCGAAGTCCGAGAGCCGGACGAGCAGCGCGCTCGCCGCCTGCACGTCGCGCTGCGACTCCTCCACCCGCCCGAGCCGCGCCAGCACCTCGGCGGAGGCCGCGTGGACGAGCGCGGAAGGCGGGCAGTCGCCGAGCCCGATCCGTTCGACCTGGGCCCTGGCGCGCGCTGCCAGCACCTCAGCGCCTCCCCAGTCCTCGCGCTCGATCGCGAGCAGGACGAGCTGGGCGAGGCAGACCACCTGGATGCCGGGCGCCGTCGCCGCGCCCCGCCGGGCGCCCTCCTCGAGGCAGGCCCGGGCGTGCTCGCGCCGGCCCGCCAGGTGGGCGGATGCCCCTTCGAGCAGGCGCGCGACGGCGCGCCACCAGCTGCCGTCCGGCACCTGCTCGTACGCGCGTGCCGCCTCCTCGCCCATGCGGACGATCCCCTCGCGCGCGCCCACCGCCGACACCAGGAGGGCCGCGCCCTCGAACGCGCCGGACGGCGCGTCGCCCAGCGCGCTCGACGCCGCGGAGGCCCAGCGCTCTGCCGCCGTCCCGTTCCCCGTCGCGAGCCGGCTGGCAGCTGCCGTTAGCGCGAGCGGCGGGCACCCCGCGATCTGCTCGTCGCTGAAGCGGGCGAGCCACCGTCGCACGGCGTCGTTGCGCCCGTACGCGACGAACTCCGACGCGTGCTCCCAGAGCAGGTCGCCCGCCCGCCGCACGTCGCCGGCGGCGACGGCGTGATCGATCGCGAGCGCGGTCCCGCCGTGGTGCGCGTACCAGTCGCTCGCGCGCCCGTGGAGCATCCGCTCCTGCTCCGGCTCGCGGTGCCTGAGCTCGCCCCGCAGCATCTCCGCGAAGAGGCGGTGGTAGCGGTAGTGGGTGTCCGTGCGGTCGATCGGCTCGAGCAGGAGGTTCGTCCTCGACAGCCGTCTGAGCACGCGGGCCGAGTCGTGCCGCTCGAGCACGAAGTCGCACAGCGGGCCCGACAGCCGCTCGAGCAGCGCCGAGCGGGCGAGGAACTCGACATCGCCCGGGCGCAGACCGTCGAGGAGCTCCTCGCGGAGGTAGTCCGCGACGTGCCGGTCGTCACCCGCGAAGTGCGCGAGCGCCCGGTCGGGGTCGGTCTCCTCCCGGGCGGCGAGGGCGGCCAGGTAGAGGCCCGCCGGCCAGCCCTCGGTGTGCGCCACCAGGTCCCGGAGCTGATCCGGGTCGAGCTCGACGCCCGCCAGACGCGTGAGGAGCGCGGCCTGCGAACGGGTCATTCCGAGGTCGGCCGGGCGGATCTCGATCAGCTTGCGATGGGCTCGCAGGCGTCCGACCGGGAGGTCCAGGCGAGTCCGGGACGCCATCGCGATCTGCGAGCCCGGCCCGAGATCGACGATCAGCGCGCCCACGAGCTCGAGCGCCTCCGGCGCATGCAGGACCTGCGCGTCGTCGAGCACCAGGACGAACGGGCGCCGGCTCTCGCGCACCGCCCTGCGCAGGCGCGCCCGCGCGCCGGCCGGATCCCGGTCGGCGTCCGCAGCGATGGCGTCGAGCAGCTCCTGTCGGACGCTCGTCACCGCTCCCAGGGTCGGGACGAGCGAGCGGATCAGTCGGAGCGGGTCGTTGTCCGCGTCGTCGAGCGCCAGCCACGCGAAGGGGCGCTCGTCGCGGGCGTCCCACTCGACCAGCAGGGACGTCTTCCCGTAGCCTGCGGGCGCGACCACCAGCGCGAGCGAGGCGGACCTCGCGGCGATCAGGCGGCGCACGAGCTGCGGTCTCCGCACGAGCTCGTCGAATCCAGGAGAGCGCCGCTCGGGCACCGCCCCGCCCCGCCGGTGCGGGTGGGAGCCGTCCTCTGCGGAGTTCGGGAGTGCCTTGGCCATCGCCGATCCGTCGGGGCGCGAGCAGCCGGGCAGGCGCGCTTGGCCCGTCGGGCTGGAAACCAGCATCCACCGCTCCCCCATCCCCGCCAAGGGCGCGCGCCTCCCCGTTGCGGTGCGGCGGGCACCACAGCCGGCGGAGCGGTGGGCACTCCTCGCGCCGCCGCCTCGAGTGCCTGCGACCTGCGGATCGCGAGCTTTGGGAATCCGGTCGTAGGGCGGGCCGTGACCCGAGCCGGTCCGCCGACTGCCGCGGATGGATCGTGAGTCTGACCGGCACCTCGTCCCCAGTCGTCGCAGCCCCCCGGGCGGGACGCTGCTAGCTTGGCCCTGCGCCGGTGACGCGCGCACGGGCCAGTAGCTCAGCGGTCAGAGCAGCGGACTCATAATCCGTAGGTCGCAGGTTCGAATCCTGCCTGGCCCATAGGGGCTGGTTGCTTCTGCTGAGGCTCGATGAGCACTGCCCGCCGGTCTACGGCGGAGGTGCGTCGGCGTCTCGTATCGGCGGGAAGGGAAGCGACTCGGACGCCGGTCCCATCGGGAGGTCGAGCATGTGCTTGGAGCGGTGCGCGTGGACCTTGCTCAGTCCGCGGTTGTCGCCGTTGCGCTCGACGGGCTGGTTGCGGTTGCGCTGCTCGACGAATTCTTAGAGGCACCCCACAGGGAAGGGTCGGCGCAGGCGGAGCGCCGCGTCGCCCTAGAGCGCCTTGCGGATCGCCGCGTCGAGCTCCTGCGCGCTGAAGGCGCCCTCGAGCCGCGCCGCGATCGTGCCGTCGCGCCTGATCGTGAAGACCCACGGCTCGGTCGGCAGGTGCCACTTCAGCACCTGCGGCCGGAAGCCCTTCGACACGTCGTTGTCGTTGTAGATCTCCATGTGGATGAACTCCGCCTGCTTGCCGTACTTCGCCTTCAGCTCCTCGGCGATGTCGACGACCGGCCCGCACACCCGGCTCTGGCAGAGCAGCGGGGTGGCGAACACGAGCACGATCGGCTTCTTCCCGAGCACGTCGGCGAGGCTCGCGGAGTGCATGTCGTCGTGGGGGTCGCGCGTGTCGATCCGGTCGATCGGCTCCTGCCCGGCGACCGGCGTGTCGATCGGGATCGCCCGCTGGCCCACGTTCGGCACGGGGCTGCGGCGCACGACCTGGGTGGGCGCCGCCGGGTCCGCGGCGACCAGCCGGTTGTCGAGCCGCACGACGCCGAGCACGTTGTAGCGGCCCGGCTTCGGCGCGCGCACGGACGCGACGTACACCGACTTCGCCGCGTCGGGATCGTCCGCCACCGTCTTCGACCGGTAAGCGGGCTTCACCGCGAGCGACTCGTCACGCGCGACGAACGGCCCGAGCACCCTGCCTCCGCCCGCCCGCTGCAGGTAGACGGCGACCGGAGCGTCGGTGATCTGCTTGCGGGCGGTGTCGAACAGGGCGAAGGCGAAGCGGTTCTCCCCCGGCAGAAGCACGGACACCGCGGGCGCGAGCACGGGCCCGCCGCTGAGGCTCTTCCGCATCTGAGTGATGGATCCCCGCGGCTGCGGGAAGTGGACCGGCCTGCCCGATGGCCCCGACTCCGTCGCGGCCGTGCCGGCACCGCCGTCGCCGCCTCCGCCGCACCCGGCCAGGGAAGCGGCAAGCAGCGCGGCGGCGAGGCAGGGAACTCTCCCTCTCATCGACGCGGAAGCCTAGCCTCGAGCGGATGAATCGGGCGTTAAGCGGTGCGCCTGTAGTGTGGCGCCGTTCCAGCTACTCATGGAAGGAGGAGGTCTATGGGGAACGGGCGCGCCGCCCTCGTCACCGGCGGGTCGAGCGGCATCGGGCTCGCGATCGCGCGGGCCCTCGGTCAGGAGGGCTACGCCCTCACCGTCTCCGCGCGGCGTGCGGACAAGCTCGAGGCGGCGGCGAGCGGGCTACGCGAGGAGGGCTTCGAGGTCCACGCCGTGCCGGCGAACATGATCGACGAGTCCGACATCAAGGCGCTCGCCGCCTCACACCGCGAGCGCTTCGGCCGGCTGGACGTGCTCGTCAACAACGCCGGGATCGGGATCGGCGGCCCGGTCGAGCAGGCGGAGACCAAGAAGGTCGACATCCAGCTCAACGTGAACCTGCGCGGCGTCTACCTGATGGCGCGCGAGGCGATCCCGATGCTCAAGCAGGCGGGCGCCGAGCACCGGAAGGCGCTGATGGTCAACACCGCCTCGATCGCGGGCAAGTACGGCCAGGGCTGGCTCGGGATGTACTCGGCCACGAAGTTCGGAGTCGTGGGGCTCAGCCAGGCCCTCCAGCAGGAGCTGCAGAACGACGGCGTGCAGGTCACGGCGCTCTGCCCGGGGTTCGTCGACACGCCGATGAGCGACTGGACGAAGGGCTCGATCCCGCCCGAGAAGATGATCAGGGTCGAGGACATCGCCGAGGCGGTGCGCTTCCTGCTCCGCACCTCCCCCGCCTGCCTCGTGCCCGAGATCCAGTTCGTGCGGCCCGGCGACCGGATGTAGCGGGGGCGGCCGGCGCCGCCCCTTCTCGCTTAGGATTCCCGCCCGTTGGCCGCCCGGCCGACGGGCGCCGGACAGCCGCCGCGCCGCAGGGCGCCGCGGGATCCAGAGAAAGGAGGCTTGCATGCGGCTGGGTCTGCACGTGGGCTACTGGGGCCTGGGCCTCACCGCGGAGGAGCAGCTCGACATGGTGAAGGCGGCGGAGTCCGCCGGCTACGACTCTGTGTGGGCCGCCGAGGCGTACGGCTCGGACGCCGCGACCGTGCTGACCTGGCTCGCCTCCAACACCGAGCGCATCAAGGTCGGGTCGGCGATCTTCCAGATCCCGGCCCGCACGCCCGCGATGACGGCGATGACCGCGGCCACGCTCGACAACATCTCGAACGGGCGCTTCCTGCTCGGCATCGGCTCGTCGGGCCCGCAGGTGGCGGAGGGCTGGCACGGACAGCGCTTCGGGAAGCAGCTCCGGCGCACGCGCGAGTACGTCGAGATCGTCCGCAAGGCGCTCGCGCGCGAGCGGCTCGAGTACCACGGGGAGATCTACGACCTGCCGCTGCCCGACGGCCCCGGCAAGGCGCTGAAGCTGACGATCTCCCCCGTGCAGGAGCGGATCCCGATCTACCTCGCCGCGATCGGGCCGAAGAACACCCAGCTGGCGGGCGAGATCGCCGATGGCTGGATGCCGACCTTCTTCTCGCCCGAGCACGTCGGCGAGTTCCGCTCGCTGCTCGAGGAGGGCGCCGCCCGCTCGGGGCGCTCCCTCGACGGCTTCGACATCGCGCCGAACGTGAACCTCTGCATCGACGAGGACATCGAGCGCGCCCGCGACGCCCAGCGGCCGCTGCTCGCGCTCTACGTCGGCGGCATGGGCTCGCGGGAGAAGAACTTCTACAACGCGCTCGTGCAGCGCTACGGCTTCGAGAAGGAGGCGAAGGAGGTCCAGGACCTCTACCTTGCGGGCAAGAAGGAGGAGGCCGCCGCCGCACTGCCCACGGAGCTGATCGACATCACCTCGCTCGTGGGCCCCAGGGAGCGGGTCAAGGAGCGGCTCGAGCTGTACCGCGAGGCGGGAGTCGGCACGCTCGTCGTCACGCCGCTCGCCTTCAGCGCCGAGGACCGCACGCGCATGCTGCGCGAGCTGGCCGACCTGCTCTGACCGCCCCCGCCGACAGGCTGCGGCTGCTCCTGGCCGCGTTCGGAGACCCGGGTCACGCGTTCCCGATGATCGCCCTCGGGCGCGAGCTCGCGGCTCGCGGGCATGAGGTGCGGCTGCAGACGTGGACGCGCTGGCGCGAGCACGTGGAGCGCGAGGGCATGCGCTTCGAGCCCGCGCCCGAGTATCGGGTGTTCCCCACCGAGGCGCACCCGCTGAAGCCCTACCAGGCGGCCGTGCGGGCGGCGCAGGAGACGATGCCGCTCGTGCGCGAGCTCGCACCCCACGCGGTCGTAGCCGACATCCTCACCACGGCCGCCGCGCTCGCCGCGGAGATGGACGGCCGCCCGTGGGCCACCCTCGTCCCCCACGTGCTCCCGCAGGGCGAGCCCGGCTTCCCGCCCTACTCGACCGGCGCGCGCCTGCCCCGCACACCGCTCGGCAGGGCGCTCTGGCGGGCGCTCGACCCGATCGTGCGGCGGGGCGAGATCCGGGGCCGCGAGGAGCTGAACGAGGCGCGCCGGCGCGTCGGCCTCCCCCCGCTCGCCCACGTCCACGGCGGCACCTCGCGCCAGCTCGCGCTGATCGCGACCTTCCCGCAGCTCGAGTACCCGCGCCGCCGCTGGGAGCCGTGGATGCGCGTGACCGGCCCGCTCATGTGGGAGCAGCCCTACGGCGATGTCGAGACGCCCCCGGGCGAGGGGCCGCTCGTGCTCGTCGCGCCGAGCACCTCCCAGGACCCCGAGCAGCGCATGGTCCGCGCCGCGCTCGAAGGCCTCGCCGGCGAGCCGGTGCGGGTGCTGGCGACGACCAACCGGCGCGAGCCGCCCGAGCCGCTGCCCGAGCCCGCGAACGCGCGCGTCGTCGACTGGCTCTCCTACGCGCGCACGATGCCGCTCTGCGACCTCGTGATCTGCCACGGCGGGCACGGGACCGTCGCGCGCGCCCTGGCGAGCGGCGTGCCCGTGCTCGTCTGCCCCGCGGCGGGCGACCAGGCCGAGAACGCGGCGCGCGTGGCGTGGGCGGGCGTGGGCGCGGCGCTGCCGCGGCGTCTGGCGAGCCCGCGCGGGGTGAGACTCGCGGTGCGTCGCGCGCTCGCCGATCCGAGGCTGCGGCACCGGGCGCGGGAGCTGGCCGCGTGGGCGCGCTCGAATGACGCCGCGGCCGCGGCGGCGGCGGCGGTCGAGGAGCTCGCGCGAGCGCGCGGCTAGAGCGCGCGGCTCGAGCGCAGCCCGGTCTTGGGGCTCGAGCGGCGCTCCTTCGCCGCGACGAGCGAGAGATCGGCCGCGGCGAGCAGGTCCGCCGGGCCCATCCCCTCGTCGAGCTGCGCGACCCCGCAGCCGATCGTGAGCTCCGCTCCGCACGGCCGGCGGCAGCTCCGCGCGACCGCCTCGGAGATGCGCCCGCGCGCCGCTTCGGCGCTCTCTGCGTCGGTCTCGGGGAGCAGGACGACGAACTCGTCGCCGCCCCAGCGGAAGCACGCGTCCTCGCCGCGCAGCGCGCCGCTGATCGCGCGGCCGAGCGAGCGCAGCATCTCGTCGCCCGCGAGGTGTCCGAAGCGGTCGTTGATCTCCTTGAAGCCGTCGACGTCGATCACGAGCACGCTCAGCGGCCGGCCGCTACGGCGCGAGCGCGAGAGCTCGGCCTCGAGCGCCTCCTCGAGCGCGCGCCGGTTGCCGAGGCCGGTGAGCGTGTCGACCCGCGCCAGGCGGCGCGCGTGCTCACCTTCGCGCTTGAGCCCCGCCCGCGTCGCGCGCTGGCTCGACGCGTAGATGCTGGCCATCGTGGCGAGCAGGAACCAGACCGGCAGCCGGGCGACCATCTCGGCCACCTCGCCCGCGCGCCAGTCCGCGTAGAGCGCCGACGAGAACGCCGCGGCGACGACCGTCGCCATGAACGGCACGAGCCGCCGCGGCGGGTTGAGCGCGCCGGTGAGGATCGTCCACGGCACGTACAGCTCCTGGTAGTAGGCGAAGCGGGTCCCGGCGAGAAGCTGCAGCACGGCCACCGTCACGACGCCGAGGTAGCTCAAGCCGAGCAGGGTTCCGTGCTCGACGCGATGCCCGCGCAGCATCCAGACGCCGCCGGCGAGGCTGGCCGCGCTGATAGCGCCGAGCAGGAGCCAGCCCGGCCAGCCGATGCGCGCGCTCGGGTGCGCCAGCGGCGCGACGATCAGCGTGAGCACGCCCATCAGCACCCACAGCAGCCCGCCGATCCTGTTGGCGATCACGATGTCCGAGCCGCCATAGGGGTCCTCGAACCGCGCGAGCGCGCGCCGCAGAGCCTGGAGTCGGAGCCTCACGCCGACCTCGCTTCCGCGGGCTCGCGCTCGAGCACCGCGATGAAGGCGTCGACCACCTCCGGGTCGAACTGGCTTCCGGCGCAGCGACGGAGCTCCTCCATCGCGTCCGCCGCCGACATCCCCGACTTGTAGACGCGGTCGGCGATCATCGCCTCGTACGAGTCGGCGACCGCGAGGATCTTCGCCTCGAGCGGTATCTCGTCGCCGGCGAGCCCGAGCGGGTAGCCGCGGCCGTCGGGACGCTCGTGGTGAGCGAGCACCCACGCGCTGATCTCGTCGAGGTTCGCGCCGTCGAGGATGCGCGCGCCGATCTCCGGGTGCTTGCGCATCTCCTCCCACTCGGCCTCGGTCAGCTTCCCGGGCTTCTGCAGGATCGAGTCGGGGATCCCGATCTTGCCGATGTCGTGCAGCAGGCCGGCGAGGTGCACGCGCTCGATCCGCTCCTCCGACAGGCCGAGGGCGCGCGCGATCTGCTGCGCGTAGCGCCCGACCGTTTTCGAGTGGCGCGCCGTGCTGGCGTCGCGCATGTCGAGCGTCTCGGCGAGCACCAGCACGGCCGCGAGATGCTCCTCCGCCCGCGCCCGCTCGGGCGCGCCCGCCGGGCGCATGTTCGCCGCGATCTCAGCGTTGTAGATCACGGTGCGGTCGCCGCCGAGCTGCTTCGCGGCGTAGACCGCCTGGTCGGCGGCCCGCACGAGCTCGTCGGCGGTGCCGCCGTGGCGGGGGAAGCTCGCGACCCCGAAGCTCGCGGTGAGCGGTCCCGGCCCGTCCGCGAATCTCGACCGCACGACGCGGCGGAGCCGGTCGGCGAGCACGTAGGCGCCGTGCTCATCGGTGTCGGGCACGGCGAGCGCGAACTCCTCGCCGCCCAGCCGCGCGACCGTGTCGATGCGGCGCTTGGTGCCGCTCAGCGCGTCGGCCACCAGGCGCAGCGCCTGCTCGCCAGCGGAGTGGCCGTGGCGCTCGTTGAAGTCCTTGAAGCCGTCGAGGTCGCAGATGACGACCGACAGCCGCCCGTCCGCGCGCTGCGCGCGCTCCAGCTCGCGCTCCATGAGCTCCGCGAAGCCCGTCGCGTTGAGGAAGCCGGTGAGCGGGTCGCGCCGCGAGGACGCGCCGATCTGGTCCATGAGCCCCTCGACGCGCGCCCTCAGGACGTCCACGAGCGCGCCCACGAGCGCAGCCGTCGCGACGACGAGGAGCCACAGGTCAAGCGGGAAGCCGCCCTTCGCGTCGAGCGCGAGCAGGACCGCGTAGGCGGCCGCAATCGCGCCGACCTGCAGCAGCGCCGCGCGACGCCGCAGGAAGAAGAAGGCGTCGACCCCGAGCCAGACGTAGAGGACCCCGAACGAGCTCGTCCGGGGTCCTGCCAACTGCACGGCGGCGGTCGTCAGGAGAGCCCCGAGGATCAGGCCGCCTGGCACCGCCGAGGCGGGCAGGTGCGCCCGCCACGCGACGAGCGCGAGGCCGAGCGCGGCGATCCCGGCCAGCACCGCGACGAGCGCCGCGGAGCCGGACGTGGTCGGGTGCGGGAGGACGAGGACGAGCAGGCCGAGCGAGCCGGCCGCGACGTAGCTCGTGCCGAGCGAGCGCAGGGTCGCGGAGCGTCCCCGCGGAAGGTCGTGGGTGGCGCGATCAGGCTCGGCGACGGCCGAGCGCGACGACTCGATCTCGATCACGCCCGTGTAGATCGGTCGCCGGGCGCCGGCCTGAAGGGCCGCAGCCGGCTTGCGCTCCCCGAGCGAGGCTCAGCGCGTCCTGAGGAAAGCTCCCCGGGTAGGACTCGAACCTACAACCTAGCGGTTAACAGCCGCTCGCTCTACCATTGAGCTACCGGGGAAAGCGACGCCCGCAAGCGTAGCGGACGGGCGGGTCGACGCCCAGCGTCGAGCAGCCGCGTCGGGCCGTCGGCGCTCAGGCTTCCGCGTCGGTCGCGGTGCCCTTGAGACGGCCCTCGTCGGCGTTCTTGAGCTTCATCAGGGTCTTCGACTCGATCTGGCGCACGCGCTCGCGCGTGACCCCGACCTCGCTCCCGATCTGCTCGAGCGTCATCGGGTCCTCGCCTGCGAGCCCGTAGCGCAGCTCGAGCACGCGCCGCTCGCGCCAGGGGAGCATGTCGAGCGCCGCCTGGAGGTCGGCCTCGCGCAGGCGGTTGGCCACGACCTCGAGCGGGCCGTCCGAGCTGCTGTCCTCGATGAAGTCGCCGAGCTGCGCGTCCCCGTCGTCCATCCCGACCGGCGCCTCGAGCGACACGGGCTCCTGGCCGAACTTGAGGATCTCCTCGACGCGCTCCGGCGTCATCTCCACCTCGGCCGCGATCTCCTCGGGCGTCGGCTCGCGGCCGTTCTTCTGGAGCAGCGCGCGGCGCACGCGGGCCACGCGGTTCATCCGCTCCACCATGTGGACGGGAATGCGGATCGTGCGCGACTGGTCGGCGAGCGCACGCGTGATCGCCTGGCGGATCCACCAGGTGGCGTAGGTCGAGAACTTGAAGCCGCGGCGCCAGTCGAACTTCTCGACCGCGCGGATCAGGCCGATGTTGCCCTCCTGGATCAGGTCGAGCAGGGTGAGCCCGCGCCCCGTGTAGCGCTTCGCGATCGACACGACGAGGCGCAGGTTCGCCTCGACGAGGGCGTTCTTCGCCTCCATGTCGTTGCGCTCCGCGCGCCGCGCGAGCCGCACCTCGTCCTCCCGCGTGAGCAGCGGCACGCGGCCGATGCGCTTGAGGTAGAGCCGAACGCTGTCCTCGTATCCCCCCTCGGGAGCGGCGACCGGCAGGCCGGACGTGACCACGCCGCCCTGGTCGAAGAGGTCGGCGATCTCCTCGGGCTCGTGGGATTCCTCGGCCACGTGCTCGGGGGCCGCGGGATCCTCGAATGCTCGCTCGGGGTCGTCGAGCGTTGGGAAGGTCCTGTTGACGCTCACTCCGCCTCTCCCATGACGTGTGCCATCTGCTCTCTCAGCTCGTTCCTGGCAGACGCGAGCCGCTGCTGGCGCTCGTAGTCGTGCTCTGCCTGGGCGTGCCGCAGCTCCCGCTCCACGCGGCCGAGCTCGAGCCTCAGGAACTGGAGCCGGAGGGCATGCTCCGAGGACGGCTCCTCCTCCGCGAGCATGGCCACGCCCGTGACGATCGCCGACACGACCGAGTCGTCCGTCGGCAGGCCGCCCAGCGGATCGTCGAAGTTGCGGCGGATGTGGTCGCGCGCGCGCCGCATCGCGTCGGAGGTGAGGTGCTCGTCGTCGATCCGCTCGAGGTAGGAGCGGCCGAGCTCGCCCTGAGCAAGGCACATCGCGAGGAAGGCCTGCTCGGCGCGCGCCTGGGCGTCCAGCAGGCTGCTCGCCGCCGTGCGGCGCGCAGGGCCCGCCGCGGCGGGGCCGCGGCCGTCGTCGCGGCCGGCGCCCGGCGCGTCCGCCAGCCCGCTGAGGATCCAGGCGACCGGCACGTCGAGCTTGTCCGCGGTCTGGCGGATGACGGCGTCGCGCGTGGCTGTGTTCTCCGGAATCGACGCGATCACGGGACGCACCTCCTCGAGCGCGCGGTCGCGCCCGCCGGGGGTGTGGAGATCAGCATCGGCAAGCAGGCGCCGAACCTGAAACTCGGGTACCGAGACGGCGGACGCGAGCAGCGCCTCGAAGGCCTCCGCGCCCTCTGACGCGAGCAGCTCCGCGGGGTCGGTTCCCTCGGGCATCTGCACGACGCGCAGGTCCACGCCGCGCTCCCCCGCGCTGCGGGACGCCCGCAGCATCGCCTCCTGGCCGCTGCGGTCGGCGTCGAGCGCCAGGACGACCGTGCTCGCCAAGCGGGAGAGCTCCCCAAGCTGCTCCTGCGTGAGGGCGGTGCCCATGATCGCCACGCTTTCTGTCACTCCCGCCTGATGGAGGGCAAGTACGTCAGTGTATCCCTCGACGACAACTATGCGTCCATGCTTCGCCGCCGAAGGCCGCGCGATGTCGACCCCGAAGAGCTGGCGGCGCTTGTGGTACAGCTCGCTCTCCGCGCTGTTGATGTATTTCGCCCCCTGCCCGTCCGCGAGCGAGCGCGCCCCGAAGCCGAGCACCCTCCCGCGGGCGTCGACGAGCGGGAACATGATGCGCTCGCGGAAGCGGTCGTAGACCGCCCCGCCGCGGCCCGAGCGGCCGAGGTCGGCGGCGAGCACCTCCTCGCGCGTGAAGCCGTCCGCGAGCGCAGCGGACACGACGCGATCCCAGGCGCCCGGCGAGAAGCCGACGCGGAAGGCGCGCAGCACCTCCTCGCCCAGCCCCCTCCCCTCCAGGTAGTCGCGCGCGCGCGCCGCCTCCGCCGATTCCCAGAGGTAGCGGGCGTAGTAGTCCGCGGCGCGCGCCAGCAGGCTCAGCAACCGCTCACGCCGGCGCCGGCGGCGCTCCGCCTCGGGATCCTCGTGCTCGCGCTCGAGCTCGACTCCGTAGCGGTCCGCGAGCAGCTCGAGCGCCGCCGGGAAGTCGAGCCCCTCGGTGACCTGCACGAACCGGATCGCGTCGCCTGACTCGCCGCAGCCGAAGCAGTGGTAGAGCTTGTGCTCGGCGTTCACGCTGAACGAGGGCGTGCGCTCCTCGTGGAAGGGGCAGAGCCCGGTCCAGCGCGCGCCGACGCGCCGCAGGTCCGTGCGCGCGCCGACCAGCTCGAGCATGTCGACGGCGTCCTTGACCCGCTCGACCGACTCCCGCGTGTAGAGCGCCATGGCGGCGGCGAGCCCGGGGCCTAGAGCCCGCGCGGCATCGACAGCTCGGCGAAGGCGCGCACGGCGAACCGGTCCGTCATGCCGGCGAGGTAGTCGGTCACGCGCTCCGCCTCGCTGGCGTCCGGCGTGGCGGGCGGCGGCGGGTGCTCTGCGAAGTGGTCGAACAGCGCGCGCAGCATGCGCTCGATGCGCGGCTGCTCGCCCTGCGCGGTCTCCGCGAGGTAGACGCGCTCGAACATGAACTCGCGCAGCCGGTGCATCGCCTGCCCCACGCGCTCGCCCTGCACGATGTCGCCGGCCTCGCGCGAGTGCTCCACTAGGTCGCGCACGAGCGTGTCGATGCGCTCCGAGCCCGTGTCGCCGAGAATCTCGATCTCGGTGCGCGGGAGGTCCTCGAACCGCAGCGCGCCCGCCCGCAGGGAGTCGTCGATGTCGTGGTTGATGTAAGCGATGCGGTCGACGAGGCGCACGATCCGGCCCTCCAGGGTGGCCGGCGGCTCCGGCCCGGTGTGGCGCAGGATGCCGTCCCGCACCTGCTCGGTGAGGTTGAGGCCGCGCCCATCGCGCTCGAGCCGCTTGACCACGCGCAGCGAGTGCTCGTTGTGGCGGAAGCGCACGCCGTAGCGCTCGCGCAGGCAGCGATCGAGCACGGTCTCCCCGATGTGGCCGAAGGGCGCGTGGCCGAGGTCGTGCCCGAGGCCGATCGCCTCGGTCAGGTCCTCGTTGAGGCCGAGGGCGCGTGCCACGGTCCGCGCGATGCCGCAGGTCTCGAGCGTGTGCGTGAGCCGCGTGCGGTAGTGGTCGCCCTCGGGCGAGATGAACACCTGCGTCTTGTGCTTGAGGCGGCGGAAGGCCTTCGAGTGGACGATGCGGTCGCGGTCGCGCTGGAACGGGGTGCGCACGGGCGACTCCTCCTCCGGCACCTCCCGTCGCGCCGGGTAGGAGCGCTGCGCGAGCGGCGAGAGGAACGCGTCCTCGAACGCTTCGGTGCGCTCCTCGAGCGAGAGCGATGAGAGGTCCAGCGCCTGGGAGGCCACGCTCCGATTCTGGCAGCAGCCGCGGCGGCCGGGGCGGCTAGCTCGGGCCGCGGCCGGTCCCTCGCGCCAGGGGTCGCCGTGGCCGACGAGCGGCGAACCCCACGTGGTCGGAGTCCGCGCGCCGTGGCGCCCCCGCGCCGTGCGGGCGCCCGCTCACTGCGCGTGCCTGATCGCGGCCTGGGCGGCGGCCACGCGCGCGATCGGCACGCGGAAGGGCGAGCAGCTCACGTAGTCGAGGCCCGCCATGTGGAAGAAGTCGATGGAGTCGGGGTCGCCCCCGTGCTCCCCGCAGACGCCGAGCTTGAGGTGCGGCTTGGCCTCGCGCCCCACCCAGGCGGCGAGGCGCACGAGCCAGCCGACGCCGGGCGTGTCGATCGTCTCGAACGGGCTGCGGTCGACGATCTTGCGCTCCATGTAGCGCGGGAGGAAGCGGCCCTCCACGTCGTCGCGCGAGAAGCCGAGCGCGGTCTGCGTGAGGTCGTTGGTGCCGAACGAGAAGAAGTCGGCCTCGCCGGCGATCTTGTCGGCGGCGAAGCACGCGCGCGGCAGCTCGATCATCGTGCCGATGGAGCGCTCGAGCCCCTCGCCCTCCTCCTCGAACACCCGCTCGACGAGCTCGCGCATGACCCGCAGCTCGGTCTCGTAGGCGACGAGCGGGATCATGATCTCGAGGTGCGGCGCCTCGCCGGTGCGCTCCTTCACCGCCCGCGCGGCGCGCGCGATCGCGCGCGCCTGCATCTCGTAGATCTCGGGGTGCAGGATCCCGAGCCGGCAGCCGCGCGTGCCCAGCATCGGATTCGTCTCCTGGAGCGCGTGCACGCGCTCGAGCGTGCGCTCGAGCTCCTCGAGGTCGTCGCTCTGCTCGATGCGCGCGCGCTCCACCTCCTGAGCGACCTCCTCGAGCCCGGGAAGGAACTCGTGCAGCGGCGGGTCGAGCAGCCGGATCGTCACCGGGAGCCCGCGCATCTCCTCGAACAGCCCCTCGAAGTCCTGCTGCTGGAGCGGCAGGAGCTCGTCGAGCGCGGCGCGGCGGTCCTCCTCGGTCTCGGCCATGATCATCGCCCGCATCTTCGGCTGGCGGTCGGCCTCCATGAACATGTGCTCGGTGCGGCAGAGGCCGATGCCCTCGGCGCCGAACCGACGCGCCTTGCGCGCGTCCTCCGGGGTGTCGGCGTTGGTGCGCACGCGCAGCTTGCGGATCTCGTCGGCCCAGGTGAGCACCTTCTCGAAGTTCTCGTCGACCTCGGGAACGATCAGCGGCACGTCATCGGTGGTGACGACGCCCGTCGAGCCGTCGATCGCGATCAGGTCGCCCTCGCGCAGCGCGATCCCGTTCACGTGCACCTCGCGCGCGTTCAGGTCGATGTGGAGGTCGGAGGCGCCGGAGACGCACGGCCGCCCCATGCCGCGCGCGACGAGCGCGGCGTGGCTCGCCTTGCCGCCCTCGGAGGTGAGGATGCCGCGGGCGGCGAAGAAGCCCGCGACGTCGTCCGCCTCGGTGAACGGGCGCACGAGCACGACGTCCTTGCCCGCCTGGGCCTGCGCGACGGCGTCCTCGGCGGTGAAGACGATCGCCCCCTTCGCGGCGCCCGGCGAGGCGCTCACCCCGTGCGCGAGGACCTCGAACTCGGCGCTGGGGTCGAAGGTCGGGTGGAGCAGCGCGTCGAGCTTCGCCGCGTCGATCGTCGCGAGCGCCTCCTCCCGCGTGAGCAGGCCCTCCTCCACGGCGTCGACGGCGAAGCGCACCGCAGCCTGCGCGGGCCGCTTCGCGCTCCGCGTCTGGAGCATGTAGAGGTGGCCCTCCTCGACCGTGAACTCGACGTCCTGCATGTCCTTGTAGTGCGACTCGAGCGTGCGCAGGATCTCCATGAGCTCGGCGTAGGCGTCGGGCATCAGCTCCCGCAGCTCGGAGATGTCGCGCGGCGTGCGCACGCCGGACACGACGTCCTCGCCCTGCGCGTTCACCAGGAAGTCGCCCGAGGGCTCCGGCCCGCCCGTGATCTCGTCGCGCGAGAAGGCGACGCCCGTGCACGAGGTGTCGCCCTTGTTCCCGAACACCATCTGCTGCACGTTCACAGCCGTGCCCCAGTCGTCGGGGAGGCGGTTGATGCGGCGGTACTCGACCGCCCGGTCGCCCATCCACGAGTCGAACACCGCGCGGATCGCTTGGCGCAGCTGCTCGTGTGGGTCCTGCGGGAACTCCTCGCCGGTCTGCTCGCGGTAGAGGCGCTTGAAGGTTTCGGTGAGCCCCTGGAGGTCCGCGACCGAAAGCTCGGTGTCGAGCTTCACCCCCGCCTTCGCCTTCTGCTCCCTGATCGCCCCCTCGAGCTTCTCCCCAGGCACGCCGCGGCAGACGTTCCCGAACATCTGGACGAAGCGGCGGTACGAGTCCCAGGCGAAGCGGGCGTTGCCGGTCTTGCGCGCGAGCCCCTCGACCGAGCGGTCGTTGAGCCCGAGGTTGAGGACGGTGTCCATCATGCCGGGCATCGACTCCCGCGCGCCCGAGCGCACCGACACGAGCAGCGGGTCGTCGTGGTCGCCGAGCCGCTTGCCGGTGCGCTCCTCCAAACGACCGAGGGCCTCGGCAACCTGCTGCTCGAGGCCCTCCGGCTCCCTGCGGCCCGCTCGCATGTACGCGACGCAGGCCTCGGTCGTGATCGTGAAGCCCGCTGGTACTCGGTCGGGGCCGAGGATGCGCGTCATCTCGGCGACGTTGGCGCCCTTCCCGCCGAGTAGCTCGCGCATGTCCCGAGAGCCCTCGGAGAACTCGTAGACCCACTTCGTCGCTGTAGGCGCGGCGGCCAAGGCGGGGCGATTGTAGAAGGCCGAGGATGACGGCGCGACGCGCCCGCGCCTACGCCACCCGGGCGAGCCGCACGTGGGCATGGTGCTCGAGCGTCTCGGCTATCGCCCGGTCCGCCTGGGCGAGCGCGCTCTCCGGTGCGGCGGGCGCATCCGCGAGCGGCCGCGTGAGCGCCTCGACGAGGAACTCGTGCGCGCTGCGGTCGAGCGGGAACGAGCCCGCCTCGCAGCCCACGCAGACCACGCCGCCCGCGCTCGCCGAGAAAGCGCCCAGATGCTCGCGCTCGCCGCAGCTCGCGCAGGCCGCGAGCTCGGGCGCGAATCCCGCCGCGAGCAGCAGCTTGAGCCGGAACGCGAGCGCCTGCGCGCGCGTCGCGGCCTCGGCGCGCTCGTCGAGCAGCGCGAGCTCGCGGCAGAGCAGGTTGTAGACCGGCGCGTTCGGCTCCTCGGTGTCGAACAGCCGCAGGACCGCCTCGCACGCCTGGCCGGCGCGCCTGAGCGACTCCGGCCGCTCCCGCAGCCGCGCGTGCGGGTGGATGGTCGAGGCGCTCGTGACCGTCGCCAGCTCACCCCGCCCCTCGTGGAGGACGAGGGCCACGCGGAAGAGCGGCTCGAGCCGGCCCCCGAAGCGCGACTTGATCCTGCGCACGCCCTTGGCGACCGCGCCGATGCGCCCGCGGTCGGGCGTGTAGAGGTGCAGGATGCGGTCCGCCTCGCCGTACCGGAAGGAGCGGAGCACCACCGCCTCTGTCTTGAACAGGCCAGGCACTTCCTACACTTAAGCGCCAATGGCGGACAACGAGACGGTCATCCTCTACACGACCGAGCCGTGTGGGTTCTGCCGCCAGGCGAAGGCGCTTCTCGACGCGCGGGGAATCGAGTACGAGGAGATCAACCTCGCGAAGAGCCCCGAGGGGCGCGCGGCCCTGGCGCGCCGCACGGGCCAGCTGACGTTCCCCCAGATCGTGATCGGCGAGCGCTCGATCGGGGGCTTCAGGGAGCTGCTCGAGGCCGACCGCGAGGGCGTGCTCGAGAGCCTGCTCGCCGCGGCCTAGCGGTCGCCGGCCGCACGCGCCGGCCGGCGCCGCCGCGGCCTGGGCTGGCAGCGCTCGCACGCGTAGGTGCCGCGCCCGGCCGCGCGCAGCTTGCGGATCGGGGCGCCGCAGCGCGGGCAGGGCTCGCCCTCGCGCCTGTGCACGAGGAAGCGCTCCTGGAAGCCGCCGCGCGCGCCGTCGACGTGGCGGAAGTCGCTGAACGAGGCGCCGCGCGCGTCGATGCCCGCCCGCAGCGACGCCACGACTCCCTCCCGCAGCTCCTCGAGCTGGCGCCGGGTGAGCGTGCCGACCGGCCGCAGCGGGTGGATCCGCGCCCGCCAGAGCGCCTCGTCGGCGTAGATGTTCCCGACCCCCGCGATCCGCTCCTGGGAGAGCAGGAACGCCTTCACGGGCGCCCTCCGGCCCCTGGCCGCGGCGCGCAGCGCCTCGACCGTGAAGTCCGCGCCGAGCGGCTCCACGCCGAGTCGGCCCGAGAAGTACCGCTCGAGCGCCTCGTCGCCTGCCAGCACGAGGCCCGTGCCGAAGCGGCGCACGTCGACGAACAGCAAGCGGTCGCCCGAGCCGAGCGCGAGGCGGGCGCGCAGATGCGGCCGGTCGTCGCGGTCCTGCGCGGCCGCGACCACCAGCAGGTTCCCCGTCATGCGCAGGTGCATCACGAGGTGCACCTCGTCCGCGAGCGAGACGATCAGGTACTTGCCGCGGCGGCCGATGCGCTCGATCCGGCGGCCGCGGACCGCGTCGGAGAGCGCCTCGGGCGGCGCGGGCGCGCACCAGCGCGGGTCGAGCACGTCGAGGCGCTCGAGCACGCGCCCCTCGAGCTGGGGCGCGAGCTGGCGGCGGATCGTCTCGACCTCGGGGAGCTCGGGCACGGCCTGAGCGTAACCGCCTAGGCGAACGACTCGCCCGGAAGCTCGTCCGAGCGCCGGCCCGCGAGCCAGGCGAGCGCGCTCGCGCCCACGCACGCGAGCGGGCCGTCCACCCGCCTGCCGTCGCAGCCCTCGAAGACCGCAAGCAGGGGCGCGTGCTCGCGCGTGTGGTCGGTCCCCGGATGTGCGGGGTCGCAGCCGTGGTCGGCGGTGACGACCAGCATGTCGCCCGGGCGCATCGCCGCCCGCCAGCGCGCGATCGCGGCGTCGGTGGCCTGGAGCGAGCGGTGGAAGCCCTCGGCGTCCTTGCGGTGGCCGTACACCTGGTCGGTGTCGACGAGGTTCGCGAACACGAGCCCGCGGTCGAGCCCCTCGAGCAGCTCGTCGATCGCGGCGATCGCGCTCGCGTTGTCCGGGGCGTGGTGGTCCTCGTCCACCCCCTGCCCGGCGAAGATCTCGCCCACCTTGCCGACGGCGTGGACCGGCGCGCCGGCTGCGCGGATCTCGTCGAGGTAGGTGGGGCGCGGCGGGCGCAGCGCGAAGTCGCGCCGGCCCCGCGTGCGGGCGAACGCCCCCGGCTCGCCCTCGAACGGCCGCGCGCTCACCCCGCCCCCCCCCGGCGCGCCCCGGGCGGGGCGGCCGGCGGCCCGGGCGAGCGCGCGCAGCAGCGCCCCGG
>JADGHQ010000115.1 GCA_019683805.1 Thermoleophilaceae bacterium
GGGGGTGGGGTCTTTTTTTTATATGGGTGGGTGGTGGGGGGCCCCCCGCGCGGGGGGGGGGCGGGGGGGCCCCCCCGCGGGGCCCGCGCGCTTTCGGGACCAAGGCCCGGCCGCTACCCGAGCAGCGGCCTGAGCCGCTCCAGCAGGCTCTGCACGATCCGCGCGGTCGCCCCCCAGACGAACGCGCCGTCGACCGTGTAGGTCGGCGTCCTGACCGGCACTCCGCGACGGATCAGGCGCTTCATCGCGAAGCCGCGCATCAGCGCCCGCAGCGACAGCTCGAGCACCTCCTCGACCTCGGTCGGCTGCGGCGCCCAGGCATGGCCCGGCTCGATCACGCCGACGAACGGGAAGATCCGGTAGCTCGTCACGAACGTGCCGGTCGGCGGGAGCGCGCCGACGACCTCGACCGCCTCGCGCGGCAGGCCGATCTCCTCCTCGGCCTCGCGCAGCGCGGTCGTCCGCAGGTCCTCGTCGGGGCGGTCCTGGCGCCCGCCCGGGAAGGAGATCTCGCCCGCGTGGCGCGAGAGGTCGCCGCGCCTGCGCGTGAGGACGGCGTGCAGCTCGCCGCGCGCGACGAAGAGCGGGATCAGCACCGCCGCGTCGGTCCTCCCGGGGGCGTCCATCGCGGCGGCCTCCTCCTGCGAGAGGAGCAGCGCGCGGAGCTCTTCCGGACGGGCCACGAGCCTATTATCGGGACATGGCTCGGGCGCTCGTGATCGTCGACTTCCAGAACGACTTCTGCCCGGGCGGCGCGCTCCCCGTGCCGGAGGGGGACCGCATTGCCGAGCACGTGAACGCGCTCGCCGGGTCGGGCGCCCACGACCTCGTGATCGCCACCCGCGACTGGCATCCGCCCGACCACGGTTCCTTCCGCGAGCAGGGCGGTATCTGGCCGCAGCACTGCGTGCAGGGCACCCCCGGAGCGGAGCTGCACCCGGCGCTCGATCGCTCGAAGGTCCACGCGGTCGTCGACAAGGGGCAGGACCCGCAGGCCGACGGGTACTCGGCGTTCGAGGGGACGGGGCTTGCCGAGATGCTGCGCGAGCGCGGCGTGGACGAGCTCGAGGTGGTCGGGCTCGCCACCGACTACTGCGTGAAGAACACCGCCCTCGACGCGCTGCGGCTCGGCTTCCGCGTGAAGGTTCACCGCGCCGGGGTGCGCGGGCTCGAGGGGTCCGAACGCGCCCTCGAGGAGCTCGAGCGCGCCGGCGCCACGGTGTCCTGACCGCTCAGGTCAGCTCGACCTTCTCGTCGAACATCACCTCGCCCTCGAGCGTCCGGTGCACCGGGCACTTCGCGGCGATCTGCATGAGCCGCTGGCGCTGCTCCTGCGGCAGCGTCCTCGGCAGCTGCACCGTCATCTCGAACCTGGTGGGCGAGCCGCGCTGCGCGGGCTCGTAGTTGACCTCCACCGAGAGGTCGCCGATCTCCCAGCCCTTGCGGCGGGCGTACATCTCCATCGTGATGGCGGTGCAGGAGGCGAGGCTCGCCGCGAGCAGCTCCTGGGGGCTCGGCCCCTCGTCGCCGCCGCCGCGCTCGCGCGGCTCGTCGGCCGTGAGGTGGTGCGAGCCGATCTGGATCTCGTTCTTGAGCTTGCCGTTCTCGCGGCGCGAGATCGCTCTCATCGTCTCCCCTCGAACAGCTTCGGCTCGGGCTCGTCGGCGTAGCGCGCCATCGCGAAGAGGGCGTCGGAGGCGCGGTTGAGGTAGCGGAGCACGGTGTCGTCCGTGAGGTCGCCGGCGAGCTTGAGGTCCACCACGCGGCGCTCCGCCCGCCGCACGGCGGTGCGGGCCACGTCGAGCCGCGCTGACAGCTCAGTGCCGCCGGGGATCACGAACTTCGGCGGCAGGTCGACTCGCGCCATGTAGCGGTCGATGTCCGACTCGAGCCGGTCGACCATGTCCGCGGTGACCCGCGACACGCCGTCCTCGAGCCGCTCGCGCGCCTCCGGCGCCGTGGCGAGCTCGGCCCCCGCGACGAACAGCTCGCTCTGGATGCGCAGGATGTCGGCGGCGAGCTCGGGGTCGTCGGCGGCCGCGCGCGCGAGCCCGAGCGCCGACGCCGCCTCGTCGACGGCCCCGTAGGCCTCGGGGCGGCCGCCCGACTTGGGCACGCGGCCGCCGTACCAGAGGCCGGTCGAGCCGTCGTCGCCCTTGCGCGTGTAGATCTTCACCACAGGCTGGCCATCCTACTTCGCGCGGGCATGCTGCCCCGGGCCGCTACGCGAGCGGGTTGAACAGCAGCCCGGTCGGGACCTTCGGGAAGAAGAAGGTGGACTTGGGCGGCATCGACTCGCCGGCCTCGGCCACCGCGCGGACCTGCTCGACTGGCGTCGCGCGCATGAAGAACACGGCGTCGGCCCGGCCGTCCTCCAGCGCGGCGAGCGCGTCGCGCGCGTCCTTCGAGTAGTCGAGCCCGCGCTTGTGGGCGATGTCGTCCTCGCTCATCCCGAGCGCGCCGCTCAGCACCACGGACTCGAGCACGGCGGTGTCGAGCCGGCGGTAGGGCTCGGGCTTGCCGGGCATCGCGCGGTCCGCGATCGACTGGTCCCTGAGCGTCAGCCTGAGCGGCCGGCGCTCGAAGCGGTCGAGGTACCCGAGCGCGATGCCCGGCTCCGTCGCGGGGGGCTCGAGCGCCTCGGGCGCGACCTCGCGCGCGTCGAACGCGCGCCCGATCGCCTCGCGCAGGCGGGCGCGGCGCTCGTCCGTCAGGCCGCCGAGCAGCCGGTGGGTGGGGAAGATCGTGAGGCCGGAGTCCTGCAGCGAGCAGAGGAACATGAGCACCCAGCGGTGATCGCCCTCGCCGCCGACCTCCTCGGCGTACACGCGCGCGGTCTCGTAGCGATGGTGGCCGTCGGCGATCAGGAGCTCCTTGTCGGCGAGCGCGTCCTCGACGGCCTGGACGACCCCGGGGTCGGCGACCCGCCAGAGCGTGCTCACGGTGCCGTCCGCGTCCGTCGCCGTGCCGAAGGGCTCCCCGCGCGTGGCCGGCTCGAGCGCGTCCCAGGCGCGGCCGTCGGGGTCGGGGAAGAGGCTGAAGATCGGGGAGAGGTTCGCGCGCGTGGCGCGCGTGAGCTGCAGCCTGTCCTCCTTCGGGCCGGGGTGCGTGCGCTCGTGGGGCCGGATGCGCCCCGGGCCGTAGTCCTCGACCCGCACCCGGGCGAAGAAGCCGTGCCGGGTGTACGAGCGGCCGTCCGGGCCGGTGTAGTCCTGCGTGAGCGCCCAGATCGCCGGCTCGCGCTCGCGCACCAGCGCGCCCTGCCGGAGCCAGGCGTCGAGCACCTCGCCCGCGTGCGCGTAGGGGTCGCCGCCGTCGGCCTGCGGCAAGTCGATCTCGACCACGTTGAAGGGGCTCTTCGCGGCGAGCGCGGCGCGCTCCGCCGCGTCGATCACGTCGTACGGCGGGGCAGTGACGGCGTCGAGGCTGCCGACGACGCGCAGGTCGTAGCGGAGCGCCTTCAGGGGCTCGATTCGTGCCATGGAGGCGGGCACGTTAGCGCCCGCCGCGGCGCTAGCGCCGCGCGGCGAAATCGGTCGTGTAGGTCGCGGCCCTTGCGCGGCCGCGCTGGGGCGCGCCGCGGTGGATGCCGATGCCGATCTCCCGGAACGAGGCGCGCAGGATGTTGCCCCGGTGCCCGGGGCTGCGCATCCACAGGCGGAAGATCGCGCGCGGGGTCGCGTGGGAGCCGGAGCCCCACGCGATGTTCTCGCCTGCGGTCCAGACGCGCGCGCCGCGCAGGTAGCCGGTCTTGCGGATGCGGCCGACGAAGTCGCCGTGCCCGAAGTAGTGGTGCGCGACCATCGCGCGGGAGTGGCGCCGCGCGGCCCGACTGAGCCTCGCGTCGAGGCGCAGCGGGCGGAGGTGGTGGCGCCGGCGGACCTCGTTGATGAGGCAGACGGTCGCGCGCTTGGCGGCGGCGATCGAGGCGACCGCGGGACTCGAGGCGGCAGCGGCGCAGCTCGATGCTCCGGCCGTGGCGGCGGGGGCGAGGGCGAGCGCCGCGGCCGCCGCGGGAGCGGCGAGCTTGATGGAAGGGGTAGGCCGCATTGCGGACTGGACGGGGTCCGGGAGGGCCGTCCGGGTCCTGGATCGGGCGCGCGGCCATACACTTGAGCCGGGCGGAGCGCGGGCTCGGACGTTCGTCCAGCCGCTCTCCCGACGGGACGTGGCGCAGCCTGGTAGCGCGCCTGCTTTGGGAGCAGGAGGTCGCCGGTTCGAATCCGGCCGTCCCGACTGAAGTCGGCCAGCAGGGCCAGATAGCGCTCTGC
>JADGHQ010000116.1 GCA_019683805.1 Thermoleophilaceae bacterium
TTAAACCCCCCCCCCCCCCCCCCCCGCGCCGCCCCCCCCCGGGCGCCCCCCCCCCCGAAGCCGGGTCGCGACCGGGACGAGCGGTCGTCAGACGAGGACCGGGACCGCTTCCGAGGCGATCGCCTCGATCTCGGCGGCCGCACGCTCGAACTCGTCGTCCGAGAGCACCGGGGTGCCCTCGAACGGGAGGTCGCGGTGAAGCTCGAGCCAGGAGCGGCAGCCCGCGTACTCCTCGCGCACCTTGACCGTCACGGGGCGCGGGATGCGGTACGTGCGCAGCAGGATCACGTGGAGCGGATGGCGCGGCTTCCACGCCAGGCGCTTCTCGGCGTAATCCGTCGACCACACGTAGTACGGCGACAGCGCGTCCACGCAGCGCGGGTCGGTGATCAGGTAGCTGGCGGCCACCTCCGCCCAGGCGCGGATGCGCACGCGCTCGGGCTGCGGCACGCCGCCTTCGAGCAGCGCGTCGGCCGTCGGCTCGCCATCGGCCCAGACACCCTCCTCGAGCGCGCGCCCGAGCTCGGACTTGTGCGACTCGCGGACGAGGTCGTTGCGCTGATGGTCGAACGTCGGATAGAGGAAGAACCGGTCGTGCTCGATCTCGAAGTGCTTGTGCTCCTCGCGAATTCCGCCCTTGCGCAGGGTCACGAGCTGCTCGCCTTCGGCGAGGGCGCGCACGGTCACGGCCCATTCTTTGAGAGCAATCGGCATGTGCAGAGAGGTAGGAAGTGGGTACTGCCCCAGTTGCGGTCACGTGCCGGGCTTTCGCCTCGGGACTGGCACGGGACCGGCAGCCGATTCTACGGATCTGCGGGCTGAATTCAAGGTCGCTGACCCTTCGGTCAACGTGAGATTGGTCTCATTTCCCGGTCGAGCGCCTCCACCACGGCCGCGAAGTCGTCGCTTCCGTGCCCGCGCTCGGAGGCCTCCGCGTAGAGGCGCTCGATGCGCTCGCCCAGCGGCAGCTCGACGCCCGCCGCGCGCGCCGCGGCGAGCGTGTGGCGGACGTCCTTGAGCATGTGGTCGAGCTTGAAGAGGGGCGAGAAGTCGCGCTCGAGCATCGGCCGCGCCTTGAGGGCGAGCATCGCGGAGTCGCCGCTCCCCGCGGCCATCACGCGGACGAGCGCGTCGGTGTCCACGCCGGCGCGCTCGGCGAGCACGAGCGCCTCGGCGAGCGCCGCCGCGTTCGCGGCCGCGACGGCATTGTTGATCAGCTTCACCATCGAGCCCTGGCCCTGGGGGCCCGCGTACACGACCAGCAGGCCCATCGCCTCGAGCACCGGCAGGGCGCGCTCGTAGTCCGCGCGCTCGCCGCCGACCATGATGGTGAGGGTGCCGTCCTCGGCCCTGGGGCTCGAGCCGGTCACCGGCGCGTCGAGGAAGCCGACGCCGCGCTCGCGCAGGCGGGCGCCGATCGAGCGGCTCGCCTCGGGCGAGATCGTCGAGCAGTCGATCGCGAGGTGCCCTGCCGACATCCCGTGCGCCGCGCCGTCCTCGCCGAGCAGCACCTGCTCGACGTCGGGCGAGTCGACCACCATCGTCACGGTGGCCTGCGCGGCCGCGGCGGCCTCGCGGGGAGTGTCCGCGACGTGCGCGCCGTGGCGCTCGGCGAGCTCCTCCGAGCGCGCCCGCGTGCGGTTGAAGGCGTGCACCTCGAAGCCGGCGCGGCAGAGGTTCGCCGCCATCCGCGAGCCCATGATGCCGAGTCCTATGAACGCCACGCGCTCGATCCGCTCCACTCGCCGCTCCTTCCGGTCGCTTGGCCTGCCGGGCCAGCGTAGCGGGGGCGTCAGCGCGGCCGGCCCTGCGGCTCGCCGTGGCCGCCGCCGCCGGGCGTCTCGATGCGCAGGCGGTCGCCCGGGGCGAGCGTCCCGGCCGCCTTGGGGGGCAGCTCCTCCCCGTTGAGGAGGTTGCGCCCGCGCGCGCCGGGCGCCCCGCCGCCCGCGCCGGGCGGCGCGTGGCGGCGCCGCTCGGTGATGAGCGAGAAGCGCATCTCCGCGAGCGCCTCGAGCTCGCGCACCACGCCGTCGCCGCCGCGGAAGCGCCCGGCGCCGCCCGAGCCGCGCCGCAGCGCGTACTCGACCGCGCGCAGCGGGAACTCGAGCTCGAGCGCCTCGATCGGCGTGTTGAGCGTGTTGCTCATCGCGACGTGCACGGCGCTCGGCCCGTCGGCGTCCGGGCAGGCGCCCTGACCGCCGCCGAGCGTCTCGTAGTAGGTGAACGCGTCGTTTCCCAGCGTGAGGTTGTTCATGGTCCCCTGGCCGAGCGCGCGGCCGAAGGCGGCGAGCACGAGGTCCGCCACGCGCGAGGAGGTCTCCACGTTCCCGGCCGCGACGGCGGCGGGCGGGCGGGCGTTCAGCAGCGAGCCCTCCGGCGCGATCACGCGCAGCGGCCGGTATGCCCCCGCGCACGGGGGCACGTCGGGATCGGTGAGCACGCGCAGCGCGAAGTAGCAGGCCGAGAGCGTGACTGCGAGGGGGCAGTTGAGGTTCCCGTCGTGCTGCTCGGCCGAGCCGCTGAAGTCGAGCGTGACCGCGTCGCCGCGCACCTCGGCGCGGAGCCTCAGCTCGAGGTCGCCGTCGGCGGCCTCGAGCACGTCGCGCGCCTCGCGGACGCCGTCCTCCATCTGCGCGATCCGCGCGCGCGTCCGGCGCTCCGCGTAGTCGAGCGTCTCCGACAGCGCGTCCGCGAGCCGCTCGCGGCCGTGGCGCTCGGCGAGCTCGGAGAGCCGCGCCGCGCCGGTGCGGTTCGCGGCGAGCTGGGCGCGCAGGTCGGCGCGCCGCTGCGCGGGGTCGCGCATGCGGCCGACGATCGACTCGAGCAGCGCCTCGTCGAGCCGGCCCTCGCGCACGAGCCGCGTGGGCGGGATCACGACGCCCTCCTCGTCGAGCGTGCGCGAGACGGCGGGCATGCTGCCGGGGAACGGGCCGCCCACGTCCGCGTGGTGCGCGCGGCTCGCCGCGAAGCCGATCTGCTCGCCGCCCGCGAACACCGGCGAGACCAGCGTGATGTCGGGCAGGTGCGTGCCGCCGCGGTAGGGGTCGTTGAGGACCCAGGCGTCGCCGGGACGCTGCTCCTCGCCGAGCACCGCGGCCACCGACGCGGGCATCGCGCCGAGGTGCACGGGGATGTGCTCGGCCTGCATCACCATCTGCCCCTCGGGGTCGAAGAGGGCGGTCGAGCAGTCGCGCCGCTCCTTGATGTTCGCCGAGTGCGCCGAGCGCACGAGCACGACTCCCATCTCGTCGCAGGCGGCGCGCAGCGCGCCGAGCATCACCTGGAGCGCGACCGGGTCCATCAGGCCTCCCGCTCGATCGAGATCGTTCCGTCGGCGTCGGCGCCGCCCGCCCAGCCTGGCGGGACCACGAGCGTCGCCTCCGGCAGCTCGCAGATCGCCGGGCCGCGGACCTCGGCGGGCTCCCCGTGGTGGACCGCCGCCTCCATCGGCTCGCCGTCGAAGAGCGCCGTGCGGGAAAGCGTCTCGCCGGCGCGGCGCCCCCGCGGCGCGGGGAGCGGCGCGCCGGGGAGCGCGACCGCCACCCGCACCGTCACGAGCTCGAGCTCGGCGTGGGGGTCGCGGTAGCCGTAGCGGCGCTCGTGCTCGGCGTCGAAGCGCTCGCGCAGGTCGCGCGGGTCGGGAGCGGGGTCGCCCGCGATCGTGAGCTCGAACGCCTGGCCGCGGTAGCGCAGGTCGTAGCTCGTGCGCAGCTCGGCGTCCGGCGCGGCGAGCTCCGCGCGCCCGCGGGCGGCCAGCCGCTCCACGACCGCGGCGACGGCCTCGCGCGTCAGCGCCCCGCCGCTCAGCAGCACGCTCTCCACGAGGTCGCGGCGGCGCTCCGACACGAGCAGCCCGAGCGCCGAGAGCACCCCCGAGGCGCGCGGCACGATGACCCGCCTCATGTCGAGCTCCTCCGCGATCGCGACGGCGTGCAGCGGCCCCGCGCCGCCGAAGGGCAGCAGCGCCAGCTCGCGCGGGTCGATGCCGCGCTCCACCGTCATCACGCGCACGGCGCGCGCCATCTCGGTGCAGGCCACGCGCACGATCCCCGCCGCGGTCGCCTCGACCGAGAGCTCCAGCTCGCGTGCCAGCGCCCCGACCGCCCGCTCGGCGGCGGCGCGGTCGAGCTCCACGCCGCCGGCGAGCGGCGAGGCGGGGTCGAGGTATCCGAGCAGCAGGTTCGCATCGGTCACCGTGGGCTCGGTGCC
>JADGHQ010000008.1 GCA_019683805.1 Thermoleophilaceae bacterium
TGGGGCGGGGGGGGGGGCGGCCGGGCCCCCCGCCGCCCCCCGGGCCGGGCGGCGCGGGGGCGCCGGGCCCCGCCCCCCCCGGGGCGGGGGGGGACCCCGCTCCGCGAGGTCCCCCGCCTGACTCGTAGGGTGCCGCCCCGAAGGGCGGGCTTGTGAGCCCGGCGCGCTTGCGGCGCCGGGTCGTCCTCGGAGGCCTAGTGCTTCCTGTGATCCTCCGAAGGGTTCTGCTCCCTGTTCTCGAGACGGTCCTCTCCGCGCTTCGGGGCCTTGCGGATCACCTTCTCGCAGGAGCCGTTCGGGTTCTCGGGCGTGGCGTCGACGATCACGTCGACCGTGTCGAGCAGCGCCGTGTCGTTGCCGTCGCCGCAGTCGATCCGGTCGGCCTCGCCGTCGCGCGTGCGGATCCTGTCGTCGCCCGCGCCGCCGTGGACGGTGTCGACGGTCGCGTCGCCGTCGGCGGTGTCGGCCTGCGCGAGCGCCCACAGGTCGTCGTCGCCGTCGTCGCCGAAGATCTCGTCGGCGCCCGCGTTCGCGAAGATCCGGTCGTTGCCGGCCCCGCCGTGCTGGACGTCGTTGCCGGCGCCGCCGGACATCAGGTCGTTCCCGGCGCCCCCGTCGACCGTGTCGTCGCCCTCACCGCCGTGCAGGCGGTCGCGGTCGCGGCCGCCCGTGATCGTGTCGTTCCCGGGGCCGCCCCAGAGCCGGTCCGTGCCGGCGCCGCCGCCGTTCAGCGTGTCGTCGCCGTCGTTGCCCCAGATGCGGTCGGGCCCGATCCAGCCGTGGACGTTGTCGTTGCCCGCCCCGCCGAACATGAGATCTGGGCCGCCGCCGCCGCCGAGGTCGTCGTCGCCCTGCCCGCCGAGGAGGTGGTCGACGCCGCCGCCGCCGCGCAGCTTGTCGTTGCCATCGCTCCCGAGCAGCCAGTCGTTGCCGGGGCCGCCTTCGACCTGGTCGTCTCCTGAGCCCGCGTTCACGCGATCGTTCCCGAAGCCGGCAAGGACGCTGTCGGCGCCGGCGAGGGCGCGCACGCGGTCATTGCCCGCTCGGGCGTGGATCGTGTCGTTGTCGGGCGTGCCGGTGATCCGGTCGTTTGCCGGGCGTTCCCGCGATCGTCGCGGCCAGCGCCGCGCCGCCGAGGAGCGCGCCGCAGGACGCGGATACGGCGAGCGCGCCAGCCAGCCGCAGCCTGCCTAGCTTCATCTGCTTCCTCCCTTCGTCGCCATGAGGGTGCCCCCAGAACACCGCGGCGGGGACGGGAGTTGCGGTGCCGCCCTCTCAGCGCCGGCGCGAGCGGTAGGCGCGGGCCTTGTGGCGGTTCCCGCAGACCTCCATCGAGCACCAGGTGCGCGAGCGGTTCTTCGACTGGTCGTAGAACGCCCACTCGCAGTCCTCCGCCGGGCACGCCTTGAGGCGGTGCCAGCGCCCATCGGCGACGAGCTTGTGCACGCCGGCGAGCAGGCGCGCGAGCGCCGCGCGCGTGCCGTCGCACTCCGGCGCCAGCTCGGCCGAGCCGTCGGCCCGGAAGCGGAGGACGAGCGGGGCGGAGACGGCGATCGAGTTGAGCTCGGCGACCGCCTGCTCGTCGAGCGCGCCGCCGTTGTTGGCGTGCAGCACAGCGCGCAGCAGCTCGCGTGCGCGCTGGGCGAGCCGCACGTCCTCGGCGTCTGCCTCCGCGTCGGCGAGGAGGTCGTGCTCGCGCAGCCAGGCGCTCAGCTCCTCGGGCGTGCCGATCCGCTCGATGCCGTCGTCGAGGTCGAGCGTGTTGACGAAGTCGACGACGAGCTGCGCCTCTCGCGGAATGCCGTTCCTGTGCGCGTTCGCTGCCATCGGGATCCAGTCTAGACCCGTTACGGCCGAACGCCAATAGCCGGTGACGCTGGCCGCGCACGGCGGCCCGCGGCGATGATGCGCGCGTGCCGAGCCGCTACGACGACGAGCTCTGGGAGCTGGTCCCCGAGGAGCCCGGGCCGCCGCCCGCGCATCTGCGCGAGCTGGTGCGCTCGCTTCCGGCCGCCGAGCGCGCGCTCGACCTCGGCTGCGGCGACGGCCGCCTGACCGCCGAGCTGCGCGCGCGCGAGCTCGTGGCGGCGGACGTCTCGCCGGTCGCGCTCGGGCGGGCGGCGCGCCGTCTCCCGCACGCGCGGCTCGAGGACCTCGAGCCGGACGCGCCGCTGCCGTTCGCCGACGGCGAGTTCGACCTCGTGCTCTGCGCCGAGACCCTCGAGCACGTGCGCGACGTGCAGCTCCTCCTGTCGGAGGCGAGGCGGGTGCTGCGTCCCGGCGGACTGCTTGCGGTGACGACGCCCGCGCACTCGCGGGCCACCGCCTTGCGCCTCCTGGTGCACGGGTTCGAGCACGCCTTCGACCCGCTCTCGCCGCACCTGCGCTTCCTCACGCGCCGCTCGCTGCGGCGGCTGCTCGGGGAGCTCGGCTTCGAGGTCGAGTCGCTGCGCAGGCGCCGCGGCACCCTGCTCGCCGTGGCGCGTCGCTAGGGCGAGGGGGGGCCGATCCTCTTGGCACTACTTGCGGCCGCCTCTACTCGCCCGGGCTGGGCGCCTGCTCGCCGGTAGGCGGAGCCTGTACGGCCGCGGGCGGGGCCGCGCGCCCGCGCAGCTCCGCCCGCGCCGCCACGAACAGGCTTCGCGCGGCCTCGTTGAGCGGGTCGAGGTAGAGTGCGCCGCGAAGGGCGGTGAGGGCGTCGCGAGGGCGCCGCATCCGGTTCAGCTCGTAGTCGGCGAGGCGCAGCCACACCTGCGGCTGGCTGGGGAACCTGATGACCGCGTCCTGGAGCAGTGCGAGCGCCCTCTGGCGCTGGTGCGCGGCGTCGAGGATGCCCGCCTGCACGAGCAGCGGGGTGGGCGAGAGCGAGTCGATGTCCCGGGCGTGCCTCGCCTTCTCGATCGCCGGCCCGAGCTTCCCGTCGTCGGCGAGCGCGATCGCGTCCTGAGAGGCGGAGTCCGAGCGCTCGGGCTGCGCGATCGCCCACGCGAACAGCAGCGCGCAGCCGAGCACCGCGAGGCCGGCGACGGCGCGCGGGGCGGGCGGAAGGCGCAGCCGGCCCCCGGCGGGCAGGCCGCCGTCGGTCCGGGCCGGGCCCGCGGGGGCGGTCGCCGGCAGCGGGCCGCGGCCGGCCGCGAACCCGGCGGCGAAGATGCCCATCACCGCCGGCCCGGGCACGAACCACGTCCAGTCGATCGCCGAGTGCAGGCCGAAGACGAGCGCGGCGAGCGCGATCGCCGCCACGCCCACGCGCTCGGGGTCCCAGCGCCCGGCGGGCGCGGATGCGGGCGCCCGCCGCCGCCACGGCAGCCGGCCGGCCCGCAGCCCGAGCGTGCGCGCCGCGCACACGAGCCACGCGATCGCGAACAGCGAGGCGACGGCGAGCCCGACCGCCCCGAGGTCGGCCATCGTCTGCGCGAAGAAGCCGTGCGCGTGCCGGGCCACGAGCCTGTCGTCGCGGTAGCGCAGGCGCGCCGTGCCGAAGGTGCCCGCGCCCGTTCCGGCGAGCGTGTGGTCGTCGAAGATGTCGCCCGCCTGCCGCCAGTAGCGGCCGCGCGAGGAGGAGGTCTGCGTGAGCCGGCTCGGCCCGCCGGAGGTCTTGGCGGTGGGGCTCGTGAGCTGGTCGAGCCGGTCGGAGATCGTCCCGGTGAGCCCCTTCTGGCTGAACGCGACCGACGTGAGCCCGGCGAGCGGGATCAGGCAGGCGACGGCCACGGCGGCGAGGCCCGCGCGCCTGCGCACGACAGGCGAGGGCGCGCGGCGCGCGAGGCCGAAGCCGATCGCGAGCCCCGCGGCGAGCAGCGCCACCGCCATCGCGGCGAGCGCGAGACCGAAGCTGCCCGCGACGCTCTCCTTCGCGGAGAGCGGCTGGAGGTCCTTGGTGAACGCGTCCTTCGAGAGCGCCCAGGCGATCACCGGCGCGGCCCCGGCGGCGGGGACGAGCGCCGTCACGAGGCTGCGCAGCCGCAGCGGCACGAAGACGAGCCACAGGATCAGCGCGAGCACCGTGGCGGCGAGCGCGCCGCGGGAGTAGCTCAGGAAGAGCGCGACGTAGAGGATCCCGAGCAGCGGGTACGCGAGCGCGTTCGCCGGCGCGTAGCCCGACCGCCGCGCTCCCAGCCACACCGCGGGCGGCACCGCGAGCCCGGCGGTGACCCCGACCGCGTTCCAGTAGCCGTACGGCTGGCCGATGCGCGCGTAGAGCTCGTTCGGGGCGAGCGACGCCGGGAACACCCGCGACGCGAGCGCGTACGCGGTGATCGCCGCGGCCGCGAGCAGCAGCCCGTAGAGGAGCACCCGCCACGCCTGCGGGGCCGCGCGCGCGAGGCCGATGCCGCCCGCGAACACGCCGAGGTAGGCGAGCGTGCGGCCCGCCTCGACCCAGGAGGCGTCCGGCACGATCGACCACAGCACCGACAGCGCGGTGAGCGCGGCGAGCGCGGCGAGCAGCAGGAGCGGCGCGCCCCCGTAGAGCGGACGCTCGCCCGGGCCGTAAGCCGCGGCGATCGCCGCCGCGAGCCCCGCCGCGAGCACGATGCAGATCTCGACCCAGGTGATGCGTGTGAGGTCGGAGCCGCCCTTGCCGCCGAACGCGACCGCGGCGAGGGCTGCTCCGAGCAGGACGCTAGCGGCGGAAGATGCGTACCGCCGCGCTGCGGACATTCGGGAAGGGGACAGTCGGGAGCCTGACCTTGAGGCCTTCGAGAGCCGGGAGGCGCCGGCGCAGGGCCACCCAGCCGCCTGCGGCGCTCAGCAGCCCAACCGCGACCAGCGCGGCGAGCACGGGGCCGGGCAGTCCGTTGGCCGCCGCCGCGGTCTCGAGCAGGCCGCCCTCGCCGGGCTCGACGGGCTTGCCGCCCACCGACAGCGGCGGGGCCTTGCCCTCGCGGGCCTGCCGCGTCACCTGCTCGAGGGCCTTCACGTCGTCCGGCGTGGCGGCGATGCCGGAGCCGCTCGAGCCGCCGGCGCCGCCCGAGCCGCCGGCGCCCGAGCCGCCGGCGCCGCCCGAGCCGCCCGTGCCCGAGCCGCCGCCCGAGCCGCTCACCTGGGCCTGGGCGATGACGTCCCGGCAGTCGGTGTACTCGTCTATGTCCGACGGGAGCTGCTGCTTCGCCTTGCGCAGGTCGCTCTGCGAGTAGCGGTGGTCGAGCTTGCCGTCCTTCGCGCAGTCCCGGATGACGTCGTCAGGGCTGGCGAGCGCCGACGCCGGCAGCGCGAGCGCGGCGCAGCCCACGACGAGGGTCAGAACCTTGCTTGGTCGTCGCATCGCGAACACACCCCTGTCTGCCTTCGCTCTCGGATGCAGCCGCCGCTCCCGACCGGCGGCAAAGAAAAAGGCCCTGGCGGGCCGAGCGACGGCCCGAAACCCTACCAAGGCCGGCCCTCGCTCGACGCCTTCACCGAGCGGAGCGCCTGCCGCATCCCCGCGACCCACGCCTCGTGGCTGAACGCCGCCACGTCCTCGCGGGCGCGGCGGCCGAGCCGCTCGCGCAGCGCGGGATCGCCGGCCAGGCGCTCGAGGGCGCCGGCGAGGGCGCCGGCGTCGCCCGCCGGGACCACAAGGCCGTTCTCGCCGTCGCGGACCAGGCCGCCGACGGCGGCCCCCACGGCGTCCGTAGCGATGACAGGCGTTCCCTGGTGCATGGCCTCGTTGACCACCAATCCCCAGGGCTCGCGGAAAGTTGCGGTCGGAATCGAAGGGAGCACGAGCGCGTCCGCGGCGGCGTAGAGCGACGGAAGGTGGTCGTAGGGGACGAAGCCGAGCGCGTGCACGCCTGGCCCGGCGGCCTCGGCCTGCGCGCGCAGCGGGCCCGTGCCGGCGAGCGCGAGCGCCGAGCCCGCGCCGGTGCGCGCGCGCCGCCACGCCTCGAGCAGCACGCGCACGCCCTTCTCCTCCTCGAGTCGGCCGACGAACAGGGCGAGGAAGCCGCCTTCGCGGCCCCCGGCGTGCATGCGGGCGTGCGCCCGCAGCTCAGGCGATATCTCCTGCCCGAACAGCTCCGCCGACACCGCCTGCGGAGCCTCGAAGACGTTGCCGCGCCTCCCCCGGCGCGCCTGCACGTAGGCGCTCACGTGCGGCCCGTAGGTGACGACGGCGTCGGCGCGCCGGTAGAGCCAGAGCGTCGGGAGGTAGGAGAGCGCGTGGGCAGGCGTGCGCGGGTGCGCCCAGATCGACGCCCAGAGCACGAACGGGATGCGCGCCCGCCGCGCCCCGAGGTAGGCGCCCGGCAGGGCCACGCGCCCGCCGAGGCCGCAGATCACGGCGCGGTAGCGGCCCGAGGCGACGAGCCGCGCGGCCTCGAGCTCGGTCGTCCGACGCACGTGCGAGCCGGGATCGTCCACGCCGCGCCCAGCCCACGCGAGCACCTCGACGCGCTCTGCCTCCGCGAGCAGCGCGAACGGCTCCCGCCGGTACTCCGTGACGACGCTCGTCACGAGCGCTACCGGGCGCGGGTCGCTCACCGGGCCGCCCCCGCGAGCGCCCGCTCGTACGCGGCGACGGTCTCGCGCCCGCAGCGCTCCCACGAGAAGCGCTCGCGCGCGCTGCGGCGGGCCGCCTCCGACAGCCGCTCGAGCTGCTCGGCGTCGCCCAGCAGCCCCGCGAGCGCGGACGCGAGCGACGGGGGGTCGCGCGGCGGCACGAGCAGCATGCCCTCGCAGAGCCGGGCGATCTCCTCCGGCCCGTCCTCGCCCCGGCAGCCGACCGCCGGGACGCCGCGCGCGAGCGCCTCCACGTACGCCACGCCGAACGCCTCGTCGACGCTCGGCATCGCCATCGCGTGGCAGCGCGCCAGCCGGTCGAGCGCGGCCGCGTGGTCGAGCTGGCCCGCGAAGGTCACGCGCTCGCGCACGCCCAGCTCGCGCGCGAGCGCCGCGAGCCGCGGGCGCGCGGGCCCGTCGCCGATCACGAGCCAGCGGATCTCCGGCAGCGTGCGGGCGAGGCGCGGCAGCGCGCGAAGCACGTCCTCGTGGCGCTTGCGCGGGATGACGTGCGCGAGCGTCACGAGCGTCGGCTCGCGCAGGCGCGGCGGCAGGGACGCGGGGGCGTCCGCGCCGAGGTGCACGACGCGCATCCGCTCGGCCGAGCCCGCCACGCGGGCGGCGCGGAGGAGCGTGCCGCGGCTGTTGCAGATCACGAGCGCGCACTCCCGCAGCACGCCGCCGATGCGCGCGCGCGCGGCGGGCGCCTGGACGAGCGGGCCGTGCACGTCGCCGCCGTGGATCGACACGACGAGCGGGATCCCGGCGCGACGCGCGAACGGCAGCGCCGCCCCGCCGGCGGGGAGCGCGTAGTGCGCGTGGATCAGGTCGAACGGCCACTTGCGGCGGAGCCGCTCGAGCGCCCGCGCGAGCGGGCGCCGCGCGTAGCGCTCCCAGCGCGCGTAGCTCGTCCCGCGCGGGGGCGAGAGGAAGCGCACGTACTCGACCTCGATGCCGTCGAGGGTGTCGCGGCGGGGCTGCGCGAGGGCGGCGCGGAGCTCGCGGGCGAGCGCGGCGGGGCGGCCGCGCGCCGCGGCGCTCAGCGCCGCGGCGGGCGGGATCGGGCGCTCGAGCGCGAGCACGCGCACCTCCGCGCCCGCGTCGCGGGCGGCGAGCGCCTGCCGGTGCGCCCACACGCCGAGCACCGGGTCGCGCCGGCGCGGGTAGTACTCGGCGACGACGCAGACCCTCACGCGCGCTCGGGCAGGCGTCGGTGGACGGCGAGCGTGGCGCCGGCCTCGCCGCTCTCGAGGTACGGCCGCCCGGCGAGGAAGCGCTGCGCCTCGGCGATCGCGGCCTCCGGCGCGTACGAGGAGCCGACCGGCGCGGACTCGTGCCGCGCGGGCGTCGCGTCGACGATCCCGAGCCGCCAGCCGCGCTCGGCCGCGACCGCCGCCCAGTGCAGGTCGAGCCCCCAGCCGTAGCGCAGATCCGGGAAGGGCACGAGCTCGTCCGCCGCCCGCCGGGAGAAGGCCGTCACCGGGCCGATCTCGACGAAGCGCGTCGCGCGCGCGAGCGCGCCCGCGCGGCGACGCGTGACGCGCCAGGCCGCGTGGCTCATCAGCGTCTGCGCGGGCTGGGCGAGGTCGAAGCCGAAGCCCTCGGCGAGCGCGAGGAAGCGGTCGAGGAAGCGCTCGGGCAGCGCCACGTCGTCGTCGACGACGAGCAGCCAGTCGGCCTGCGGCGGCGACGCGGCGACCAGCTCGTTGAGGTTCTGGAACTTGCCGCCGGCGAGGTCGCTCGCGACCGTCACGTCGGCCAGCTCGGGGTGCGGCTCGCCGAGCGCCCCCGCCGCGACCCGGACGTCGTGGCGGCTCGCGCGCAGCTCGCGCAGCGCTGCCGGCAGCTCGCGCGTCCCCGGTCGGTAGACAGCGAGCACGTGCACCCTCCGGCGCCCGAGCTCCGCCGCCATCCGGTCGATCCGCGGCAGCGCCGGGCGCAGGCGCAGGTCGAGCAGGCGGTCGCCGAGCCTGCGCGTCAGCGTGCGGCGCACGCCGGCGACGTGCCCGGTCTCGCCGGAGAGGAACGTGTCGGGGCTCGGGAGCGCGTGCGCGCTCACCGCGAGCGCACCGCCTCCAGCGTGCGGCCGGCGGAGTGGGCGCCCATCACGAGCCCCTGGGGGCAGGCGCGGCGCACCGTGTGCCAGCCGCACCCGGCCAGCACGCGCAGCTCGCGCGCGAGGCTCGGCGCGGCGCCGCGGCTCTCGTCCCAGGCGCGCAGGTTGCGGCCGCGCCGGTAGGCGCTCCGCATCAGCGAGCGCAGCGTGGCGTCGGCGCCCGCGCGCCGGTGGTCGAGCCACGCGTCGGCCACGTACATCACGCGCCCGCCCGCCGCCTGGAGGCGCCTCAGCCACTCCTCCTCGTCGCCGCCGGTGGGCAGCGACTCGTCGAACCCGCCGACGCGCTCGATCGCCGCCTTGCGCACGAGCATGTTCGCGCTCCACACGAGGTCGGCCTCGCGGTCTGAGGGGCCGAGGTCGAGCGTCGTGATCGGCGGCCGCTCGCGGCCGCAGCCGCGCGGGGAGGGACCGTCGAAGCGGGCGCGGATCGGCCCGCCGACCGCCTCGGCGTCGGGGTGGCGGCGGGCGCCCTCGACGAGCGCGCGCAGCCAGCCGGGCGGCGCCTCGACGTCGTCGTCGACGAGCGCGACGAGCTCCGCTCCGGCCGCCGCGATCCCCGCGTTGCGCGCGGCGTTCGCGCCGCGCGGCGGGTCGTGCCGGAGATAGCGGGCGCCGTGCGCGCGCGCCACCTCGGGCGTGCGGTCGCGCGAGCCGTCGTCGACGACGATCGTCTCGTGCGGCTCATCGAGATCCTGGAGCGCCAGGGAGCGCAGCGTCACCTCGAGGTAGTCCGAGCGGTTGTGGGTCGGCACGACGACCGACACGGCGGGTGTTGCCGGCACGCGCGCAGGTTAGCCTCACGCGGGTGTCAGGCCCAGACATCGCGCTCGTCTCGCTCGGCACGACGCCCGGGCTGCGGCGCGCCGACGAGGCGTTCGCCGCGCTCGCGCGCGACGCGGGCGCGAGCTGCGAGCTCGTGCGCGTGCGGATCGGCGCGGCGCGCAGGCTGCGCAGGCACCCGGCCGCGACCGACCTGGTGGAGGCGCTCGCCGCGCGCGGCGCGGCGCGCGGCGTGCGGGCGCGCGCCGTCGTCTACTCGACGGTCACCGCGGCGCTCCTGCAGCCCGCGCGCGGGCCTTTCGCCGTGCGCTTCGACGCGCCCGCCGCGCTCAACCGCCCGGGCGCGGCCGGCGCCTGGCAGCGGGCGCGCGAGCGGCGCGTGCTCGCGCGCGCCCGGCTGCTCCTGCCCTGGGGCGAGGCCGCGGCCGCAGCCGCGCCGGGAGGCGCGCCGCGCGTCGTGCTGCGCGTGCCGGTGGAGCCGCTCGCGAGCGCGGGCGAGCGCGACGTCGACGCGGTCGCCTACGCGGGCTACCCGCGCAAGCGCGGGCTCGAGCTGCTCTGCGCCGCCTGGGCGCAGGCGGCGCCGGCCGGCGCGCGGCTCGTGATCGGCGGCGTCGAGCGCGACCGCGGCCTGGCGTGGCTTCGGCGCTGCGGCGTGCCCGAGCCGCCCGGCGTGGAGTGGGCCGGACCGCTCCCGCGCGAGGAGTGGCTCGCGCTCGTCGGCCGGGCGCGCGCGTTCGCGAACGCCTCGCGCTGGGAGGATCACGGCCTCGCGCAGCTCGAGGCGCTGAGCGCGGGCACGCCGCTCGTCACCGTGCCCTCCCCCGGGGCGTTCGAGGCGCTGCCGATCGCGCGCAGGCTCGACCCCCGCCTCGTCGCCGGGTCGCTCGACCCGGGCGCGCTCGCGGACGCGCTGCGGGCCGCGCTCGCCTACGTGCCCGCGGAGCGCGAGGCGTACGCCCGCCGCGCCGCCGCCGAGCTCGAGCCGTTCCGGCCGCAGGCGGTGCGCGCGGCGCTCGAGCGCGAGGTGCTGCCGGCGCTGGGGGTGGGGCGCGCGTGAGCGGCCCGCGCGTGCTCGTCGTGCACAACCGCTACCGCGTGAGCGGCGGCGAGGAGCGCGCCGTCGAGCTGCACCTCGAGGCGCTCGCGGCAGCCGGCGTCGAGCACCGCGCCGTCCTGCGCGACTCCGCGCGGGTGGGGCGGGCGCGCGCCGCCCTGTCGCTGCTGCGCGGAGGGAGCGATCCGGGCGAGGTGGCGGCGGCCGTGCGGGCGCTCGGCGCGACGGTCCTGCACGTCCACAACATGCAGCCGCTGCTCGGCCCCCGCGCGCTCGCGGCGGCGCGCGAGGCGGGCGCGCGCGTCGTGCTGCACCTGCACAACTACCGCCTCTTCTGCGCGATCGCGGTCTGCTTCCGCGACGGCGCGCCCTGCCTGCGCTGCCACCACGGCCGGACGCTGCCCGGGCTCGCGCTCAACTGCCGCGGCTCGCTGCCGGAGGCCGCCGCCTACGCCGTCGCGCTCGCGCGCCAGTACGAGCGGGTGCTCGCGCTCGTCGACCGCTTCGTGGCGCCGAGCTCGTTCGCGGCGGCCCAGCTCGCGCGCCTCGGCGTGCCCGAGGAGCGGCTGAGCGTCGTGCCCCACTACCTGCCCGACGCGGGCTTCGCCGCCGGCTCACGCGCGCACGAGGGCCGCTACGCGCTCGTCGTCGGGCGCCTGTCCATGGAGAAGGGGCTGCCCGAGGCGGTCGAGGCGGCGGCGCTCGCGGGCGTGCCGCTCAAGGTCGCGGGCGAGGGTCCGCTGGCGGGCGAGCTGCGCGAGCTTGCGCGTGGCGCCGACGTGGAGCTCCTCGGGCGGGTGAGCGACGAGCGCCTCGCGGAGCTGCGGCGCGGCGCGGCGGTGGCGCTCGTGCCCTCGCGCAGCGACGAGACCTTCGGGCTCGCCGCGCTCGAGGCGATGGGGGCGGGTGTGCCGGTGGTCGCCGCGCTCGCCGGCGCGCTCCCCGAGCTCGTCGGCGGGGAGCGCTGCGTGCCGCGCGGCGACGCACGGGCGCTGGCGGTACGGCTCGAGGCGCTCTGGCGCGACCCGCGGCTGCGGCGGGCCGAAGGCGACGCCCTGATCGCGCGGGCGCGGGGGCTCTTCTCGCGCGAGCGCTTCACGCGCGGCCTGCTCGATCTGTACGACGGGCTCGTGTCATAAGCTGCCGCCGGGGACTCGACGCAGGAGCGGCTTTGGCAGATACGCGACTCACAAGGCGAGGGCTGCTCGGCGGCGCCGCGGCGGGCGCGGCGGTCGCTGCGCTGCCCGATGCGGCGCTCGCGCGCAGGCGGCGGAGGCGCACTCGGCGCACCGAGGTGGTGGTCATCGGCGCCGGGCTCGCGGGGCTCACCGCGGCGCGCGACCTGGTGCGGGCGCGGCACGACGTGCTCGTGCTCGAGGCCCGCGATCGCGTCGGCGGCCGCACGCTGAACGCGCCGATCGGCGGCGGCAAGGTCGTCGAGATCGGGGGCCAGTGGATCGGCCCGACCCAGGACCGCCTGTCCGCCCTCGCGCGCTCGCTCGGGATCGGCACCTTCAAGACCTACAACACCGGCAGCAACATCTACCTCCGACGCGGCGTCAGGACGCCGTACGCCTCCGACGGCCCGCTCGGCCCGATCCCGCCCGACCCCACCGGCGTAGCCGACGTCGCCGGAGCGCTGGCCGAGCTCGACAGGATGGCCAGGGAGGTGCCGCTCGACGCGCCCTGGAAGGCGCCGAAGGCGAAGGAGTGGGACTCCCAGACCCTCGAGACCTGGAAGCAGGCGCACACGACCACCGACGCCGGGCGCTTCCTGCTCGACGTCAGCTGCCAGGCGGTGTTCGCAGCCGAGCCGCGCGACCTCTCGCTGCTGTTCGCGCTCTTCTACATCCACTCGGCCGGCAACGAGCGCAGCCCCGGCACGCTCGAGCGGCTCACGAACACGCCGGGCGGCGCGCAGGAGTCGCGCTTCGTCGGCGGCTCCCAGCTCATCTCGATCAAGCTCGCGAGGAAGCTCGGCCACCGCGTGCTGCTCGACCAGCCGGTGCGCCGAATCTCGCAGGACCGGCACGGCGTGCGCGTGGAGTGCGACCGGCTGGTCGTCGAGGCGGAGCGCGCGATCGTGGCGATGGCCCCGGCGATGACGCGCCACATCCACTACCACCCGGCGCTGCCCGAGCAGCGGGCTCAGCTCATCCAGCGCTACCCCAACGGCTCGGTGATCAAGTGCGAGGCGGTCTACCCCGAGCCGTTCTGGCGGCGCGAAGGGCTCACGGGCCAGGCGGTGGGCGACGCCGACCCGGTGCGCGTCACCTTCGACAACTCGCCGCCCGACGGCTCGCCGGGCGTGATGCTCGGCTTCATCGAGGGCGAGCAGGCGCGCAAGTGGGGCTCGCGCCCCGCCGCCGAGCGCAAGGCGGCGGTGCTGAGGAGCTTCGCCGCCTACTTCGGCGACCGCATGCTGAGCCCCACGCGCTACATCGAGAAGAACTGGACGGAGGATCGCTGGACGCGAGGCTGCTACGAGGGCTACGCCCCGCCGGGCGTGCTGCTCGACTACGGGCCGGCGATCCGCAGGCCCGTCGGCCGCGTCCACTGGGCCGGCAGCGAGACCTCGCCGATCTGGAACGGGTACATGGAGGGCGCCGTCCGCTCCGGCGAGCGCGTGGCGAGAGAGGTGCGGGCCGCGCTGCGCGGGCGCTCGCGCCGGTCGGCCGCGGCATGAGGGGCACGGCGGCAAGGATCCTCGCTGCTGGGACGGCGGCGGCGGCCGCCGCGGCGATCGCGGCGCCTGCGTCCGCCGCCCCCACGCGCGCGCAGTGCGCGCGCACCCAGGCGCACCGCACGGCGCCGCCGATCGAGTCCTACGACGCGAAGCGCGGCTCGATCCGCGTGTTCGCGATGCAGTACAAGCAGGAGGCGCGGAACGTGCGCAGCTACTCCACGTTCCGAGCCAAGATCGAGTGCATGATCCGCACCTACGTGGTGCCCCGGCTCGCGCGCGGGAGGCCGAACGTGGTGGTGTTCAACGAGGACATCGGGCTCGCCACGGCCGCGATCGGCTCGCGCGGGGCCGCCGTCCGCGCGATCGCGCAGAACCCCGCCGGGACGCCCGGCTGCGCGGGCCAGGGGTTCCCCTGCGCCACGCTCGCGGCGCTGGCCGCCCTGAACGGCGGCTACGCGAAGCAGCTCGCGTACTACCGCGAGCGCTTCCCAACGCTCGGCGCGCTGAGCGGCGCGTTCGCCGCGGCCACGGACACGATCGCGCGCGGCTTCCTCCGGACGTTCTCCGACATGGCCCGGCGCTACCGGGTCTACATCGTCGGCTCGGGGCCGGTCGCGCCGTTCCGGGAGTCGAGGGACCCGGCCGACATCGCGGCGCTCGCTGACCCGGACCTGCCGCGGCCGCGCTCGGTGTTCGTCGCGACCGCGCCGGACGTCTACAACGCCGCGTTCATCTGGGCGCCGCGCGACGTGCGCCGCAGCGGCCCGCCGATGCTGCGCAACGTCGTGCGCGAGAACCGCAAGGTGCCGCTCACCAACATCGAGAAGGCGCTCGGCTTCGCGCCCGGCCCGAGCAGCGGCCCCGCGGCGGTCGCGAACCTGCGGCCTTACAGGATCCCGCACACGAAGGCCCGGCTCGGGATCGCGACGAGCCTGCCCGCGTTCATGTACGGCGACCCCCCGCGCGGCGTCGACCCCTGCTCCGACACCTCGCTCTACTACATGCGCTGCCTCTCCGCGCTCGGCGCCAACGTGGTGATCCAGGATGAGGCGAACCCCGGCCGTTGGGCCGGAGACAACGGCTGGCAGCCGCTCGCGTGGATGGGGTCCACCTGGCGCGCCGTCTCCGATCCGGGCGTGCGCTTCGACTACAACGTCACGGCGTTCATGGTCGGCAACCTCGCCGACCTCCCCTTCGACGGGCAGACGTCGATCACCCAGCGCGGCCTGCGCTCCGCGCGCTCGTGCACCTACGTCGGCAACGGCCGGCTCGACCCCGCCGACGGCGATCCCGCCTCGTATGCCGGCTACGCGGGCCGCAAGCACGAGTTCCTCGCGATCGCGCCCTGGGTGATTCAGAGCGACTCGCGCGCGCGCCTGCGCGACGTGGGGAGGCGGCTCGCGCCCGGCTCGGGCGACAGGCTCGAGAACGACTACATCGAGACCGCGGTGGTGGCGGACCTCACCTTCCCGCCGGACCCGCGCCGGCGCGCCTGCGCGACCGCGCGCGCCCGCTGAGCCCTCAGCCGCGCCCGGCGAGCACGGGGTCGTGCTCGCGCAGCCACTCGGCGGTCTGCGCGAGGCCCTCGCGCGGGCCGATCTTCGCCTCGAAGCCGAGCAGCCGCCTGGCCTTCTCGGTCGACGGCCAGCGGCGCACGACGTCGACCTTGAAGCTGGGCAGGTGCTCGAGCTCGAAGTCGTCGGGGTCGCGCCCGCACACCTCCCAGATCAGCCGCGCGATCTCCGCGACCGTCATCTCCTCGCTCGCGGAGATGTTGAAGTCCTCGTTCTCGCCCGCCGGGTGGGTCATCGCGGTGACGATCCCCTCGGCGATGTCGTCCACGTGCGTGATCGTGCGCGTCTGCTCGCCCGAGCCGAAGATCTGCAGCGGCCGCTGCCCCGTCAGCACCTTGCGGATCAGGTCGGGGACCATGTGCGCGATGCCCGGCTCGTCCGCAGGCATCTCGCCCGGGCCGTAGGCGTTGAACGGCCGGCAGATCGTGTACGGCAGGCCGTGCTCGTCGTGCAGCGCGCGGCAGTAGACCTCGCCGGCGAGCTTCGAGAAGCCGTAGGCGGAGTCGGGGATCGGCGTGTGGCGGATGTGCTCCTCGGTCGTGGGGAACTCCGTCGCCCGCTCGAACACCATCGACGAGGACACGTACACGAGCCGCTCGACCCGCTGCTCGAGCGCCGCGCGGAAGACGGTGTTGTAGAGGCCGTTGTTGACCTCGAGCAGCGTGTGCGGGAGCTTGTGGAAGTTGGCGATCCCGCCGACGATCGCCGCCAGGTGGATCACGTGCGTGCAGCCCTCCGCGGCGCCCCGCGCCTCCGCGAGGTCGCGCAGGTCGCCGGTGTGGACATCGCACGCGTCCCGCATCCAGGCCGGCGGCTCGCGCTGGTCGCAGACGCGCACCTCGAGGCCCGGCTCGCGCAGCAGGCGCCGCACCACCGCGGTGCCGACCGTGCCGGCGCCGCCCGTGACCAGCACGCGCCCCATCAGGCGGTCACGAGCTCGTCGGCCGTCGAGAACACGCGGCCCGCGCCCGTCACATTCCAGGGGTCGACGAGCACGGCGGTGCGGGGCACCTTGGGCAGCAGCGTCTCGTACTCGGAGTGGTTCGTCGCGACCATGACGGCGTCGACGTCGGCGAGCGCGCTCTCGAGCGGATCGGTGCCGGGCACGTGCGGGTCGTGCCGCGCGACGAGCGCGAGCTCGCGCTCCAGCAGGCGGATCAGCTTGAGCGATAGCGAGTCGCGCAGGTCGTCGGAGTCGCGCTTGAACGTCAGCCCGAGGACGGCGACCTTGCGGTCGCGCAGCGAGCCGCCGAGCCGGCGCTTGAGCCCCTCGACCAGGAACAGCGGCATCGTCTCGTGCACGCGCGAGACGGCGAGCAGCATGCCGGGCGCGCTCGAGCGCTCCTCGGAGAAGGCGAAGTCCTTGCGCAGGCACGTGCCGGCCGTGAGCCCCGGCTGGGCGATCCCTCCGCGCGGGTAGTCGTGGTTGATCAGCTCGATCACCTCGAACACGTTCGCGCCGAACTGCTCGCAGTTCATCAGCAGCAGGTTCGGCAGCGCGAAGTTCACGTAGCGGTAGATGTTGGTCCAGATCTTCGCGAGCTCCGCCTGCACGGGCGTGGTCTGCACGATCTCCGCGCCGAAGACCTCGAACAGCTGGGCGGCGCGCTGCCCCGAGCCCTCGCCGACGCCGCCGATGATGCACGGCAGCGTCTCGATCTCCTCGAGGAAGTGGTTCTCCGCGATCCGCTCGGGCACGTGCGAGACGAACACGTCCTCGCCGACCGTGAAGCCGCGGCGCTGCTCGAGGTAGCCTGCCACCCACTCGGTCGTGCCCGGCGCGACGGTCGAGCGGAGGATCAGCGAGTGCCCATCCCGCAGCGCCGGCAGCAGCTTGTCGAGCACGTCGCGGATGTCGGAGATGTCGATCTCGATGTGGCTGTGCGCGGGCGTGCCGAGCGTCAGCGTGATGCTGTCCGCCTCGGCGGCGTCCTCCACGCGCTGCGACAGGCGCAGGCCGCCGCGCGCCAGCACCCGCTCGAGCAGCTCCTGCGTGCCGGTCTCGTGAAACGGCATCCTTCCGGCGGCGATCGTCTCGAGCCGCGAGGGGTCCTTGTCGACGCCGATCACCGCGAGGCCGCGGTCGGCGAACGACAGCGCCAGCGGAAGGCCGATGCGGCCCAGCCCGACGACCGCGACGCTCTTCTGCATGGCCGAAGCTTAGGCCGCCCGGCGCAGCAGCCGCTCGCGCAGGAACTGCCGCGTGAACGCCGCGAGGAACACCGGGTTGTAGTAGAGGTAGCGCGGCAGGAGCCGGCGCGGCTCCTGCGCGATCCGGTAGATCCACTCGAGGCCGCGCGCCTGCATCCAGGCGGGCGCCTGGGAGACGCGCCCGCCGAGGAAGTCGAAGGCGGCGCCCACCGCGCAGATCACGGGCGCTTCGATCTTGTCGCGCATCCGCGCCATCCACTTCTCCTGCTTCGGCACCCCGATCCCGACCCAGACGACGTCGGCGCCGGAGCGGTTGATCTGCTCGGCGACGTCGTCCTCCTCCTCGGGCGTGAGCGGCCGGAAGGGCGGGCAATAGCCGCCGACGATGTCGATCCCCGGGTAGCGGCGGCGCAGGTTGAGGGCGAGCTGCTGGAGCGAGCCCTGGTCGCGGCCGCCGTAGAGCCAGACCCGGTGCCCCTTCTCGGCGCAGCGGGCGCAGTAGCGCTCCATCAGCTCCGGCCCGTACACGCGCGTCTTGAGGCTCTCGCCGAGCGCGTTGGCGGCCCACACGACCGGCATCCCGTCCGGCACGGTCAGCGCGGCGCCGCGGAGGGCCTCCGCCATCTCGGGGTCGCGGTGCGCGACCGTCACGGCGTGGACGGCGACCGCGCAGAACCAGCCCCGCTCGCGGCGCGCGATCATGCCGTCCATCACGTCCATCGCGCCCTCGTAGTCGGTCATCGCGATCGGCGAGCCGAGGACCTCGCGCTTGGGGATGTCCTCGGGCCGGGGGAGCGAGGCGTCCGCGGATCTCACGTCCGCGCGCTCCTGCGGGGTGCGCTCGATCGTGTTCGACTGGTCGGGCCTCATGGCTCGTCGGGTGGGCCGCGCACGCGCCGACCCCTCCCCTGCCTCAGGCCGGGGAAGTGTACCCGCAGCGGGGGAGGGCTCAGTCGAGCTCACATGCACCCCAACCGCCGCGGGGCGGAGAAGTTGCGATGCCGACGCGCGCAGCTCCATGTGCCACACTGCCCGGCGCTATGGGAGCGATCGGCACAGCGCGACCCGCGGAGGCGCCGCGCGGCGCGCTGCGCGCGCGCGCCCGCGAGGCGCTGCGCGTCGGCCGCGCGGGGCCCGTCTCACGCCGGCTGGCTCGTACGCTTGTGCGCGCGGCGCCGGTGCGCGGCGTCGACGTGCTCGCGTTCATCGTCATCGGCCGGCCGCGCGGGCGGCGGCAGCTCGTGCAGGTCGAGCGCGACGGCGTGCGCTACGGGCTCGACCTCTCGCACGACGTCCATCGTTTGATCTACCTCGGGCTCTACGAGCGCGAGGCGGCGGACCACGTCGCGACGCTGATCCGGCCCGGGGACCTCGTCGTCGACGTGGGCGCGAACTGCGGCTTCTGGACGCTCGCCGCGGTCCGGCAGGGGGCCGACGTGGTGGCGATCGAGCCGGTCCCCTCGAACCTCGAGCTCCTGCGCCGCAACCTCGCGCTCAACGGGGAAGAGCGGCGGGTCAGGGTCGTGGAGGCCGCCGCGGGTGAGGGCGGCGGCCGCATCGAGATCCGCATCCCCGCGACGGCGGACGGCTCCGAGCAGGCGAGCATCCACCACTCCGCGGGCGACGACGCGCGCCCGGTCGAGGTCGAGCTCGTGTCGATCGACTCCGTGGTCGCCGGCGAGGAGCAGCCCGTGCGCCTGATGAAGATGGACGTCGAGGGCAACGAGCTCGCGGCGCTGCGGGGCGCCGAGCGGGCGATCGCAGGCGGGCGCGTGCAGCACCTGATCCTCGAGATGATGGACGAGAACCTCGCGCGCGCCGGCACGAGCGCCCGGGAGGTGGCCGACTGGCTCGTGAGCCACGGCTTCCGGCCCGAGCGCTGGTTCGACCAGAAGGGCTTCGGGCTCCGCCCGCTGCCCGCGCCGCGCTCCCTGCCCCTGCCGCCGCCGCCCGGCATGGACGGGCTCGTGCACTGGCGGCACGAGTCCGCCGAGTGATCCCGGCGTGCGCGCGGTCGTAGCGCTCTTCACGCTGCGCCCCGGGCAGGTGGGCGGCTCGGAGACGTTCGCCCGCGGGCTGCTCCGGGGCCTCGCCGAGACGCGGCGCGAGGGGGAGCGGATCGTGGCCGCCGCCGGCCCGGTCACGGCGCGGTCGCTCGCCGAGGACGTGCGCGGGCGGCTCGAGGTCGCGGCCCTCCCCGGCTGGCGGGAGGCCGACGGCCGGCTCGGTCAGCTCGCCGCGATGACGCGCGGGCGCCTGGCGGGCGGACGGCTGCGCTCGGCGATCGCGGCCGCCGCCGGCGGCCTGCCCGACGTCGTCCACTACCCGCTCACGGTGGCGACGCCGCGCCCGGGCGCGCCGAGCGTCGTGACCGTGCACGACCTCCAGCACGAGCTGATGCCGGAGCTGTTCAGCCCTCTCGAGCGCGCCTACCGGCGGGCCTTCTACACCACCTCGATCCGCTCGGCCGCCGCGATCGCGACGATCAGCGAGTACAGCCGGCGGACGATCCTCGAGCGCCACCCGGTCGACCCGGAGCGCGTGTTCGTGTGCCTGGCGGGGGTGGACCGCCGCCGCTTCTCGCCGCAGCCCGGCGCCCGCGACGAGGAGCTGCTCGCCCCGCTCGACCTGCCCGAGCGATTCCTCTACTACCCGGCGAACCTGTGGCCGCACAAGAACCACGAGCGGCTGCTCGCTGGCCTCGCGCAGGCCGAGGACCGGGAGGTCGCCATCGTCCTGAGCGGCCAGACGTGGGACCGGCTCGCCCCGCTCGTGCGCGAGGCTGAGCGCCTCGGCGTGGCGGGCCGGGTGCGGCACGTGGGCTTCGTGGCGCGCGACGCGCTCGCCCCGCTCTACCGCCGCGCGCACGGGCTGATCTTCCCGAGCCTGTTCGAGGGCTTCGGCAATCCGACGCTCGAGGCGCTCGCCTGCGGGACGCCCGTGGCGGCGTCCGACGCCGCGTCCCTGCCGGAGGTGCTCGCGGGCGCCGGGCACCTGTTCGACCCGACCGACCCCGCCGCGATCGCTGCGGCGATCGACCTGCTCGCGGCCGGGAGCGGGCGCGTCGAGCCGCCGCCCGAGGAGTTCTGGCGCCGCTACACCTGGGAGCGCGTCGCCGAGGCGACGCGCGAGGCGTACGCGGCGGCCGCGGCGCTGGGACCCGGCGCAGCCTAGGAGCCGGGCGCGAGCGCCGACTGCTGGCGGAAGCTCTCGATCGTGCGCCGCAGCCCCTCCTCGAGCGGCACCTCGGCCTCGAAGCCGATCAGCTCGCGGGCGCGCGAGACGTCGAGATAGCGCGTCGGCTGGCCGTCGGGGCGCGAGGTGTCCCAGACGATCTCGCCCTCGAACCCGGTCAGGCCGCGGATCGTCTCGGCGAGGTCGCGGATCCTCGTCTCGACGCCCGTGCCGATGTTGACCGGCTCCGAGGTGTCGAGCCGCTCGGCCGCGAGCAGCAGCGCGCGCGCGGCGTCGTCGACGTAGAGGAACTCGCGCGAGGGGTTGCCGGAGCCCCACAGCGTGACGGTGTCCTCGCCGCGCTCGACCGCCTCGACGAACTTGCGGATGAGCGCCGGGATGACGTGCGAGTCCTCGAGGTCGAAGTTGTCGTTCGGCCCGTAGAGGTTCGCGAGGATCGGCGCGCACGAGTCGAAGCCGTACTGGCGCCGGTAGGCGTCGGACATCACGATCAGCATTTTCTTCGCGAGCCCGTACGGCGCGTTCGACTCCTCGGGGTAGCCCGTCCAGAGGTCGTCCTCGGAGAACGGCACCTTCATGTACTTCGGGTAGGCGCAGACCGAGCACGCCGCCACGACCTTGCGCACGCCGGCGAGGCGCGACTGCTCGAGCACGTTGCAGCCCATCATCAGGTTGTCGTAGACGAGCGGGGCCGGGTTGCGGCGGTTGTAGCCGATGCCGCCGACCCTGGCGGCGAGGTGGATCACCACGTCGTTCCCCTCGACGGCGGCGCGCGCGGCGCGCGGGTCGCGCAGGTCGTGCCCCGCCGAGCGGATGACGCTCACCTCGGCGCCGAGCGCCTCGAGGTCGCGGGTCACGGCGTGGCCGAGGAAGCCGGCGCCTCCGGTCACCGCGACCGGGCGGCCGCTCCAGAATGTCGGGTCGGGCTTCGTCATGGCCGTGCGCGCGTGCCGGCGCGAGGGAGGTGGATGCTAGCGACGGCGTCCTCGTCCCTGTCGCCGGGCGGCCCAACTGTATGCTTGCCCGGTCGCGGGCGAGACATTCGGGGTTCGCGCAGGTTTGAGCGTTGTGGAGGGGCCGCCGGCCGGCGCCCGGGTTCGCACCGTCCAATGAGGAAGCGTCATCTCGCCATAGTCCCGGCTCTCAACGAGGAGCACACGATCGCGTCGGTGGTCGAGTCGCTCCGGCGGGACGCCCCGAGCTTCGACATCCTGGTCGTGGACGACGGCTCGAGCGACGACACCTTCGGACGCGCCGAGAGCGCCGGGGCGTACGTGCTGCGCCACCCCTTCAACCTCGGGATCGGCGGCGCCGTGCAGTCGGGCTTCACCTACGCGGCGGAGAACGGCTACGAGTACATGGTCCAGGTCGATGGCGACGGGCAGCACGACCCCAAGGAGATCCGCAAGCTCATGGAGCGGATGGAGAGCGGCCAGGGCCGCATCGACATGGTGTGCGGCTCGCGCTTCCTCGTTCCGAACGGCTACGAGGCGCCGCGCGCGCGTCGGGCGGGCATCTGGATCTTCTCGCGGCTGCTGTCGCTGATCGTCGGCCAGCGCGTGACCGACCCGACCTCCGGCTTCCGGCTCTTCAACCGCCGCGCCATCGAGCTGTTCGCACGCGACTACCCGCACGACTACCCGGAGGTCGAGGCGGTGCTGATGCTCCACTTCCACCGGCTGCGCATGTGCGAGGTGCCGGTGCGGATGTACCAGCGCGGCGGGGGAGTCTCTTCGATCAGCACCGGGAAGTCCGCCTACTACATGGTCAAGGTGATGCTGGCGATCGTCGTCGGGCTGCTGCGCGCCAGACCGGTCGTGGACCCCGGCGACGACCCGGCCGTGGCCGCCGCCCAGGGGATCTGATGGGCACGCGTATCCAGATCGTCTCGATCGTCGCGACGGTCGGGCTGTTCCTCGTCGTGTTCGAGCTGGTACGCCGCCGCCGCCTGCAGGAGCGCTACGCGCTGCTCTGGCTGCTCGCCGCGCTCGTGCTGTTCCTGCTCGCGGCATGGCAGGGGCTGCTCGCGAAGATCGCGAGCGCGGTCGGGATCTTCTACCCGCCGTCCGCGCTGTTCGTGATCGCGTTCGGCTTCATCCTCGTGCTGCTGCTGCACTTCTCGATCGCCGTCTCCCGGCTCGCGGACCAGACGAAGGTGCTCGCGCAGCGGCTCGCGCTCACCGAGCGGCGCCTGCGCGACCTCGAGGAGCCCGCGGGAGGAACGGAGGCGCCCGCCGACGGCCGCTCCGCCGTCGCCGAGGCGAGCGCGCGGGAGCCCGCCCGGCGCTAGCGGGCCGGACGCTGCCGCCGCGCGCGCCATGAAGCTCGCCGCGCGGGACGCTCAGCCGCCGCCGTAGACCACCACGAAATCGGTGAGGATGCCGGCGGCGAATCCAGCGACGACGAGCAGGAGCCCGAGCTCGCGGTGGCCGTATCGCCGCACGCCCTGCCAGATCTCGCCGATCACGTAGAGAATCGCCCCACCGGCGACCGCGTAGAAGACCAGGGCGAGCGGATCCGAGCTCGCGTTGTAGCCGACGATCGTTCCCAGGAACGTCGGGCCGCCGGCGATCATGCCGGCGAGCGCGAGCCAGCCCCATGAGGGTCGGACATCCCCGAGCGGGCCGATGATCCCGAAGCCCTCGGTGGCGTTGTGCAGCGCGAAGCCGACGACGAGGACCGTGGCCAGCTGGATCTCCCCTGCATCTGCGGACACCCCGATCGCCAGGCCCTCGGCGAAGTTGTGCAGCCCGATCGCGGTCGCGATGATCAAGCTCGTTCGCAGCGCCTGTGCCCTCGCCGTGTCGGTCTGGGCCATCAGGCGCTTGTGCTCATCGACGGCCAGGACGTCCGTCGCGCCGCCCGCGACCGGCCGCAGGGCACGCTCGCGGGGCCGCATGCGGCGCTCGACGAAGCCGAGCCCTGCGCTGCCCAGGCCGAAGCCGCCCACAAGCAGCAGCGACAGCGCTACCGCGTGCCCGGCGCTGCCCTCGCCGTCGTGGAACGCGCTCACCGCCTCCTCGGCTATCTCGAACCCGTGCGCGAGCACGTCGACGAGCAGGAACACGAGGATCCCGACCGAGAACATCGCCAGCGAGACGCGGGTGCGCGAGCCCAGCACTCGCAGGCGCCCGACCGGCAGGCCGAGGTAGATCGTGAAGCCGGCCAGCGCGCCGAGCGAGACGGTTTCCGCGAACGACATCGATCAGTCCTCGATTAGGGTTGCCTAATTCCGCCGGCAACCTAGCAGCTCGCCGAGATCGGTGAGCGCGCCACGCCGGCCCGGCGGCGCTGCGGACCGGTCCGCGCGTGCCGCCTCAGCGGCTCACGACCGAGCCGAGCAGCCGCCACTCCTGCGGCCACACGAGGCGCGAGGCGGCGGCGGTCAGCGCCAGCGCGAGCGCGGCCGCGCCGACGAGCACGCCCGCCGAGTCGCCCTCGGCGGCCACGATCGCAGCCGACGGCGCGAACGCGATCGCCACGGCGAGCGCGCCGCGCAGCGTCGCGAGCACGAGCCGCCCGACCACGCGGAGCCACCCGGCCCCGAACGTGAGCCAGAGCTGCGCCCCGGTCGCCGCGAGCATCGAGATCGACTGCCCCAGCGCGATGCCGCGGATGCCCCACAGCTCGCGCCCGAGGATGGCGAGGCCGGCGAGCGCGGCGATCTGCGCCGCCGCGATCCACGCGAGCGTCGAAGTCCGCCCGCGCGCGATCAGCTCCACCACCGCGAAGATCCCGCCGGCGACGCCGAACACCCAGCCCGACAGGCACACGAGCGCGATCACGAGCCGTGTCGTGTCGGCGCGATCGAACGAGCCGCCGAGCACGAACGAGGCGAGCGGGCTGCCCACGAGCAGCGCGAGCGCGAGCAACGGCAGGACCACGACGAGCGTCACCCGGTAGGTGGCGAGGGTGCTCGCCTCGGTGCTCTCGGCGGTGCGCGCGCGCGAGAGGAGCTCCGGCGTCTGCACCATCGCGGCGGACGCGGCCGTCACGGCGACGAGGATCGCGGCGGTGAAGTAGGCGTACGCGTAGAGCGTCGGCTCGCCGGTGCCGCCGCGCGACGCGACCGCCACGCAGATCACGTAGCCCACGTTCATCGCCACGTACGTGGCGGACGCGACCACGAGGTGGCGAAGCTCGGCGGCTACCGGCCGCCGGCGCAGCGCGCCGGTCCAGTCCGGCGTCCAGCCGCTGCGCAGCAGCGCCGTCGCGAGGACGGCGGAGAGCAGCACGGCGGCGATGTCGAGCCCGACCGACACGCCGTAGACGCCGAGCAGCGGCTCGAGCGCGAGGAACGCGACCACGCTGACGATCCCCGTCGCGACGTAGCCGCTGCCGATCGCGACGAACCCGCCGCGCATCGCGAGGATGGCCGCGAGCATCGAGCCGAGCAGCTGCCCCGCCACCGCGATCCACAGCAGCCTCAGCGAGTCGGCGGCCACGCCGTCCGGGTCGTGCGCGACGAGCAGCGAGCCCACCGGCCCGGCCAGCACGACCATCGGGACCGCGGCCGCGAGCGCGATCACGCAGACGGCCGCGAGCAGGCGCTCCGTCGCGCCGCCGTCGGGATCGTCGGCGAGGCGGGGGAGCGCCGTGAACCTGAACGTCTGGCCGAAGCCGATCGCCACCGCGGCGACGCCGTAGGCGGCGAAGAAGGCGTCCGACTTCGCCGACTTGCCGAGGATGTGGGCGATAAGCAGCGCGAGGACGCCGCCCGTCACCATCGTGGTCGCCTGCCCGAGCGAGACGATCGCCGTCTCGCGCGCCCGCCGCGTGGGCGCGGCCGGCGCCGCGGCCTCGACGCCCGTCGGCGGCGCCACGGTCCCGCCGCCCGTCGGAGGCTCCGCGGCCATGCTCAGCCCGCGAGGGTCGGGCGCCGCTCGCGCAGGAAGCGCATGCCGCGGTAGACGGCGGGGATCAGCCGGCTCATCATCACGTTCGCCGCGACCGCGACGCGGTGCCCCTCGCCGTGCTCGCGCGCGTTCTCCGCGTGCTCCTCGAACTGGGTCTCGAAGCCCGTCAAGCTGAGCGACTGGCCGGCCATGCGGAACGCGGCCAGCTCCGCGTCGATGAAGAGCGGCCTCCAGCCGCGGCGGCCCAGCCGCAGCCAGAAGTCGTAGTCCATCGAGTAGCGGAAGCGCTCGTCGAAGAGCCCGACCTGGTCGAAGGCGGCGCGGCGCACGAACGTCGCGGGCGCCGACACGAAGTTCTGCACCAGGTGCAGCGGGAACGACCAGCGGCGCAGGAAGAAGTCCTTGTAAGCGGTCACGCCCCTGCGGATCTCGTTCCCGTCGGCGTCGATGATCGCGCAGCGCCCGAACCCCCACATGGCGGACGGCTCACGCGCGAACGCCTCGCCCACGAGCCGCAGCGCACCCGGCCGGTAGACGTCGTCGGCGTTCAGCCAGCCGACGATCTCGCCGGTCGCCATGCCCACGCCCTTGTTCATCGCGTGCGAGAGGCCGCGGTCGGGCTCCGAGACGAATCGCACGCCGGGCGCGCGCTCGAGCAGCTCGACGGTGCCGTCGGTCGAGCCGCCGTCCACCACGATGTGCTCGAGCCGCGGGTATCCCTGCGAGCGCACGCTCTCGAGCGCGGCCTCGAGCGTGGCCGCGGCGTTCAGGCAGGGAGTGACGATGGACAGCGACGGGACGTCCACGGCAGGTCGTGTACTTTAGGCGACCTCCATGGCGGCGAAGAAGGCGCTGATCACCGGGATCACCGGTCAGGACGGCTCCTACCTCACCGAGCTCCTGCTCGAGAAGGGGTACGAGGTGCACGGCATCGTGCGGCGCTCCTCAAGCTTCAACACCGAGCGTATCGACCACCTCTACCGCGACCCGCACGAGTCCGGCGTGCGCCTGTTCACGCACTACGGCGACCTGGCCGACTCGGTCGCGCTCACCAAGCTGATCTACCAGCTGCAGCCGGACGAGGTCTACCACCTCGGCGCCCAGAGCCACGTGCGCGTGAGCTTCGACATCCCGGAGTACACCGCGGACGTGACCGGCATGGGCACGATCCGCATGCTCGAGGCGATCCGCGAGGCCGGGGTCGAGACGCGCTTCTACCAGGCGTCGAGCAGCGAGATGTTCGGCAAGGTGCAGGAGGTCCCGCAGCGGGAGACGACGCCGTTCTGGCCGCGCTCGCCCTACGCGGTCGCGAAGGTGGCCGCCTACTGGGCGACGGTGAACTACCGCGAGAGCTACGGCATGTTCGCCTGCAACGGGATCCTCTTCAACCACGAGTCCGAGCGCCGCGGCGAGACGTTCGTCACGCGCAAGATCACCCGCGCGGTGGCGCGGATCAAGCACGGGCTGCAGGACAAGGTCTACCTCGGCAACCTCGACGCGAAGCGCGACTGGGGCCACGCGCGGGACTACGTCGAGGCGATGTGGCTGATGCTCCAGGCCGACGAGCCGGACGACTACGTGATCGCCACCGGCGAGACGCACAGCGTGCGCGAGTTCCTCGAGGAGGCGTTCTCCTACGCCGGCCTCGACTGGGAGGCGCACGTGGAGATCGACCCCAGGTACTTCCGCCCCGCCGAGGTGGACCTCCTGGTCGGGGACGCCTCGAAGGCGCGCGAGAAGCTCGGCTGGGGGCCGAAGGTTACGTTCAAGGAGCTCGTCCGGATCATGGTGGACTCGGACATGGCCCAGGTGCAGGCCCAGCTCGAGGGCGGCGCCGAGGCCGTGCGGCGTTAGCCGCTGCAGGGCCCGCGCGCGCCTGCGCTGCGCACGCGCGCGATGCGCACACCGAGCGGTGTGCCGGGGATGCCTGGGGCGGCGCCGATGACGACTCGCCCGCGCGTCCTCAGCGAGACGTCCGCGTGGCCGCCGCTCGGGACGCAGAGCGCCAGCGCGAGCGTCCGGCTCTCGCCCGGGTCGAGGCGCCCGCGGCGGCGAACGCGCCCGGCGGACAGCCGGTAGGCGGCTGGGCTCGAGAGCTCGGGCGGCGCCGCGAGCGCGATCGAGAGGAGCAGCCGCCCGCCGCCGTCCTGCGGCCAGACGCGCACGGTCCCCGAGCGCCCGACGTAGCCATCGCTCGAGCGCACGCCGCGCGTCGCCCACGCGGCGCGGTAGGGCCTCGCCACCTCGAGCAGCTCGAGCGCGGCGCCGTCGCTCGCCACGACGCGCCCCTGGGGGCGGAAGCGCGGGTCGTCGACCCGCAGCACGAGGTAGCGGCGCGCGTCGGGGGGCGCCGCGATCGTGCCGCTGCGCCAGTCGAGCGACAGGCGCTCGACCGGGAACGGCGTGTACGTCGGCCCGCCCTCGAACGAGTAGGCACGGTCGACGGACTTGTTCCAGAACTCGACTCCCCACCACTCGCTCTGGGTGTTGGCGGTGCCGGCCGTCGACGGCACGAGCGCCGCCTCGCCCGCTGCGCCGATGCGATGGTCGATCCAGTCGGCGCCCGTGCCGGCCACGGCCGAGAGCGGGTTCACCGGCACGGCGCGGTGGTAGACGTAGCCCGTCTCGACGCAGCAGTAGGCGAGCACCGCGCCGCCCACCACGGCGAGCGCGGCGCCCGCCCGCACTCGCGGCAGCACTAGCGCGAGCGCGACCGCGAGCGCCGCCGTGCCGACCCAGAGCACCGTGGTCGCGGAGAGGTCGCCGATCCCGAGCAACCTGCCGAGGTCGTAGGAGCGCCCGTCGAGCACGGAGTGGAACGCCGTCTCGGGGGAGCTGAAGAACGGGCCCGTCGTCTGGACGTACTGCCCGATCCCGATCGCCCAGGCGAGCCCGGCGCCCGCGAGCAGCAGCGCGGGCCACGCGCCGCGGCGGGTCGCGAGCAGCGCCGCCATGCCCGTGAAGAGCAGCGGCGCGAGGTAGAAGGCGTAGCGGATTTGCGTGCCGCCGTGCGCGAAGTTGATGTCGTACGAGGTGACCTCGATGAGCAGGATCGGCACGGTGAGCGCGAGCAGCACCGCGAAGGCCTGGGAGGGCGGGTCGAGCGGGCGCGCGAGCGTGGCCGCGCACCACGCGGCGGCGAGCATCCCCGGCAGAACGCCGACGCCGACGACCAGGTAGTCGAGGTGGCCGACGAGCGCGCGCCCAAGCCCGGCGGGCAGGAGCGGCGCCTCGGTCGTCGTCCCGTAGGTGCCGAGCACGCTCGTGCCCGCCACGGCGACCGCGACGACGCCGAGGACCACCGCGGCGGCGAGCAGCCGGTGCGCGCCCGCCGCCGCGGCGAGGCGCGCCGGCACGGCGCGCAGGCCGCCCTCGCGCAGCGCGAGCAGGGACTCGTGGAGCAGCACCGCGGCCGGGAGGATCGCAGCGAGCACGACGAACTGCGTGCGCGCGAGGAACGCGACCGCGAGCGCCGCGACGGCGAGCGCGTCGCTGCGCGGGCCGGGCTCGGTGAGCGCGCGCTGCATCGCGAGCACCGCCCACGCGAAGGCCGGGTAGGCGGCCGACTCGGTCAGCACCATCGTCGAGAACATCGTCCACGGCACCGCCACCGCGAGCGCGGCGACGAGGAGGCCCGCCCAGGGCGACCGGATCACCCGGCGCGCGAGCAGGTACGCCGGCGCCGCGGTCGAGGTCATCAGGAGCGCGTTGAGGAGGTGCACCGCGCGGAGCGCGACGGGCGGCGAGAAGAGCGCCCAGAACGGCGAGGTGAGCAGCGGGTAGAGGTGGCTGTAGGCGCGGAAGGGCTCGCCGTGCAGGCGCGGCAGCAGGCCGCCCTCGCGGAACACGTTGAGCGCGAGCTTCGAGTGCTGCAGCTCGTCCGTCATCACCACCCAGCCCGCCGACCGGACCGCGTACCAGGCGATGAACGCGTAGGCGAGCGCGGCGATCGCGGCGAGCGCGAGCACGGGGCGCCGGGGCGCGCGCGCGACCGCGTCCCGCAGAGCCGTCGCCGCCCCGGACCTTGCCGGCGCGCGCTGCGCCGGCTCGCTGCCGATGGTGCTTCCCTCGGTTTCTTGCAAGGCGAGGCGGCCGGGGCCGCGGGGCTGGAACCGCTCTGACCGGATCGGGGCGCGCCGAACCGGTGAGCGGACGAGACTAGCGGAGCCTAGGGCAGCTCGATCCAGTCGAGCGCGCGCCCGCACAGGCGCCGCGCCGCTCCCACGCTCATCCGCTCGACCCGCGACACCTCGCTCGCGCGCGTGAAGACGAGCGGCCCGACGAGGTTGTCGTGCGCCGACCCGGACTGCCACCATGGCTTGGCGAGGCCGACGTAGGCGAGCGTCGGCCGCGGCTTCTCGACCCGGAAGGTCCCGACCTTCGTCCACTCGTCGTGGATCCCCAGGTCCCCGAAGACGTCGCCGATCGGCCGGTTGCCGATGAACAGCCGGAAGCCGGGCCCGAAGCCGCCCTGGATCCAGGCGTCCCAGAGCCCGGGGGTGAGGTGCGGGTAGAAGTTCGCGAAGCCGCCCCGCTGGAACGCGAAGAAGGGGGCGGGCCCGGGCGCGACTCCCGTGTACCAGGCGGGAGTGGTGGGCGGCGTGGGACGCGGGCGGCCGAAGGACACGCGGACCTCCGCGCCGCTGCGGCGCGCCGCCTGGAAGAGCGCGCGCACCTCGGGCGAGCCGCAATCGAGCCGGCCGAGGCCGCTCGGCGTGCCGTCGCCGAGCGCCACGTGCAGCTTCGGGGTCGGCGCGACCCGGCGCCACAGCCGGTAGTGCGGCGTCTGCGCCACCGCCCGGTAGTTGCCGGGGGGCACGCTCCCGCCCGGGCGCTTGCGCTCAAGGAGGTACGGGAAGCGGCCGATGAACGACAGCGCGTAGTCGTCGAAGTCCGGCGTGCGCGGCACCGTCGGCGGGATGGGGCCGAAGCGGAAGCCGCGGTCCGGCTGCCACTCGTTCCAGGAGTCCCACGGCTGCGCGTCGCGCAGCAGGTACTTCGCCCAGTTCTCGCGGTCGTGGACGAGCACCGGGCCCTTCCCGGCGAGCCGCCTGTCGAAGTCGATCAGCTCGTCGAAGCGCTGCTTGGGCGTGACCCAGGCGCCGCGATAGACGTAGCCGTCCGAGACCGCGACGCCCGCGACGAGCACGATCCCCGCCGCGATCGCGGCGACGGTGGCGGCGCGCCCGCGGCGGCGGTAGAGCGCCAGAACGCCCGCCGCCGTCGCGAGCCCGAGCGCGGGGGCGAGCGCCATGTACGCCTTCGCCTCGAAGTAGATCGCATAGCGGGCCGACACGAAGATCGCGCCCGCCGCGCCCGCGAGCACGGCGAGCGGCACGCCGAGCCGCGCGCGGCGGAGCGTCCAGAGCAGGCCCAGCACGGCGAACGCCGCGGCCAGCGCGATCCCGGCCCAGGTCGGGGTGGTGTGGAGCGGGGTGGAGAAGCGATAGTCGGCGCCGAGCCAGATGTTGAAGGCCTCGCGCCACGGCACCGGGCCGAGCAGGTTGCCCACCTGCGCTGGGTTCTCGATCGCGCTCGAGCTGCCCTTGAGGAAGGTCGCGGACGCGGCGACCGCCGGGGCCGCGACCGCGGCGGCGAGCAGGGCGGGCGCCGCGACCGCGGGCAGCGCCCTCCGCCGCCAGGGGGCGCCGTGGCGTCCGGCGAGCACGAGGGCGAGCCCCGCGACGAGCGCCGGGCCGAGCCACGCGGCCGCACCGAGGCCGAGCGTGTAGACCGACGCCGCGGCGCCCACGGCGCTTGGGAGGAGCGCGCGCCAGGACGGGCTCGTGACGCCGGCGCCGACCGCGAACAGCCCGATCGTCGCGTACACCGAGAGGGCGAACACGACCTCCTTGAGCCCGCCCTGGGCGAGGTACGAGTACGTCAGGTAGCCGCAGCCGATGGCGGTCCCGGCCACCGCGGCGAAGGCCGGAGGCGCGCTCAGACGACGCATGAAGCCGTAGCCCGTGAGCGCGATCATCGCGGCGGCGAGCGCGGTCACGGGCGTCCAGATGAAGAACGGGCCGATCCCGCCGACGACCGACCCGAACAGCGCCCACGTGTGGCTGCCGAGTGGGTAGCCCGAGTCGAAGAGCGTGCTCACGAAGTTGAAGGACGAGTCGTCGGGGCGGTAGGCGCGCGCCCCGTGGGCGCGCAGCAGCTCGACGACGGAGGCGTGCACCGACGGGTCGTCGTTCAGCACGTATCCCACGACGCCGGCGCGTCCGCTCCCGGCGAGCGGCGCCATGCAGATCGCGTAGGCGGCGAGCAGGCAGAGGCCGGCCCAGACCGCGGCGCCCCGGCGCTCGACCCCGAGCGCCGCCGCGAGCCGTGCCGGAGCCAACCCCCCGCTGCGGCGCCGCGCGACGAGCACGACCGCCGCGAGCGCGCCGAGGGCGAGCGCCGCGCAGAGGATCGCGACGACGGTCCCGTCGATCCCGAGCTCGACCAGGAAGCCCATGAACGCGATCCCCGTGAGGAACCCCGCGGGGAGCGTGAAGCCGCCGAGTCGCAGGCCGGACACGGCGGAGACGGCGATGCCGAGGCACGCGGACGCCGCCGTGATCGCGAGGGGGACGAGCGCCCAGGCGAGGGCGAGCGTCCACGGGGACTTCAGGTCCATTCGGGTCCCGAACCTACAACGTGAGGTCGCCGCGGCGCGCTATGGCGCGCGCTGGAGCACCGCCACGTCCTGGTTGCCCTCGTTGCGCCCCACGGCGTAGTCGACCACGCGCCACGCGGGGCACACGCGCGCGAGCAGCCACTCCGGCGAGATGAAGGCGTTGCCCCACTCGGCGCTCCTGATCCCGTCGTCGCCCTCCTGCCCGAACACCGGGATGAAGGCGAACCCCTCGGAGAGCATCCGCTCGCGCAGCTCCCAGGGCCTCAGCCCCTCGTGGAGCCCGTGGTCCTCGTAGTAGGCGATCGAATGGAGGCCGTGGAGCGTGATCACGAGGTGCCCGCCCGGGCGCAGCACCCGGCCCAGCTCGTCGAGCCAGCGCAGCGCGGCGCGCTCGGCGAAGTGCGACCAGATCGAGATCGCGAACGCGAAGTCGAAGCTCTCGTCTTCGTACGCGAGCGGCGGCTCCAGCGGGCTCGGCGCGAACCGCACGCCCTCGATGTGCCGCTGCGCCCACTCCACCGCGGGCCGGTTCGGGTCGCAGCCGTGCCACTCGACGCCCGGCTCGTAGGCCGCGAGCACCCGCACCACGCGTCCCGACGAGCAGCCGAAGTCGAGCGCGCGCTGACCCGGGGCGATCTCGTGCCCGGCGCTCCGAAGGGCGGTGGCGACCAGGTCGGCGTGGTAGATCGAGCCGCCCGCCGCGAGCGGCCCGGCCGCCATCGCGTGCACGTCGGTCGGCGGCGCCGCGGCCGTCAGGCCGGTGGCGCGAAGCACCTCCTCGATCCCGTAGTGCACCCCGAGCGTGAGCGCGAGCCGGGTGCGCTCCTCGGGCGGAGCGCCGCGGAAGAGGTCGGCGATGGCGACCTCGGGTGCGTTCGCGCCGGGCGGCGCTGGCAGCTCGACCAGCGTGCGGTCGGACGCGATCCGCCGCTGCAGCGCCTCGACCGTCGCCGCGTCGAGGCGCGCCCACAGCGCCTCGGTCACGAGCGGCTCGTCGCGCCCGAGGGCGCCGGCGGACAGTCGCCGCGCGCCCGGCTTCCAGTCGGACACGAGCTCGTGGCCGCGCGCCGCGCGCCCGGCGCGGCGCAGCCGCCGTGCGTAGCTCCAGAGGCGCGGCGGAGTCACGCGCTTCAACTTGAGGGTCAGCGGCTCCACGGTGGCCGGCGCCGAGGCTAGAGCAACGCGCCACCCTCGCCTACCCCTGCTCGGCGGTTAGTCTGGCGCCCGTGAAGGTGTGCTTCCTCGCCGAGTCGCTCGAGCGCTCAGGGGGCGTCTCGGTGATCGAGCAGCACGTGCTCGGGCTGCGCGAGGCGGGGGTCGACGCCGAGATCGTGCTCACCCGCCCGGGCGCGCCCGCCGGGCGGGACCTGCCGGTGCGGTCGCTCGAGGAGGCGCGCGGCGAGCGCTTCGACGTCGCGGTCGCGACCTGGTGGCTGACGGCCGCGGGACTGTACGAGCTCGAGGCGGAGCGGCGCGTCGTGTTCCTCCAGAGCCTCGAGCACCGCTTCTACACCGAGGAGGAGATGTTCGAGCGCCTCGCCGCGGACGCGGTGCTCGGGCTCCCCGTCGACTACGTGGCGATCGCATCGTGGATGCGGGCCCTGCTCGCCGAGGTGAGGCCGGACGCGCGCTGCCTGGTCGTGCCGAACGGGATCGACAAGGGCGTGTTCGCGCCGCGCGATCGGCGGCCGGGCGGCGGCAGGCTGCGCGTGCTGGTCGAGGGCCAGCCGAGCCTCTGGTTCAAGGGCGTGCGCGAGGCGGTCGAGGCCGTGCGCGCGATGAGCGAGCCGGCCGAGCTGACGCTCGCGGCGCTCGACCCTGCCGCCGCCGGGGACCTAAACGTGGACCGCGTGGTGGGCGGCCTCTCCCCCGCGGAGATGGCCGACCTCTACGCCGAGACCGATGTGGTGCTGAAGCTGTCGCGGGTGGAGGGCCTCGGGCTCGTGCCGCTCGAAGCGTTCCACATGGGAGTCCCGTGCGTCGTCACGCCGTACACCGGCCACGAGGACTACGTCCGCCACGGCGAGAACGGGATCGTCGTGGGCTTCGACGACCAGCCCGGCACGGTCGCGTGGCTCGACGCGCTCGCGCGCGACCGCGAACTCCTGGCGCGCCTGTCGGAGGGGGCGCTTGCGACCGCGCGCGAGTGGCCGAGCCGCGAGCGCTCGAGCGAGCTGATGGCCGCGGCGCTGCGCGAGCTCGCGGCGGCCGAGCCGCCGCGCGCCGAGCCGGCGCTCGCGCGCCTGCTCGCGGCGGTCGACTTCGCCCGCGAGGCGGGGCGCACGCGCCTCGGCGCCCTGCACTACGCCGAGGCCGCGCTCGAGGACGCCCGCGCGCACGTCCGCGAGCTGAGCGCGAGCCGCGACGAGTGCGCCGAGATGCTCGACGATGCCCGCCGACGGCTCGATGAGGTGATGGAGTCGCGCGCGTACAGGGCGGCGATCGTGCTCCGCGGCGCGCTCGACAAGGTGCGCCGGTGAGCGTGCGGGTCGCGGTCGCGGCGTCCAAGGTCGACGCGGCGCTGGCGGGCCTCGACGGGGCGCCCGGTCCCGGCGCGTGCGCGGACGTGGTGGTCGCGCTCGCCGATGCCGCCGTCCCGGAGGGCGCGCCGCAGGTCCGCTGGCTGCGCACGGCGGCCGGCCCCGCGGACGCGGGCGGCGCCGAGCGCGTGATCGCTCCCGCGGGGGAGGGGGTCTGGCGCCGCGCGCCGTGGCCTGTCCGCGACGAGCTCTTCGAGCTGCCGCTCGGCGGGGGCGTCGTCGTCGCGGGCGGCGACCCGCGGGAGCGCTCGGACATCGCGCGCGACGTCTCCTCGCGCGGCATCGAGGCGGGCGAGGTCGAGCGCCTCGACCTCGACTCGCTGCGCGGGGCCGGGGCGGTGGTGCTGCTCGACGCGCCGGGCGGGGCGCTCGCCGCCGAGGTGCCGGCGGTCCTGGCGGCGCGGCGCGTGCTCGTCACGCGCCCGTGCGATCCGTCCTTCGGCTTCCAGGCCGGGATCGACCACCTGCGCGCCGCGAGCCCGTCCGAGCTCGTGCAGCTCGCCGCCGCAGCCGTCGAGCGGCCGCGCGCCTTCGCCGAGCTGCGCGCCTTCGGCGCGCTCGCCGCCGAGCGCCACCGCGCCTCGGTGGTGTACGAGCGCCTCGCGCGGGACGTCGCGGAGCTTGGGCTGTAGCCCCTTCACCCGGCTGCGCTTCACCACCGATGTGACTGCGGTGCCCATCGTCGTGGTGACTTGCGCACGGTCACCACACCCCCAGCGAATAGGCCCGATGGACGGCGGTGTAGCCTAGGCGCGCTCATGCCGCCCGCTGTCTCCGCCTGTCAATGGCCGCTCCTCCTGAACCACGCGAGCGTCGGCGCGTCGACCGGGTACATGGCGGACGCGCGGAACGACTGGCCGTCGCTCGCGCAAGGCAGCTGAGATCTCGACAGATGCCGTCGAGCTCTCGGCGCTCTCAGAGCCGGAGCTCGCTGGCCTGCTCCGCTACCTGGAGAGCACGCCGCATCTGCGCTTCAGGTATGTGAGCGTACACGCGCCCAGCAAGCAGCGCGCCATGCCGGAGCACGACCTTGTTTCTCAGCTGCGAAGGCTCAGCGGCCGCGTCGACGCGATAGTCGTGCACCCGGATGCCATCGACGATGTGTCTGCTGTACCGGTCGCTGGGGCGCACGCTGGCGATCGAGAACATGGACAGCTGAAAGCCGTTCGGTCAGACGGCTGACCAACTCGCCGCGCTCTTCGACGAGCTCCCGAGTGCGGGGTTGTGCTTCGACGTGGCACACGCGATGGCCGTCGCCCCGACGCTGACCGAGGCGCGGCGGATACTCCGCAGGTTCGGTGACCGCTTACGGCAAGTGCATGTTTCGTCGCTCGACATCGGATGCCACCACCGTGGTCGCGCCGGCGCTGTCCGAGGCGAGGCACGCCGCCCATCCGGCGACCTGGGCGAGCCTCGGCCCGCGCCCCTACCGCGCCGCGCTCGCCACCCGCGCCGGCTCGCGCGGGTTGGCGAGGAACTCGCGCAGCGCCTCCTCGAGCTGGTCGCCGGCCCGCTCCCAGCTCCGCTCCTCCACGAACGCGCGCGCGCGGCGCGCCATCGCGGAGGCCCGCTCGCGGTCGTCGAGCACCTGCTCGAGCGCGTCGGCGATCGAGTCGGGGCGCGGCTCGGCGAGCAGCGCGTGCTCGCCCGAGGGGCCGAGCGCCGACTCCACGTTGTCGCCGCCCAGCTCCACGATCGGCAGCCCGCTCGCCATCATCTCCTGCGCCACGAGCGAGTGCGTCGTGAGCGAGAAGACGATCCCGGCGCTCGCCCTGCGGTACAGCTCCGCCAGCTCGCGCGGCGGCCGCACGCCGAGGTCGACCGCCGGGATCGGCGAGGTGATCTGGGTGTTCGAGCCGAACAGCACGACCCGCACCCCGGGCCGCCGCTCGACCAGCGTCGCGAGGCCCGCGAGCGCGAGGTCCACCGCGCGCCGCTCGGTCTCGCGCCGCGCGTAGACGGCGATCAGGCCGGGCTCGCGCCCCTCCTCGCCCGCGAACTCGTAGGTGTCGAGGTCGGTGCCGCACTCGAACCAGCGCGCCTCGAGGCCCCACCGCTCGCGCAGGATGTCCGCCATCCAGGGCGTGAACGCGACGCAGCGGTAGCCCATGCGGTAGGTCTCCTCCGCCCAGATCGACTGCGCGCTCGTGGCGTAGAACTGGGGCTCGTCGTCCTGGACGAGGTAGATCTTCTCGCGGCAGCGGGGCAGGTCGCGCACGGGGTAGGCGGTCCACCAGTTGGTCGCGATCGCCACGTCCGCGGAGTCGAACCGCTCGAGCCCGTAGAACACCTCGGCCTCGACCGGGATGAAGCGCTCGCGGATCTCGTCGCGCAGCAGCGAGCCGCGCTTGCGCCGCTCCATGTCGAAGGGGTCGAACACGAAGATCGCGCAGCGGTGCCCGCGCAGCTCCATCTGGCGCACGAGGCGGAAGATCGTGGTGTGCCCGCCCGACCCGACGAGCCACGGCGGCACCACCCAGGCGATCGTCAGCGGCCCGTCCGCGCGGCCCGAGTGCGGCTCGAGCGCGATCGGGCGCATCGGGTAGCTGCGGCGCACGAACTCCCAGCTCCAGCGCGGCGTGACCTCCACCTTGCGCGTGCCCTCGGCGTGCGGGTCCTCGAGCAAGGGGCTCGTGGGCACGTGGTAGGGGACGAAGGTGTCGCGCCCCTCGAGCGACATGCGCCCGCGCAGCCAGCGCGGCACGCGGTCGGCGCGCGTGCCGATGACGGCGCCGGCCGTGCGGATCGCGTGGTGGCGCACCGAGACGGCGAGCGGCTTGACGAGCGCGAGCCCGCGCACGCCGTGCCGTCGCAGCCAGCGCTTGTCGGCGCCGGCCAGGCCGCGCACCGCCCACAGCGAGCGCTTCGGGCCCCACGGCTCGACGTGCCCGAGCACCTCGCGCAGCGAGCGGAACTCGTCGAAGTAGCGCTGGAAGAACCTGAGCGGGGGGTAGTCGTGCGAGTGCAGCACGCGCGCGTCGGGGTGGTAGACCTTCGCGAAGCCCGCCTCGATCAACTCGCGGCCGAGCAGCTGGTCCTCCGCGTACGGCACCTCGCGGTAGGGCACCTTCTCCCAGGCCCAGCGGGCGATGCAGCAGTTCACGTCGGAGAGGAACGTCCAGCGGCCGGGGAACGCGCGGTAGTCGGCGAGCCCCTGCGGCGAGCGGTCGAGCCGCTGCACGTCGATCTCCGCCCCGCCGTTGCCCCAGGTCGCGAAGTGGCGCTCCATCTCGCACTTGATCATGTGGCTCGCGTCCGGGCGCGGGTCGTGGGGGCCGAAGACCGCGGCGACGTCGTCCGCCTGCTCGAAGCCCTCGAGCAGCGCCGCGAGCCAGCGGTCGTGAGCGGGCGTCGCGTCCTGGGTGATGAAGGCGACGTGGTCGCCGCGGGCGAGCTGCATCATCCAGTTGCGCGTGCCGCCGTGGGAGAAGTCCTCCATGGCGATCCGGTGGACCGCCGCGCCGTGGCGCTCGGCGATCTCGAGCGAGCCGTCGGTCGACCCCGAGTCGACGATCAGGATCTCGAGCTCGCGGTCGACCCGCTGCGCGCGGACCGCGCCGAGCACCTCGTCCAGGTAGCGAGCCCCGTTCAGGACGGGGATCGCGACGGTCACGACCCCCCTCATCGTCCCTCGCGCAGCCTCGCGCGCGCCCGCGCGGCCAGCGAGCGCGCGGCGGAGCGGCCCGTGAGCGCAAGGCGCTTGGCGTCGCGCACCGGCTTCGTGAGCCGCCACGACGCCGAGCCCTCCATGCTCGCCACGAGGCTGCGGTAGTGCTCGAGCTCGTCGTCGCGCGCGGCGCGGCGGTGCAGCTCCTCCCAGAGCCGGTTGCGCTCCGCGAGCGCCTCCTCGAGCGCGGCCTCGGCGCGGCGCGCGCGCTCCTCCCAGCTCCCGCCGCCGCCCGGCTGCGCCTCGCCGCCGTTCGCGCCCGCGCCCCCCGCGGCGCCCGTCTCGATGCGTTCCTCCTCGGCCATCAGAGCTCCTCGGCGATCAGCGGCGCCTCGCGGTTGAAGTACATGAACCCGAGCCCGAAGAGCGCGATCACGATCGCGAGCGTGACGAGCAGGTACTGGGCGCCGCCCGCCGCCGCGGCCGCGCTCGGCGCGCTCGGGTCGAGCACGGCGTGGCGGAACTGCTGCAGCGCAGCCGCGAGGGGATTCAGCATCATCATCGCGCGCTCGAGGTGGTCGTTGCCGATCTTCTCGATCGGATAGAGCACGGGCGACGCGTAGAAGAGGAGCTGCAGCGCCACGTCCCAGATCGGGCGCACGTCCCTGAAGCGCACGTAGGCGGCCGACAGGATCATCGCGACGCCGGTCGCGGCGACGCCGAGGAAGAGCAGGATCGGAGGCAGCTCCACCCAGCGCCAGGTCGGCGTCACGCCCGAGGCGACCATGAAGACGAACACCGCGATCAGGTTCAGCAGCAGGTTGAAGTACGCGGTGAGCACGACCGCGAGCGGGATCACGAGCCGCGGGAAGTGGACCTTGCGCACGAGCGACTCGCGGTCCACGAGCGAGCCGACCGAGCCGCCCGTCGACTCCGACACGAACGTGAACAGCACGATGCCCGACAGCAGCACGACGGGGTAGAAGCGCACCCCGCTGCCGAGTTTCACCACGTGCGTGAAGACCGCGTAGAGGATGCCGAACAGCATCAGCGGCCGCATCAGCTGCCAGAGGTAGCCGAGGACCGACCCGAAGAACTTCAGCTTGAAGTCGGTGACCGCGAGCGTGCGGGTGAGGTTGACGAAGCGCCGGAAGTCGCCGCCGAGCGCCGACGGCCCGCGGATCTGGCGCCCGGGCGCCGCGGTCTCGATCGAGGTCGCGCTCATGCCACCGCTTCGGGCGCGCCGGGCTGTCGCGTCTCGACGAGCACCTCGTGCGGCAGGTCCACGAGCGCGCCGGTGGAGCGCGTGCCGGTGACGACGGCGGAGATCATGCGCGGGCGGCGGTCGAGCAGGTCCGTGCCGCCCGAGCGCACGACCCATGGCGACGCGTACAGGCGCCCGGGCGCGAAGACGTTGTCGAAGCGCACCGCGAACACGACGTCCTGGCCGGCGTCGTAGCCGCGCTCCTTGCCGTTGTCGCTGGTCGAGGTGGCGAACAGCGGGTGCCGGCGGTCGTCCTCGAACAGCACGGCCAGGTCGGCTCCGTCCACGGCCTCGTGGAAGCGGACGCGCATCTTGTACGTGCAGCGGCCTCCCTGCGGCAGCGCGGTCTGGGGCGCGCCGTCCGCGTCCTCGAACCACGCCTCCACGATCTCCGCGAGCCCGCTGCCGAAGCGCGGCCCCTCGCCGGGTCGCTCGCCGTCGGCGCCCACGTCGCGGCCGAAGTTCACCTCGACGTAGTTGTCCGCGATCAGCCCTGGGTCTCCGATCAGCTTCAGCTCGCCCCGCTCGAGCAGGACGGCGCGGTGGCAGAAGCGCTTCACCGAGGCCATGTCGTGCGTCACGAAGAGGATCGTGCGCCCCTCGTCGCGGAGGCGGTTGAACACGTCGAAGCACTTCTGCTGGAACGCCGCGTCGCCGACGGCGAGCACCTCGTCGATCAGGAACACGTCGGCGTCCACCTGGATCATCACCGAGAAGGCGAGGCGCACCTGCATGCCCGACGAGTAGTTCTTGAGCTTGAGGTCCTCGAACTCGCGCAGCTCGCCGAAGTCGATCACCGCGTCCGCCCGGGCGCGCGCCTCCTTGGGCGAGAGCCCGAGCATGGTTCCGTTGAGGACGATGTTGTCGCGCGCGGGGAGGTCCGGGTTGAAGCCGACGCCGAGCTCGATGAACGTCGACACGCGCCCGTCGATGTAGATCGCGCCGCTGTCGACGCGGTAGATCCCCGCGAGGCACTTGAGCAGCGTGCTCTTGCCCGAGCCGTTGCGACCGACGATCCCGAAGAACTCGCCGCGCCTGACCGAGAACGACACCTCCCGCAGCGCCTGGAGCGGCTCGTAGCGCGAGCGCCTGAAGGGGTGCAGCGCACGCTCCTTGAGCGTGTGGATGCGCTCCTGGGGCAGGCGGAAGGTCTTCGAGACGGAATCGACCACCACCGCCGGCGCCGCGTTGGCTGCTCGCTCCACGTCGGACAAATCTAGCGGTCGGGCCTGCGCCTGAGCGCCGCTGCGGCGCGCCGGACGCGGGTCCGGACCTGGCGCCTCGGCCCCGGGGTGAGCGGGTGGCGGAGCATGAACGCAAGCCACATCGCGAGCTCGTAGCGCTCGTGCCGGGCGCGGTCGAAGGTGTGGCCGCGCCCGGGCTCGGGCCAGCGGTAGCGGGCGAGCTTGCGGTCCACGTAGGCGAAGCGCCAGCCGGCGGCGGCGAGCTTCAGCCAGAGGTGGTAGTCCTGCGCGAGCCGCAGCCACGAGGCGTAGCCCCCGACCGCGCGCGCCGCGGCGGTGCGCACCGTCGCGGTGGGCGAGGGCACGGGGTTCTGCTCGGCGATCTTCGGGAAGCGGTACATCGGGTGGACGCTCGGGTCCCAGATGTAGGTCGAATGCCCGGTCGGGTGCCCGAGGATCTCGACGTTCGCGTAAGCGAGCCCGACCGCGGGGTCGTCGAAGCAGGGCAGGATCGACTCGAGGTACTCGGGCTCCCAGAGGTCGTCGGCGTCGAGCTGGGAGAAGAGGGGCGAGCGCGCCAGCCGCAGCGCCACGTTGCGGGCCGCTCCGGCGCCGCCGTTGCGCCGGCGGCGCACCACGCGCAGGCGCGGGTCGCGGATGTCGGCGAGCAGCGGCGCGACAGGCTCCGGCGAGGCGTCGTCCACGACCACGAGCTCGAGGCGCGGCTCGGTCTGGGCGAGCACGCTGCGCACCGCCTCGCGCAGCAGCTCCGCGCGCGGCCGGTAGGCGGCCATCGCGACCGTCGTCAGCGGCTCGCTGTTCGCATCGGAGCTCATCGGACGGGCCGCAGCATGCCAGCCGGGCGTGGCTCGGCGGCGGCCGGCCGCCGCTAGCGCCGCCTGAACCTGAACGGAAGCTGGTCGGCGACCTGCGCGAGCCGGGGCGCGCTCGCGTCGCGCTCCGACACCTGCAGCTCGAGGTCGGGCCACTCGATGCCCACGTCCGGGTCGTCGTAGGCGATGCCCGACTCGAACACGGGATCGTAGTAGCTCGACACCTTGTAGACCACGTCGGCCACCTCGCTCGTCACGCAGAAGCCGTGCGCGAAGCCGATCGGCACGTAGAGCTGGCGGGCGTTCTCGTCGCTCAGCTCGAACGCCTCCCACTCGCCGAAGGTCGGCGAGCCGCGCCGGATGTCCACCACCACGTCGAGGATCGCGCCGCGCGCGCAGCGCACGAGCTTCGCCTGCCCGGGCTCGATCTGGAAGTGCATCCCGCGCAGGACGCCGCGCGAGGAGCGCGAGTGGTTGTCCTGCACGAAGCTGTCGTGGATGCCGAAGCTCGCGTAGAGCGCGCGTCGGTAGGTCTCCATGAAGAAGCCGCGGTGGTCGCCGTGCTTCTCGGCCTCGAGCAGCACCAGGCCGTCGAGACGTGTCTCGAGCTCGCGCACGAGACGCCAGCCTAGTCGTCTTCCCCGTCGGCCGCGGTCTCCGCGTGCCCCGTCCTTCGCGAGTCTCGGCCTGCTCGTCGCCGCGCCGGTCGCGCTGCTGCCGATGTATCCGCCGTAGCCGGGGCCGGCGCGCGGGCCGAGGCCGGCCCGCCGCTAGCGCAGCTCGCGCTCAGCCCGGTCGGCGATCTCGCGCGCGATCGCGAGCGCCGCCGTGGCGCCGGGCGACGGCGCGTTGCGCACGTGCAGCGCGCGCGGGGTGGCGGAGAACGCGAAGTCGTCGAGCAGGCTGCCATCGCGCGCGAGCGCCTGGGCGCGCACGCCGGCCGGGCCCGGCAGCAGGTCGCGCGCCTCGATCCCTGGCACGAGCCTCGCCGCCGCCCGGGCCAGCGCGCGCTCGCTCGCGAGCTGCGCCAGCTCGCGCACGCCGCTGCGCCAGAAGCGCCGGAGCAGGCGCCAGGTGCCCGGCCAGGCGAGCGTCTCCGCGAGGTCGCGCGCGCTCACCCGCGCGGCCGAGTAGGCGTCGCGCGCGCCGGCGAGCAGCGCCGTCGGGCCGACGAGCACCTCGTTGCCGTGCCGCGAGAGGTGAACCCCGAGGAACGGCAGCGCCGGGTCGGGCACCGGGTAGACGAGCGCGCGCACGAGCCGGGCGCGCTCGGGACGCAGCTGCTTGTAGGCGCCGCGGAAGGGGACGATGCGCGGGTCGGCGGCCGCCCCGGCGCGGCGCGCGAGCCGGTCGGACCAGGCGCCCGCGCACGCCACGCAGAAGCGCGCGCGCAGCGAGCCGCGCGCGTGCCGCACGGTGAGCGCCCGCGCCCCGGGCTCGAGCGCCTCGACCTCGCAGCCCGTCGCGACCACGCCGCCGGCCGCCTCGACGTCCGCGGCCAGCGCGCGTGCGACGGCGGCGAAGTCGACGACCCCGGTGGCGGGCGAGTGCAGCGCCGCGACCGCGCGCACGTGCGGCTCGATCTCGGCCGCCTCGGCGGGCGTGAGGCGGCGCAGGCCCGGCACGCCGTTCGCCCGCCCGCGCCGCTCGAGCTCGTCGAGCGCGGGCAGCTCGCGCTCGCTCGTCGCGACGATGAGCTTGCCGCAGGCCTCGGCCCGGATGCCGTGCTCGGCGCAGAAGTCGTACATCGCGCGGGCGCCCTCCACGCACAGGCGGGCCTTGAGCGATCCGGGCGGGTAGTAGATCCCCGCGTGGATCACGCCGCTGTTGTGCCCGGTCTGGTGCGCCGCCACGTCGGTCTCGCGCTCGAGCACGACGAGCCGCGCGCCCGGCCGCCTGCGCATCAGCTCGCGCGCCACGGCCAGGCCGAGGATCCCCGCGCCGATCACCGCGAGGTCGAAGTCGCCCGCTGGATCGTCGGTCGGCCCGCCCACGGCGGGGAGGCTAGCCAGACCGGGAGCCCGGCTGTGGCAAGCTCCGTCGATGGACGCGCGCCGGGTCAAGCGGCTCACGCTCGTGGCGAGCATCCTCGGCTCGTCCGTCGTGTTCCTCGACGGGAGCGTGGTGAACGTCGCCCTGCCGGCGATCCGAGACGACCTGCACGCCGGCCTCGCGACGCAGCAGTGGGTCGTGGAGGTGTACCTCCTCACGCTCGCGTCGCTGCTCCTGATCGGCGGCTCCCTCGGCGACGCGCTCGGCCAGCGGCGCGTTTTCGAGGCGGGGCTGTGGGGGTTCGGCGCCACCTCGCTGCTCTGCGCGATCGCGCCGGGCGCCGCGCTGCTCGTGGCCGCACGGGCGCTGCAAGGCGTCGCGGGCGCGCTGCTCGTGCCGAGCTCGCTCGCTCTCATCGCCGCCTTCTTCGAGGAGGAGGAGCGCGGCGCCGCGGTCGGCTCGTGGACCGCGTGGACCGGCGTCTCGTTCGTGGTCGGGCCGCTGGCCGGCGGGCTGCTGATCGAGGCGCTCTCGTGGCGGCTCGTCTTCGCGATCAACATCCCGCTCGTGCTCGTCACGGTCGCGCTCGCGCGCGGGATCCCGGACAGCGGCGCCGCCGAGCGCGAGCCGCTCGACCTGGTCGGCGCGGCGCTCTGCATGCTCGGCCTCGCAGGCCCGACCTTCGGGCTCACCGAGGAGAGCAGGTACGGGCTCGCCCACCCGCTCGTCTGGGCGCCGATCGCCGTCGGCCTCGCCTGCCTCGCCGCCTTCGTCGCCCATGAGGCGCGCACGCCGCACCCGATGCTGCCGCTCGAGCTGTTCCGGCGCAGGGGCTTCAGCGTCGCCAACCTGACCACGCTCACGCTCTACGCCGGCCTCGGCGCGCTCACGTTCTTCCTCGTGATCTTCCTCCAGCAGGTCGCGGGCTACGACGCGGTCCAGGCCGGGCTCGCGACGCTCCCGATCACGGTCGTCATGTTCGCCCTCTCGAAGCGCTTCGGCAGGCTCTCGGCGCGCATCGGCCCCCGGCTCGTGATGGGATTCGGGCCGCTGGTCGCGGCCTGCGGGCTGCTGCTGATGCTGCGCGTCGACGCGGACGTCAGCTACGCCACCCAGCTCTTCCCGGGCGTCGTGGTCTTCGGCCTCGGCCTCTCGATGACGGTGGCGCCGCTCACGACGACGGTGTTGCAGTCGGTCGAGCCCTGGCACGCGGGCGTCGCGTCCGGTACGAACAACGCGATCTCCCGCCTCGCCGGGATGCTCGGGATCGCGATCGTCGGCGCGGTGGTGGCGGCGCAGTTCTCGTCCACGCTCGACTCGCGGGTGGCGGGCGGCGCGCTCGACGCGGCCGCGGCGAGGGCGGTGGACGACGCGAAGGCCGCCCCGCTCGCGGGGTCGCGCTCGGTGCCGCAGGCCGAGCGCGCGCAGATCGGATCCGACGTGGATGCCGCGTCGGTCGATGCGTTCCGCTCGGGCCTCACGGCGTCCGCCGCGCTCGTGGCGCTGGGCGGGGCCGTGGCGCTCGCCGGGCTGCGGCGGCCGCGGCCGGCGCTCGCGCCGGAGGTGGTGCCCGCCACCGTGCATGCGCCCGCGCAGTGCGTCGCGTGCGAGGCCCCGCACGCCGCCGAGCCCGCCCTTAGCCGCGCCGATCAGGCGTAGTGGAGGTCGTCGGCGCCGGCGGCGTCGACCGGCCGCTCGCAGGTCGGGCACCACCACGTCGCCTCGAGCGGGGCGCCGCACTCGGAGTGGCGGGGCAGCTCGGCGTCGTCGCGATGGCGGGCGCCCCAGTCGGCCAGCAGGCGGAGCGCGCCGGCCAGGCCGCGTCCCGCCTCGGTCAGCTCGTAGACGAAGCGCGGCGGGCGCTCGGAGTAGGGGCGGGCGACCACGACCGCCTCGCGCTCGAGGTGCCGCAGCCGCTGGGTGAGCACGTTCGGAGCGATGCCCGGGAGCTCCTCCTGCAGGTCGCCGAAGCGCCGCGGTCCGTCGAGGAGCGCCGCCACGACGAGCAGCGTCCAGCGGTCGCCCACCGCGCCGAGGGCCGCCGCGAGGGCGGAAGCCGGGGCCTCGCGGGCCGTCGTGCCGGCCCCGGATGCTGTGCCGTCTCGCTTCTCGGCCATGGCTCGATGTTAGAGCGGCCGGTGGTAGGATAGTGACTTGCTATCAGCAAGTGACTTTCGAAGGGGCAGCGATGGCGGTTCTGGACCAGATAGGCGACGAGCTCCGCGGGGCCGCCGAGCGCTTCGGCCCGTCGGTCATCGGCCTCGGGCGCGGCTGGGGCCTGGGGTCGGGGGTGATCCTCGAGCCCGGCCGCGTGCTCGTCAGCGCGCACGCGCTGCGGGGCGAGGAGGCGACGGTCGCGCTCGCCGACGGCAGGCGCGAGCCCGGCCGCGTCGCGGGCGTGGACGCCGACCTCGACGTCGCGGTCCTCGAGGTCGACACGGGGGAGCTGCCGGCGATCGACTGGGAGCCGGGCGAGGCCCCGGCCCGGGGCGCGCCCGTGATCGCGCTCGCCAACCCCGGCGGCCGCGGGCTGCGCGTGACGTTCGGCTTCGTCTCCGCCACCGGCCGCAGCTTCCGCGGACCGCGCGGGCGCCGCATCCGCGGGGTCATCGAGCACAGCGCGCCGCTGCCGCGCGGCTCGGCCGGCGGCCCGCTGCTCGACACGAGCGGCCGGCTAGTCGGACTCAACGCGCTGCGCGTTGAGGGCGGTCTGATCCTCGCCCTGCCGGCCGACGAGGCTCTGCGCGAGCGCGTCGGCGCGCTGGCGCGCGGCGAGGCGCCCCAGGCGCCGCGGCTCGGCGTGGCGGTCGCGTCGCCGCGCGCGGCGCGGCGCATGCGCCGGGCGGTGGGGCTTCCCGAGCGGGACGGGCTGCTCGTGCGCGCGGTCGAGGAGGGAAGTCCCGCCGAGCGCGCCGGGATCGAGCGCGGCGACCTGATCGTCCGCGCCGGCGACCAGCCGATCGACGGCATCGACGCGCTCCACGCGGCGCTCGACGAGAGCGTGGACGGCGCGCTGCGCCTGTCGGTCGTGCGCGGGGTCGACGAGCTCGCGCTCGAGGTGGACCTCGGGGAGGCGGCGCGATGAGCGTGTCCGAGATTCCCAGCGAGGCCGAGGCCCTTGACGCCTATTCACGCGTCGTCGTCACGGTCGCGGAGACGGTCGGCTCGTCGGTCGCCAACCTCCGGATCAACCGGCGCACGCACGCCGGCAGCGTGCCGGCGGGCGCGGGGTCGGGCGTCGTCCTCACGTCCGACGGCTTCATCCTCACCTGCGCGCACGTGGTCGCGGGGCCCCGCCGGCACGGCCGCGCCACGTTCACCGACGGGCGCGAGATCGGCTTCCGGATCGTGGGCTCCGACCCGCTCTCGGACCTGGCGGTGTTGCGGGCCGACGCGTCCGACCTCGAGCCGGCCAGGCTCGGCGACGCCGACCGGCTGCGCGTCGGCCAGCTCGTGGTCGCGATCGGCAACCCGCACGGCTACGCCGGCTCGGTCACCGCGGGCGTCGTGTCCGCGCTCGGCCGCTCGCTGCCCGCGCGCGCCGGACGCGCGGTGCGCGTGATCGACAACGTGATCCAGACGGACGCCTCGCTCAACCCCGGCAACTCCGGCGGCGCCCTCGCGGACAGCCGCGGCAGCGTCGTGGGGGTGAACACCGCGGTGGCCGGCGTCGGCCTCGGCCTCGCCGTGCCGATCAACGAGCACACCCGCAAGGTGATCGGGCAGCTCATGACCGACGGGCGCGTGCGCCGCGCCTGGCTCGGCGTGGTGGGCGGCGTGCGCCCGCTGCCGCCTGCGGTGCGCGCCGAGTTCGGGGACCGCACCTGCGTGGAGGTGGTCGAGGTCGTGCCCGGCAGCCCGGCGAGCGCGGCGGGCCTTCGCCCCGAGGACCTGCTCGTCGCGGTCGACGGAGAGCCGGTGACCGGCGTCGAGGAGCTGCAGCGGCTGCTGGGCCGCGAGCTGATCGGCCGGCCGGTGGTGCTCTCCGTGGTGCGCGAGGGCCGCCGCCTCGAGCTCGAGGTGGTGCTGCGCGAGCTCGATCCGAGCCCCTAGCGGGCGCTAGGCTCGCCTCAGGGTGGGAGCGAGCGGTGGACGGGCGGCCGGGCGCCGCAGGCTCGTGGGCCTTGCGCTCGCGGCGGCCGCGCTGGTCGTGGTCGGCGCGATCGTGGCAGCGAGCCTCCAGCAGAACCGCCACGGCGCGAAGGTCGTTCGCTGGTCGCTCGACAGCGCGCTCCTGAAGCGGTCGCTCGAGGAGGTCGGCGTGAGGCCGGCAGGCGGCGGGCGGCGGCCGCTGCTCGTGCTGCTGCACGGACGCGGCGACACGCCCGACGAGCTGCTCGACGACCAGCTCTTCGACGGGCTCGCCAAGCTCGGCCCGCGCGCGCCCGACGTCGCGATCTTGAGCGGCGGCGACCACAGCTTCTACCACGACCGCGGCGACGGCCCGTGGGGGAGCTACGTGCTGCGGGAGGCGATCCCGCAGGCGGTCGAGCGCCTCGGCGCGGACCCGCGGCGGGTCGCGATCGGCGGGCCTTCGATGGGCGGCTACGGAGCGCTGCTCGCCGCCGCGCGCGCCCCTGGGCGCTTCTGCGCGGTCGGCGCCCACTCCCCGGCCGTCTGGTCGAGCGCGGGCGCCGCCGACGACGACGCGTTCGACGACCCAGAGGACTTCGCGCGCAACGACGTTTACCGCATGGCCCTCTACGAGCCCGCCGCGTGGAGGGGAGAGCGGGTGTGGATCGACGTCGGCCGCGACGACCCCTTCCGCGCCGCGGACGTGGCGGTCGGCCGGTCGCTCGCGCACGGCGGCGTGGACGTCTCGCTGCACGTCTGGCCGGGCGGTCACGGCGGCGGCTACTTCGCCGACCACCTCGAGAGCTACCTCGCCTGGTACGGACGGGTGCTCGCGGACTGCCGGCGTTAGCGCCGGACGAGGCGCGCGGGCGCTGCAACAAGGCTCTCACGCGCCCCGGAGAAAAGGTGCTCGGGCCGCCCGTCGGCGAATATGTGGGATGCGCCCCCGGCCGTCGCGATTGCCCGGCGCGGGGGGCGGGTATCCGACTCCGCGCAATCGCCATGCCACCCCGCTCACTCTGGAACGGCGCAATCAGGTTCGGTCTCGTGACCGTCCCGGTCAAGGTGTTCGGCGCCGTCGAGTCGAAGCAGGTGCGCTTCCGCGAGGTGCACCTCGCGGACGGGGCTCCGCTCGAGCACCGGCGCCTGTGCTCCAAGGAGGGAGAGGAGGTGCCGTACGAGGAGGTGGTGCGCGGGTACGAGCTCGAGCCCGGCCGCTACGTCGTCCTCACGAGCGACGAGATCCAGGCGGTCGAGCGGATCGGCAGCAAGACGATCGAGATCGAGGACTTCGTGCCCGCCGATCAGATCGACCCGGTCTACTACGACAAGCCCTACTATCTCGGTCCCGGCAAGGGTGGCGCCGACGCCTACCGGCTGCTCGCGCGCGCGTTGGAGCGAACCGGGCGAGTGGGGATCGGGCGCTTCGTGCTCCGCACCAAGGAGCGGCTCGTCGCGCTCCACCCCTCCGACGGGGTGCTGCGGATAGACACCATGCGCTTCCACGACGAGGTCGTGTCGGGCAGCGAGGTCGAGATCCCGAGGCCGCAGACCGCGGTGAGCGAGCGCGAGGCCAAGATGGGCGAGACGCTCGTCGAGGCGCTCGTGCACGAGTGGCGCCCGGAGGACTACGCGGACACCTACCGCGAGCGCGTGCTCGAGCTCGTGAGGGCGAAGGCCGCCGGCGAGACGATCGAGCCGCCGCCGCCCGCGCCCGGCCCCGCGCCCGACCTGCTCGGCGCGCTCGAGGCGAGCCTCGCGGAGGCGCGCAAGCGGGGCGGCGGGAAGGCGCGTCCGCGCGCCAAGCGGGCGGCCGGGCGTGGCCGCCCGCCCGCGAGGGCGGGGAGCCGACGCTGATGCCGCGCTCGCTCTGGACAGGCTCGATCAGCTTCGGGCTCGTCAACGTGCCGGTGCGGCTCGTGACCGGCGTGCGCGACCTCTCGGTGCGCTTCCACCAGCTCCACGAGAAGGACATGGCGCGGATCGAGGTCCGCCGCTTCTGCAAGGCCGAGGGCAGGGAGGTGCCCTGGGAGGAGATCGGCCACGGCTACGAGCTCGACGACGGCGGGCTCGTCGTGCTGAGCGACGAGGAGCTGGACGCGGCCGACCCGAAGCACACGCGCACGATCGACATCGAGGCGTTCGTCGACGAGGACGAGATCGATCCGATCTTCTACGACCGGCCCTACCTGCTCGTGCCCGAGGAGAACGAGGGCGTGGTGCGCGCCTACCACCTGCTGCGCGAGGTGATGGAGCGCTCCGGCCGGGTGGCGATCGCGCGCTTCGTGCTGCGCACCAAGGAGCAGCTCACGGCGCTGCGCGTGCGCGACGGCGCGCTCATGCTCACGACGATGCGCTTCCACGACGAGGTGCGCGGGCGCGAGTGGCTGGGCGACGCCCTCCCAGACGGCGGGAAGGAGCCCTCGGAGGAGGAGCTCGAGGGGGCGGTATCGCTGATCGAGGCGATGAGCCGCGACTTCGACCCCGGCCGCTACGAGGACGAGCACCGCAAGCGGCTGCTCGAGCTGATCGGGCAGAAGCGCGCGGGGCAGGAGATCGAGCTGCCGCCCGAGCCCGAGGCGCCCAAGGCGGTGCCGGACCTGATGGCGGCGCTCGAGGCGAGCCTCGCGCGCCTGCGCGCGGGGGGCGCCGCGAGCGGCGCGGGTGCTGCCGGCGCGGGCGGCGGCGCGGGCGCGGGAGCCGCGACGCGGCGCAAGCGCGCGAGGCGCTCCCCGGCATCCCTGCGCAGCGAGCTCGAGCGTCTGAGCCGGGGCGAGCTCTACGAGCGCGCCCAGCGGCAGAAGCTGCCCGGCCGCTCCAAGATGTCGAAGGACGAGCTGGTCGAGGCGCTCTCCTCGAGCTGAGGGGCGCGGCCCTGTCAGCCGGTCGTCCGCAGCGCCTGCCACTGGACGGCTGCGAGCTCGAAGCCGAGCCTGCCGTACCAGTCCTTGGGCCAGTCGTCCTCCTCGGCGGTGATGAACACGAGCTCGTGCGCGCACTTGGCCTCCCAGAGCGCGCGCGTCACCACCGCGCGGCTGTGCCCGCGACGCCGGTAGCGCTCGAGCGTCGCCACGTCCTCGATCTGCGCGACCTGGCCGTCGCTGAAGAGCCGGCACCAGGCCGCGACCCGGCCGCGCTCGAACGAGGCGAAGCAGCGCTCGGGCGTGGCGTGCGCGATCACGCGGTCGTTCTCGACGAGCTGGCGCACGGTCTCCTCGCTGTACGCGAGGGGCGGCCTGCGCATCGTGTCCGCGCGGGCCCGCTCGAGCTCGGCCGCGCGCAGCTCGCGCGCGCCCCCCTGCACCGGGGGCGGGTCGCCGCGGTGGACCATGATCCAGAGCCGCTTCACGCCCCAGGTCATCGCGGCGAGGAGCGGCGCGACCCGCTCCGCGAAGGCGCTGTCCTCGAAGACCAGCTTGCGGTGCGTGAGCCCTGCGTGCTCGTGGATCCGCTCCGCCTGGGCGAGGATCTCGGGCAGCTCGTCCTCGGGCGGCGAGCCCTCGACGAGCACGTAGTTGCGGTCGTACACGAGCGGCAGCGCCTCGTGCAGGAAGGCGGTGCCGTAGCGGAACGGCTGCACGCGCGCGGCCGCGCGCTCCTCGATGCCGCGGACGAAGGCGCGGATGCGATCGAGCTCGGCTGTCTGAGTCATGCCCACACCTGTGAGAGTCGCCGCGACACGCCCACCCGTGACAGTCGCCGCGACACGCCCACCGATGTCACCCGTCGAGCGCCAAAAGCAGCTCGCGGATCGCTCGCGGGTAGCGGTAGGCGATGCCTCCGTGCTTGCCCTCGAACAGCTCGAAGGTGTGCTCCACGCCGAGCTTCTCGAGCTCCCGCGAGAGCGCCCTGGCGCCGAGGTCGAGGTAGTACTCGTCGCTCTTGCCCGCCTCCAGGTGGATGCGCCGCAGCGAGCGCAGCGCGTCGGCGCGGCGCGGGGCCATGCGCACGGGGTCGAGCTCGAGCCAGCTCTCCCACACCTCGTCCACGATCCGGCCCGTCTCGGGGTCGAAGGGAAGGCGCGCCTTGCCCGGCCGCTCGGGGTCGGGCGAGTAGCACGCGGCGTAGCCGTAGACCTCGAGGGGGCCGGCGTGGCGGTCGAGGTCGAAGTGGTCGGTCGCGCGCAGCTCCTCGAAGAAGACGTCGTAGGAGCCGCTGAAGCGGTCGCGCAGCTCGCGCGCCGCTTGGCGGAAGTCGGCGAGGTAGCAGCACTCGAACAGCGCGTCACCGGCGTGGGAGGCGAGCGCGCCGAACACGTCGGGTCGCATCATCGGCACGACCATCGCGCCGTAGCCGCCGGAGGACTTGCCGGCGATCCCGCGCTGGTCGCGGCTCGGGTCCGTCGGGTAGCTCGCGTCGACGAACGGGACGACCTCGTCGCAGAGGTAGTCCTGGTAGCGACCGGTGGCGCTCGAGTTGAGGTACTGCGAGCCGCCGTAGGAGGTCCAGGCGTCCACGAACACGATGATCCCGTCGGGGCAGTCGCCCTCCGAGAACATCGCGTCGATCCGCTCGATCATGTTCGGCTCGAAGGGGTCGCGGCGGAGCCACATGTCGACCTGGCCGAAGTAGCCCTGGATCACGTAGACGCTCGGCAGCGCGCGCGGGTGGTCCCGGTCGACGCCCGGCGGGCGGTAGACCCAGAGCGGCCGGATCTCGGGGTCGCCGAGCGGGTTGTCGGCGAGGAGCTCGGACTCCACGACGATCCGGTCCAGGGAGCCCTGAAGCGGGAGCTCCCACGGAGCTCCGGGCGAGCCTTCGATTCTCGTGAGCGCCATACGGAAACGCTAGTGCCCCGGACCGCGCGCTCGCGAGTCCTCGCGCGAGCGCCGTCGGCTCAGCCGCGGCGCATGAGGCGCGCGACGGCCGCCATGAGCGCCTCCGTGCGCTCGTCCTTCTTCGAGTCGGGGCCGCCGACGACGCAGTGCCGCGCGTGGCCGTCGAGCAGCCCGAGCGCGACCTTGTCGAGCGCCGCCTGCACCGCCGAGATCTGGGTCAGCACGTCGATGCAGTACCGGTCGTCCTCGACCATGCGCTTGATGCCGCCGATCTGCCCTTCGATGCGGCTCAGGCGCGTCAACAGCTGCGGCTTCGTCGCGCTGTAGCCGCGCGTCTCCGGCTTCGCGGGCGTCTCCTGCGTCTCCGGCTTCGCGGGCGTCTCCTGTTTGGTGGAGGCCATGTGCCTCAAAATATACCCCGCCGGGGTGTCCGGCGCGCGAGGCGCCGCGCCGAGGCCGCCACGCCCGATCACAGACGGCGCCGGCTCGGCCTCGGCGGCGCCGCAGACGCGAAGCGCCCGGCAGCGCGGGGCGCTTCGCTCACGACTTGCGCACACCGCGCCGGGCGCGCGGCTCAACCGCAGCCGGTGTTGTTGCCGCAGCTCGAGCACGTGTAGCAGGAGCCGGTGCGCTGCATCATCCCGCCGCACTGCTCGCAGGCCGGGCCGAGGTCGAGCCCGACCAGCTTGGCCGGGCGGACCGGGGGCTCGTCGGTCAGCGCCGACGCGGCCGGCACAGGGCCGACGTTGCCGCCGTTCTGCGCACGGCCGTTCCCGCCGTTGCCGTTCGCCGGCTTCGCCTGCTCGGCCGGCGCGGCGGTGTCGCCGCGCATCAGCGCCTCCTGCGCCGCCTTGCGCGCGCGCACCTCGGGCGTGAGGATGCCGAGCTCCTCCTGGATGTCCGCGTCGAGGAAGCGCGAGGCGAGCCAGCGCATGATGTAGTCCGGCAGCGACTTCGCGAACGGGATCTCCGGGTTCTGCGTCATGCCCTCCGGGTCGAAGCGCATGTAGGAGAACTTCCGCACGTAGGTCTCGAGCGGCACGCCGTACTGCAGGCCGATCGAGATCGCCGTCGCGAACGCGTTCATCATGCCGCGCAGCGTCGAGCCCTCCTTGCCGATGTCGGTCAGGAAGATCTCGCCCAGCGAGCCGTCCTCGTACATGCCGGCCGTGATGTAGCCCTCGTGGCCCTGGCCGATGCGGAACTTGTGCGTGAGCGACTGGCGCTCCTGCGGCATGCGCCGGCGCATCGGCCGCGGCTCGGGCGCGGGCACCTCCGCCTCGGCCTTCTTCCCCTTGCCCCTCGAGCCGCTCGTTGACAGCGCCTGGGCCGTCTTCGAGCCGTCCCGGTAGATCGCGAGCGCCTTCACGCCGAGCTTCCACGCCTGCATGTAGGCGTCCGCGATCTCCTCGACCGTGGTCGACTCGGGCATGTTCACGGTCTTCGAGATCGCGCCCGAGATGAACGGCTGCACCGCGCCCATCATCTTGATGTGGCCCATGTGCGAGATCGCGCGTTCGCCCACCGCGACGTCGAACACCGGCAGGTGCTCCTCCGCGATCCCGGGGGCGCCGACGATCGTGCCGTGCTCGTTGACGTACGCCTCGATCTGCTCGATCTGCGCGTCGTTGTAGCCGAGCGTGCGCAGCGCGAGCGGCACCGTGCGGTTGACGATCTTCATCTGACCGCCGCCGACCAGCTCCTTGTACTTGACGAGCGAGAAGTCCGGCTCGATGCCGGTGGTGTCGCAGTCCATGAGGAACGAGATCGTCCCGGTGGGGGCGAGCACCGTGGCCTGCGCGTTGCGGTAGCCGTGCCGCTCGCCGAGCTCGACCGCCTCGTCCCACGCGCGCCGCGCCGCGGCCACGAGCTCGCGCGGAGCGAGCAGGGCGTCGATCTCGTAGGCGGCGTCGCGGTGCTTGCGCATCACGTGGTTGTGCGGCTCGCGGTTCTCCGCGTAGCGCTCGTACGGGCCCATCGCCGCGGCGATCTCGGCCGACCTGCGGTAGGCGCGGCCCGTCATCAGCGCCGTGATCGCGGCGGCCTCCGCGCGACCCTCGTCGGAGTCGTAGGGAAGCCCGTTCGCCATCAGCAGCGCGCCGAGGTTCGCGTAGCCGAGCCCGAGCTGGCGGAACGCGCGCGCGTTGCGGCCGATCTCCTCGGTCGGGTAGCTCGAGGGGCCGACGACGATCTCCTGCGCGAGGATCATCACGTCGACGCAGTGCTCGAACGTCTCGACGTCGAAGCTGCCGTCCTCGCGCCGGAACTTCATGAGGTTGAGCGACGCGAGGTTGCAGGCGGAGTCGTCGACGTGCATGTACTCCGAGCACGGATTCGACGCGTTGATGCGACCCGAGTTCGGGCAGGTGTGCCAGTCGTTGATCGTGGTGTCGTACTGGATGCCCGGGTCGGCGCAGCGCCAGGCGGCCTCGGCTATCTGCATCAGGATGTCGCGCGCGTTGAGCGTCTCCATCGGCTCGCCGGTCACGCGCGCGATCGTCTGCCACTCCTCGCCGCGCTCGGCGCGCGCCATGAACTCGTCGGTGACGCGCACCGAGTTGTTGGCGTTCTGGTACTGGATCGACGCGAAGGCCTCGCTGTCGAGGCGCATGTCGAAGCCGGCGTCGCGCAGCGCGGCCGCCTTCTCCTCCTCACGCGCCTTGCACCAGATGAAGTCGAGGATGTCGGGGTGGTCGACGTCGAGCACGACCATCTTGGCCGCGCGGCGCGTCTTGCCGCCGGACTTGATCGTGCCGGCCCAGGCGTCCGCGCCGCGCATGAACGAGACCGGCCCGCTCGCGAGCCCGCCCTTCGAGAGGTGCTCCTTCGAGCCGCGGATGCTCGAGAGGTTGATCCCCGCGCCCGAGCCCCCGCGGAAGATCATGCCCTCCTTGGTGTTCCACGCGAGGATCGACTCCATCGTGTCCTCGACGCTGAGGATGAAGCAGGCCGAGCACTGCGGCTGCTCCTCGAAGCCGACGTTGAACCAGACGGGCGAGTTGAACGCTGCGTACTGGTTGAGCAGGATGTGGGTGAGCTCTGCCTCGAACGCGTCCGCATCCTCCGGGGTCGCGAAGTAGCCGCCCTCGCGTCCCCACGACGCGATCGTCCCGGCGACGCGCCCGATCATCTGCTTGACCGACGACTCGCGCTCCTCGGAGCCGAGCTTCCCGCGGAAGTACTTCTGGGCGACGATGTTCGTCGCGTTCTGCGACCAGGTCTTGGGGAACTCGACGCCGCGCTGCTCGAACGCGGGGTCCTCCGGATCGCCGATGACGGCGTCGCGGATCTCCCACTCGACCATGTCAAAGGGGTGCACGCCGGGCTCCGTGAACCGCCGCTCGACCTGGACTCCGTCGGCGCTTACCGGGGCTGCGGATCCTGCGGCGCTACGGCTGTACGGCATGACCTCTCCTATCGAACTCGGATGCTTCTTCGCGTCCCTCGACCGCGCTCGAGGGGGAAAGACCGATGCTTGCGCCGGGGTCGGACGGAACCAGATGGAGCTGGTCCGGGGGCGGCGCGCTCTGCGCCTCGATGCGGCGGACCTCGGCCTCGACGTCGCCGAGGTCCGCGAAGTCGCGGTACACCGCGGCGAACAGGAGGGCGCTGACGCGGTCGAGAGCGACGAGCCCGCGCAGCACGCGCTCGCCGATCTCGCTCGCCGCCATCGTCCCTCCGGCGCGCTGCACCTCGCTCTCGATCTCGGCTGCAATGGCCTCGAGATCCGCCACGTCGACCGGGCGCTTGGAGGCGGCGCGCAGCATGCCGCCCACGAGCTTCTCGCGCGAGAACGCCTCCTGGCTGCCGTCGCGCTTGCGGACGATCAGCGTCGGCGACTCGACGCGCTCGTAGGTGGTGAAGCGCTGGCCGCAGCTCGCGCACTCGCGCCGGCGCCGGATGGCGTCGCCGGGGTCGGCGAGGCGCGAGTCGACCACGCGGGTCGAGTCGAAGTGGCAGTAGGGGCAGCGCACGCGCCCAATTCTACTACGTTTTGTGGCCGATTCCTGCCACGAACACAACATCTTGTGGTTCGGGGCCGTTTTTCCCGGAGTTTGCGCGTTCGCGTGCGAACAGACTTCCGCAAGTTGCGGGATCCGTTTCGGACCAGCCTCGTGCGGAGACGGAGGCGCCCTGCGCCCGGGGTGATGCTGCTGGCCTGCAGGCCGGTGGCGGCGCGGGAGCGCCGGCTAGCGCCCGAGCCTCAGCCAGTCGCGGAACTCGGCAGCCGAGTCGGACAGGCGCTCGCCCGCGTCGCGGCCGGCGCTCGAGAGCGGGCGCCGCAGCCAGTCGAAGCTCCAGCCGAGATACCACGACACGAGCGCCGTGGAGGCGGCGGCGGTCGCGACCACGCTCACGATCCAGATCCAGGCCACGGCTCGACCCTACCGATGCTCGTCGAGCGACGCGAGGGTGAGCTGCAGGCCCTCCGCGAGCGGCACGCGCGGCTCCCAGCCGAGCTCCGCCCGCGCCCGCGAGAAGTCGAGCGCGATGTGGCGGATCTCCCCCTGCCGCTCCGGGGCGTGCTCGTAACCGAAGCCGTCCCGCGCGAGCGGCGCGAGCGCCTCCGCGAGCTCGAGCACCGTCGTCTGCTCCCCGCGGCCGACGTTGAACGGCCCCGGCGCGTCCGACTCGGCGGCGAGCAGGTTCGCCGCGACGACGTCGCCGACGTAGATGTAGTCGCGCGTCTGCAGCCCGTCGCCGAAGATCGTGGCCGTGCCACCCGCGAGCGCCTTGCCGCAGAAGATCGCGACCACGCCCGCCTCGCCCAGCGGGTCCTGGCGCGGGCCGTAGACGTTGCCGAAGCGCAGCGACACGGTCGAGAGCCCGTGCAGGCGCCTGAACAGGCCGCAGTAGCCCTCGGCGGCGAGCTTCGACTGCCCGTAGGGGGCCTCGGGCGCCGTCGGGTGGTCCTCGGGCGCGGGCAGGATGCGCCCCTCGCCGTAGATCGCGCCGCCCGTCGAGGCGTTGACGAACCGCTGCACGCCCGCGGCCTGGGCCGCTGCGAGCACGTTGACCGTGCCCTCGACGTTCACGCGCGTGTCGAAGGCCGGGTCGGCGACCGACTTGCGCACGTCGATCTGCGCGGCGAGGTGGAAGATCACCTCGGGCCGGGCACGCGCCACCACGTCGCGAACGGCCTCGGCGTCGCGGATGTCGGCCTCGACGAGCGTCGCGCCCTGCGCGAGCGCGGCGTCCAGGTTCGCTCGCCTGCCCGTGGAGAGGTTGTCGAGGACGGTGACCTCGTCGCCCCGGGCCACGAGCGCGTCGACCAGGTTCGAGCCGATGAAGCCGGCGCCGCCTGTCACCAGCGCGCGCATTGACGGGGCCATCCTATTCGCGGCGCGGACGGCTGGTACCGTCGGGCGGCCTATGCGCGGACTGTTCGTCACCATCGAGGGAATCGACCGCTCGGGCAAGACCACGCAGGCGCGGATGCTGTGCGAGGCGCTCGGCGACGAGGCGCTCGCCGTGCGCGAGCCGGGCGGCACCGCCGTGGGGGAGCGCGTGCGCGAGCTGCTCAAGGACCCCGCGGTCGAGATCGGCCCGCGGGCCGAGGCGCTGCTGTTCGCCGCGGCGCGGGCGGAGCTCGTGGCGCGCGTGATCCGGCCCGCGCTCGAGGCCGGGCGGGTGGTGGTGTCCGACCGCTTCCTCGACTCCTCGCTCGCCTACCAGGGCGGGGCGCGCGGCCTCGGGGTCGAGGAGGTGGCGCGCATCAACGAGTGGGCGACCGGCGGGCTCGTGCCCGACCTGACGATTCTGCTCGCGATCGACCCGCGCGCCGCCGCGGAACGCGCCGGCGAGCGCGACCGCTTCGAGGACGAGGGCTCGGCGCTGCAGGAGGCGGTGCTCGCGACCTACGAGCGGCTCGCGGCCGCGGCGCCCGAGCGCTGGCGCCACGTGGACGCCGCCCGCGCGCCGGAGGCCGTGCACAGCGAAGTGCTCGCCGCGGTCGAGGAGGCGCGCTCGCGCGTCGTCGGGGGAGCGCCGGCGTGAGCGCCCCGGTGCTCGCCGGCACGGAGGAGCACCCGCACGCGCGGCTCGTGCTCGGGGCGGCGCTCGCCTCGGGCAGCCCCTCGCACGCCTACCTCTTCCACGGTCCCGCCGGGACCGGCAAGCGCACCGCCGCGCGAGCGCTCGCGGCAGAGCTGCTCGCCGAAGGCGCGCCCGACCCCGACGGCGTGCGGGCGCGCGTGCTGCACGGCGCGCATCCCGACCTGACGTGGGTCGTCCCGAGCGGCGCTCACGTGATGCGCGTGTCGGACATCGACGAGGCGGTGGTCGGCGCGGCGGGGCGCACGCCGTTCGAGGCGAGCCGGCGCGTGTTCGTGCTCGAGCGCGTCGAGACGATGAACGACGAGGTGGCGAACCGGATGCTGAAGACGCTCGAGGAGCCCGCGCCGCACGTCCACCTGATCCTGCTGACCGAGCAGCTCGGCGGCGTGCTCGAGACGGTCGTGTCGCGCTGCCAGCTCGTCCGCTTCGACCCGCTCCCTCCCGAGCGGATCGCCGCCGCGCTCGAGGCCGAGGGCGTCGAGCCCGCGCGCGCCCGCGGCTGCGCCCGGGTGTCGCTGGGGAACGCCCACCGGGCGCGGGCGCTCGCGAGCGACGAGGGGGAGGCGCTGCGGCGCGGCGCGGAGTCGCTCGTGCTCGACGCCCTGGCGGCGGCGGATCCGGCGCGCGCCACGCGCGAGCCGGGGCGCGCGCTGCTCGAGCGGGCGGAGGAGCGCCGGGCAGCCGCCGAGGAG
>JADGHQ010000040.1 GCA_019683805.1 Thermoleophilaceae bacterium
CGCCCACCCACTGCCCCGCCTGCGGGACGCCCACGGTGAAGCCGGAGGGCGGCGTCTGGACGATCTGCCCCAACCGCTCGGACTGCCCCGGCCAGATCCTCCAGGCCGTCAAGCACTTCGTCGGCGCGCTCGACATCGACGGCTTCGGCGAGGAGACCGCCATCCGCTTCCTGCGCGAAGGCGTGATCCACGGCCTCGCCGACATCTACGAGCTGAGCGTCGAGCAGCTCGTGCAGCTCGACGGCTTCGGCGAGGTTTCGGCCCGGAACCTGCTCGCCTCGATCGAGGGGTCGAAGCGGCAGCCCTTCCACCGCGTGCTCTACGGCCTCGGCATCCCCGGCATCGGCTGGGTGAACGCGCGCGCGCTCGCCCGGCGCTTCCGCTCGATCGACGCGCTGATGGAGGCGAGCGCGGACGAGATCGAGCAGACGGAGGGGATCGGCCCGGTGCTCGCGAGCACGCTCGAGGAGACGCTCGCCGACGAGCACACGCGCGCGCTGATCGAGCGCCTGCGCGCCCACGGGCTCGCGATGGAGGAGGAGGGCCCGGCGCCCTCCGCCGAGGGTCCGCTCGCGGGCAAGACGCTGGTGCTCACCGGCACGCTGCCCAACCTCTCGCGGGAGCAGGCCACGCGGCTGATCGAGCAGGCCGGCGGGAAGGTCACGGGATCGGTGTCCCGCAAGACGGACTACGTGGTGGCGGGCGCCGACCCGGGCTCGAAGCTCGCCAAGGCGCAGGAGCTCGGGACCGAGATACTCGACGAGGCCGGCCTGCGCGCGCTCGTGGGCGGCTGACCGCGGCGCCCGCCTGGGCGGCCTCAGCCGCCCCGCGACGAGGTGCCCGTGGCGCGCCGGCCGCGGTAGGCCGCGAGCGCGTTCGCCATCCGGTCCTGGGCGGCGCGGGCGGCGTAGACGCGCGTCCGGTTCATCAGGAACGAGAAGACGACGAGGTCGCCGCCGCGCGCGCTGCAGAACCCCGAGAGGGCGCTCACGTCGTGGAGCGTCCCGGTCTTCGCGCGGCAGCGCCCGCGCGCCGCGCCGCGGCGCATGCGGTCGCGCAGCGTGCCGTCGCGGCCGGCGATCGGGAGCGAGTCGTAGAGCGCGTCGAACTCCGGGCGGCTGCGCATCCGGTCGAGCAGCCCCACGACCGCGCGCGGCGAGGCCCGGTCGGCGCGCGAGAGCCCGGATCCGTCCACGAGCCGGGCGCTCAGCCCGAGCGTGCGCGCGAAGGACCGCGCCGCGCGAGCGCCCGCGGCCGTGGTGCCCCTGGCCCCCTTGCGGCTCGCGAGGTCCTTGAGCAGCGTCTCGGCGAAGAAGTTGTCGGAGGGCTTGTTGGTGAGGCGCACGAGCCGGGCCATCGGCGGCGACTCCTCCGTCGCGATCGGGTGCGCCTCGGCGGGGGCGACACCCGCCCGGCTCGAGCCGCGCACGTCGATGCCGCGCCTCTCGAGCGCCCTGCGGAGCTGGTCGGCCGCGAAGGCGGGCGGATTCGCCTGGAAGCCGCTCGGCGCGAGCCCGCGGTTGAAGGCCAGCGCGCTCAGCGGCCCGACGTCGATCGACACCCTGAAGCCGGACGCCGGGCCGCCGCGCAGCGAGTCGAAGCGCGACTCGTCGCCGTAGATCCGCCCGCGCACGCTGGTGATGCCCGCCGCCTCGATCGCGGCGGCGAGGTCCTCCACGGTGCCGCCGCTGCCGTAGTTGCGCCGCACGAACGACTCGCTGCCGAAGGTGGGGTCGCCGCCGCCGACGAGGTAGAGGTCGCCGGGCCACGTGCCGTCGGGGAGCGCCTCGCCCACCCCCACGACGGTCGTCGCGAGGGTGGCGTCCTCGCCGTAGGCCGCGAGCGTCGCGCTGGTCGTGAACAGCTTGGTGTTCGAGGCGAGGATGCGCGGCGTTCCCGCCCGGCGGCTGAACAGCACCTCGCCGGTCGTCGCGTCGAGGACGTAGGCGCCCGAGCGGCTCCCCGCGATGCGCATGGCGGACGCGAGCGCGGCGCGCAGCTTCGCCTCCTGCGCCTGCGCGGCGGCGGCGGGCGCGAGCAGGCAGGCGAGCAGCGCGGCGAGGGGGAGAAGTCGTCGCATTCCCGATACCAACACGGCGCCGCCGCGCAGGGTAGCGGTCGGACGCGTTGACATAATCGAGTCCGGATGGGCAACGTCGTCAAGCTCGAGGCGCCCGCGGAGCGCCGCTCCACCCGCGGGCGGTCCCCCCGCCGACGGCGCACGTCGAAGACGGCCCTCGTCCTCGGGGGAGGCGGCTTCACCGGCGGCGTCTACGAGATCGGCGCCCTGCGCGCGCTCGACCTGCTCGCGGTGAACCGCACCGTGAACGACTTCGACATCTACGTCGGGACGAGCGCCGGCGCGTTCGTGGCGAGCCTCGCGGCCAACGGCGTGACGCCGGAGGAGATGATGCGGGTGGTGGACCAGCAGGCGCCCACGCCGTTCCGCGACGTCGACCTGGGCACGCTGCTGCGCCCCAACTACCTCGACTTCGCGAAGAGCGCGGCGCTGCTGCCGCTGCGGATGGTCGGCGTGCTGCGGACGGCGGCCCGGAGCCTGCGCTCGCTCTCGCTGATGGACATCGTCGTGGGGCTGGCGGAGGGCCTGCCGGCGGGCGTCTACAACGGGTCGGGCATCGAGCGCTACCTGACCGCCGTTCTCAGCGACCCCGACCGCACGACCGACTTCCGCCTGCTCGGCAACCAGCTCTTCCTCGTCGCGACGGACCTCGACACCTGCGAGCGGATCGTGCTCGGCGACGAGGACTGGGACGACGTGCCGATCCCGAAGGCGGTCGCCGCGTCCGCCGCGCTGCCGATGGTCTACAAGCCGGTCGAGCTGAAGGGGCGCCAGCTCGTCGACGGCGGCATCGGCTCGACCACCAATGTCGACATCGCCGTGGAGCGCGGCGCCGAGCTCGTGATCGTGGTGAACCCGCTCGTGCCCTACGTGAACGACTTCCAGAAGGTCATCCCCACGATGCTCGGCGCGCGCGTCCGCCGCGTCTCCGACATCGGCTTCCCCCAGATCGGCTATCAGGCCTTCAAGGCGCTCGCTCACCAGCGGCTCCGCGAGGCGGTGCGCCACTGGGAGGAGAGGTACCCCGGCGTCGACATCATCCTGATCGAGCCCGACCCCGATGACGAGCTGATGTTCGAGACGAACATCCTCAACTTCACGAGGCGGGTGGAGATCGCGCGCCACGGCTTCGAGTCGGTGACGATCAAGCTCGCGAATGACTACGACCGCTTCCACACGATCTGCGCGCGACACGGCATCGAGATCTCGGCCGCCCGGGTGCGCAAGGTGATGCGGCATTTCGAGCCGGATCGCGAGCGGACGCGCGCCTGGCGGCGGATCCTCGAGCAGACGACCGGCGCGCTGCTGCGGCAGTCGCAAGACTCCTGAGGTCCGCCGGGCGCTGGCGGCGCTGCGGGCTCGGCGTCGGGTCAGGTCCTCCCGCCCGTGACCGCTGCGAGCGCCTCGAGCAGGCGGTCGGTCGCGGCGGCGCCGCGGATCGAGGCGCGCACGTGGTCCTCGTCCCCGAGCGGCCCGCCGGGCGCCACGGTCACGCCCGCGCGCTCGAGCCGCGCGGCGAGCTCAGCGCCGCCGAGGCCCGGTGTGCGCAGCCAGGCGAAGCTCGCCTGGCTCGGAGGCGCGTCCACCGGCATGTCGTGCAGCGCGTCGAACAGGCGGGCGCGCTGCTCGAGCACGAGCCTGCGGCGGCGATCGACCTCCGCGTCGCCGGTGCGCAGCGCCTGCGACATCGCCGCCTGCGCGAGCGCGCTCACGCCCAGCGCCGGGGCGATCGAATCGAGCAGGCGGCCGCTCTCGCTCGATCCCACGGCGTACCCCGCCCGCAGCCCCGCGAGCCCGTGGATCTTCGAGAACGTCCGGAACACCACGAGCCGCGGATGCCGGTCCACGAGCCGCAGGACGGCGTCCTGGGGCTCGGCGTCCTGGAACTGAACGAAGGCCTCGTCGACGAGCAGGTGCGCGTCCTCGGGCAGGCCGGCGGCGAGGCGGTCCACCTCCTCGGCGGTGAGGTAGGTGCCGGTCGGGTCGTTGGGGTTGCACAGCACCACCACGCGCGTGCGCCCGCCCACCGCGTCGAGCAGCGCGTCGACGTCGGCGCGCCCGCCGGCGAGCGGCACCGGCACCGGCCGCGCCCCCGCCCGCGAGGCCATGAGCGGGTAGAGCGGATACGACGGCCACGCGGTCACTAGCTCGTCGCCGGGGGAGAGGAGCGCGAGGGCCGCGGCCTGCAGCAGCTCGGCCGCGCCGTTCCCGACGACCACCTGCTGGGGCTCGACGCGGTGCCGCCGTGCGAGCTCGGCGCGGACCTGCGCGGCGAGCCGGTCGGGGTAGTCGTTCACCCGCCCGCGCGCCGCCGCGATCGCGGCGTTCACGATCTCGGCGCCCGGGAGCTCCGGCCATTCGTTGCTCGAGAGGTCGATCCGCTCGACCGTCGCGAGCGCCCGCGCCCGCTCGCGCGCGCGCCGCTGCCGGAGGCGGCGGTTGACCTCCTCCTCGTCCATGTCCTCGAACTGGCGGTAGTAGTCGAGCAGTCCCATGTCGCGGCCCGCCGTGCGGCCCAGGATTCGAGGCTACTGCCGGGGGGCGATCTGCGGTCCGGGGCCCGCGACGACGAAGAGCCAGAAGGCGAAGGCCGAGCCGGCGATCGCGATGCTGACGACGAAGATGCGGTCGAGCGCCCCGCGCTTCTGCTCGTGTCCGGCCGCCCGCCGGACGAGCTTCCACACGTAGTCGAGGCGCTTGGCGAGCGCGAGCGTGAGGAACAGCGTCGCGAGCATCCCCACGAAGGCGGACACGATGCCGAGCGTCACGGAGCCGGTCGCGTAGTCGACGTGCGAGCCCACCCACAGCCAGCCGAGCGGCTGCGGGCCCCAGAGCGTCACGCAGAGCAGCGTCTCGGTGACGAGGATCGCCGCGGCGAGCGCGCTGTCGAGCGCGCGGCGCGCGCCCCTCGCCCTGACCGGCGTGCCGCGGTAGCGGATCGGAGCGGTGCCGGGGCGGCGCCCGATGAACAGGCCGCCCGTGTCTGTCGGATCGTTCCTCGGCATGACGGGGCGGAGCCGCGAGCGGCGCGCCGGCTCCGGCGCGCCGCCTCTCAGCCGATGGTAGTGGGGCGGTCGGCCGCCCTAGCTCGCGTAGAGCGCCTCGACGTCCGCGGCGAACTTCTCCGCGACGACGTTGCGCTTCACCTTCATGGTCGGCGTGAGCTCGCCGGTCTCCTGCGAGAGGTCGTGCGGCAGGATCTTGAACTTCTTGATCTGCTCCACCCGACCGACCTCGGAGTTGACCTTGTCGACCGCCTTCTGGATCTCCGCGCGCATCTGCTCGGAGTCGCGCACCTGGTCCGGCTCGAGGCCGTGCATCTGGGCGAACGCGGGGATCTCCTCCGGGTCGAGCGTGATCAGCGCCACGAGGTACGGGCGCCGGTCACCGAGCACGACCGCCTGCGAGATCCAGCGGCTCTGCTTGAGGCTGTTCTCGAGGTTGGCCGGCGTGATGTTCTTGCCGCCGGCGGTGATGATGATGTCCTTCTTGCGGCCCGTGATGTAGATGAAGCCGTCCTCGTCGATGCGCCCGAGGTCGCCGGTGTGCAGCCAGCCGTCCTCGAGCGTCTCGCGCGTGGCCTCCTCGTTCTTGAAGTAGCCCTTGAAGATGTTGGGGCCGCGAAGCAGCAGCTCGCCGTCGTCGGCGATCTTCGCCTCCACGCCCGGGAGGGGCTTGCCGACCGAGCCGAAGCGGAAGTCCTCGAGCGTGTTCGCGCTCGCGACGGTCGAGGTCTCGGTCATCCCGTAGCCCTCCATCACCGGCACGCCGCAGGCGTAGAAGAACTCGAGGATCTCCTTAGCGATCGGAGCGGCGCCGGACACCGCCTGCTTGAGGCGGCCGCCGAACAGGTTGCGGACGTTGGAGAACAGCTCCTGGTCGGCCTTCTCGAACGCCGCGCGCTTCTCCGACGGGACCTCCTCGCCGCGGGCGTCGGCGAGCCGCACCTCGAGGCCGAGCCGCACGGCGCGGTCGAGCGCCTCGCGGTCGGGCGCGTTGGAGGTGGCGAGCGTGTAGATCTTCTCGAAGATCCGCGGCACCGACGGGAAGTACGTCGGGTGCAGCTCCATCAGGTTCGGGACGATCTTCTGCGTGTCCTTCTCCCAGTAGGCCACGGCCGAGCCGAGGTCGAACGAGACGAACTGGATCAGCAGCGCGAAGGCGTGCGCGAGCGGGAGGAACAGGTAGATGAGCTCGTCGCCGGCGATCGTGCCCTGGCTCTCGGTCATGGTCGTGACGTCGCGGTAGTTGCCGTGCGTCAGGATGCAGGCCTTCGGCGGGCCGGTCGTGCCCGACGTGTAGATGTAGAGGCACACGTCGTCGCGGCTGACGCTCTCCACCCGCTCGTGGTAGCGCGCCTCGTCGAGGCGGGCGCCCCGTTCGCAGAGCTCCGAGAACGCGATCGCGTCGTCGGCGCCGCCCTCGGGCGGCTCGAAGACGATCACGAACTCCAGGTTGGGCAGCTCGTCGCGGATCGCGCGGATCTTCTCGAGCTGCTCGAGGTCCTCGACGAAGACCGCGCGCGACTCGGAGTGGTGGAGGACGTAGTGGCACTCCTGCGGCGAGTTCGTCTGGTAGATGGAGACCGTGACCGCGCCGGCCCCGAGGGTGCCGAAGTTGGCGTAGGTCCACTCCGGGCGCGTGTTGCTCAGGATCGCGACCTTTTCGCCGGGCTCGATCCCGAGGTCGATCAAGCCCAGGGCGGCGCGCTTGACGGTGTCGGCCAGCTCGTCGTAGGTCACGTCGACCCACCGATCGCCGACCTTGTGCTTGATGGCCGTCCGCTGCCGGTGCTTCTCGGCAGCGAGCACGACCAGGTCGGCCATTGTCCGCGAGCCGGTGCTCAGCTCAGCGGCGCTTACCGTCCCTGATTCCATCCACCCTCCTCGTTTGCTGAGGGGGGCATTCTAAGCCTGCGCGGCCCGCAAGAAGCCAGGTCGCGGGCGCGCCGCGTGCGTACCCGGCTGCTGGGCGCCGTCTCCGCCTAGACCTTCGTGAGCTGCCGGCGGCGCTCCGCGTCCTTCAGCGAGCTCAGGAACAACGTCTTGTCGATCCTCCCCTGGAAGATCGGCACGCCGAACTCCATGCACTTAGCGATGACTTCCCTCCGCTGCATCCCGGCCTCGCGCGCGAGTTCGGTGGGCGTGAGATGGACCGCCATGGCGGGAGCTCCTCTCGTTCGATTGTCGCCTGTGGGACTCCTTGGTTGGAATGTAGCGTTTGCCTCAGACGTCGCAAAGCTCGGAGCGCGATCTTGCGGCGGTACAGGGCGCAAAATCGCTAGATCGGGTTGCGGATCTCGACGAAGCGGTGCTTCACGCCGAAGCGCTCCTCGAGCAGCTCGCCGAGCGCCCTCACGCCGAACGTCTCGGTCGCGTAGTGGCCGCCGGCGATGAAGTGGATCGCGCCCTCGCGGGCGTCGGCCATCGCATGCTCGGAGGGCTCGCCCGTGATGAAGGCGTCGGCGCCGGCGGCGATCGCCTCGGTCAGATCCTTCGACGCGCCGCCGGACACGACGGCGAGCGTGCGCACCGTGTCCGGCCCCTCGTCGAACACGAGCGGGTCCTGGCCGAAGAGCTCGCGGCAGCGGTCGAAGAGCTCGCGCTTCGCCAGCCCCGGCCCGGAGCCGACGAAGCCGATCGGCCGTCCGCCGTGCTCGGCGAACGGGCGCCTGTCGCCGAAGCCGAGCGCCTCGAGGATCAGGGCGTTGTTGCCCACCTCGGGGTGCGCGTCGAGCGGCAGATGGTAGGCGGCGAGCGACATGTCGGCGTCGAAGAGCAGCTTCAGACGTCCCTTCATCTGCGGCGTGACGTGCAGCGGCTGGCCGCGCCAGAAGATGCCGTGATGGCAGAGGACCATCTGGGCCCCGGCGTCGCGGGCGGCCTCGAACAGCTCGCGGTGGGCGGAGACGCCGGTGACCACGAGCTCCACGTGCTCGGCCCCCGGCACCTGGAGTCCGTTCGGCCCGTAGTCCTGGAACGCCTCCGGCTCGAGCAGCCCGTCGAGGTAGGCGATGATCTCGTCGCGGTGGGTCACGGCCGTGCACGTTACCCGCTGCGGCTGGAGGTAATCTGCGGCGGCATGGCGGCGCGAGAGGAGCTGGGCGATGAGTTCCTCGAGTCGCTCATGGACACGAGCCTCTACTCCATGGGCGCGTACTTCTCCGACCAGCATCCCGAGCTGATCGACGAGGTGATCGAGCAGAGCGAGGAGATCGAGCGGGCGGGCCTGCGCCGCTACGCAGAGGAGCGCTCGATCAGCCTGGAGGCCTGCTTCGAGACGCTGCTCACCGGGCTCGCCGTCCGCTACTACAAGGCCGTGGCGGGGTGAGACGCAGCCGCCGGGATCGCCGGATGTCATCCTGTCGCTCATGCTTCGCCTACTTGCGAGCTGCGGGCTCGTAGCGGCCCTTGTGGCAGGCGGTTGCGGCGGGGGCGGCGAGGGGCGCCGGCAGGTGACCGAGTCGCGCCCGGGCACGGGCACGACTGCCACCGACACGCGCTCGGGCGGCGCCGTCCCGGCGCAGCGCGGCGTCCGGCTCGTGCGCGTCGGGAGCTTCCGCGCGCCCGTGTACGCCACCTCGCCGCCCGGCGACTCGACGCGCCTGTTCGTGGTGGAGCAGGCGGGCCGCATCCGCGTCATCCGGCGGGGACGGGTCCTGCGCAGGCCCTTCCTCGACATCGGCTCGCGCGTGCTCGCGGGCGGCGAGCGCGGCCTGCTGTCGATGGCGTTCGCGCCCGACTACGCGCGCTCGAGGCTCTTCTACGTCTACTTCACCGACCGCTCCGGGGACATCCGCATCGAGGAGTTCCGGGCAGCGGGGCCGGACATCGCGTCGGCGGCGAGCGGCCGCCTCGTCCTCTCCCAGGATCACTCGCAGTTCCCCAACCACAACGGCGGGGCGCTTGCGTTCGGGCCCGACGGGCTCCTCTACATCGGCCTCGGCGACGGCGGGAGCGAGAACGACCCGTCGAACCACGGGCAGGACCTCGGCAGCCTGCTCGGCAAGATCCTTCGGATCGACCCCCGCCCGAGCGGCGGGCGGCCCTACTCGATCCCGGCGAGCAACCCGTTCAGGGGCCGCCCCGGCGCGCGCCCGGAGATCTACGCGTACGGGCTACGCAACCCCTGGCGCTTCTCGTTCGACAGGCGCACCGGCGACCTCGTGATCGCCGACGTCGGTCAGAATCTCTACGAGGAGATCGACTTCGCCCGGCGCGGGCGCGCGCGCGGTGTCAACTACGGATGGCGCCGCTTCGAGGGGCGGCACCGCTTCTCCGACACGCCCGCGCCGGGCGCCGTGCCCCCGGTGCTCGAGCAGACGCACGCGGACGGCTGGTGCGCGATCGTCGGCGGCTACGTGGTGCGCGACCGCTCGCTCGGCTCGCTCTACGGCCGCTACCTCTACGGCGACAACTGCAAGACCGGCATCCGCTCGGTGCGCCTGTCCAGCGGGCGCGCGCGCGGCGATCGCTCGATGGGGCTCGGCGTGCCAGCGCTCAGCTCGTTCGGCGAGGACGCGCGCGGGCGCGTGTACGTCACCTCGCTCGCCGGCGGCGTCTACCGGCTCGCGCCGCGCTAGCTAGCGCGCGAGCCTGGCCGCGCGCGCGTCGCGGGCTCGGCTCGCGGCCCGGAAGAAGCTCTGGGCGACCGCGAAGGCGGGCTTCTCGTGCCCGAGCTCGTCGGCGAGCCCCTTCTGGTTGTAGGGCGGGCGGGGGACCGGGTTGCCGCCGTTCCAGCCGGGCCTCACCTTGAAGTCGCGCAGGATCCAGCTGATCGCGCCGTCGATGTAGGGCTTCGACGCGATCGTCGAGAGCTGGAACCGCATCCAGTCCGACTGGAACTCATAGGTCCCCTTCTCGTCCACCGGGCCGTGGCGGTTCGCCTCGGCGCCGAACTCGGTGATGAACAGCGCGAGCCTGGGGTAGTAGCCGCGCATCTGGTCCAAATAGGGGCCGAGCGCGGAGCGGTCGAGGAGCTGGCCGTTCGGGCCCGGGTACCAGCCGAAATAATCGTTGATCCCGAGCGCGTCGAGCGCGTCGAACTCGGCGACCCGCGGGACCGTCGGGTAGCCCGAGACGTCCAGCGCCACGAGCCGCGTGGGGTCCAGCCGGCGCACGAGCCGGGTGGCCTCCGCGATGTAACGCCGCTGCCCGAGCGCGGGCCGCGAGGGCAGCTCGTTGCCGATGCTCCAGGTGAGCACGGAGGGGTGGTTCTGGTCGCGCTCGATCGCGGCGCGCAGGTAGCGGAGGCCCTTGGCGCGGACGGAGCTCAGCTTGAGCTGGCTCTCGCCGAGGCGGTAGACGGGCACCTGCTCCCAGACGAGGACCCCGGCCCTGTCCGCCTGCTCGAGGAAGTCGGGGTGCAGGGGATAGTGCGCGCGGGTGATGCGCGCGCCGAGGTCGAGGAGCTGGCTGAAGATGGACCTGCGCCGCTCGGGCGTGAGGGCCGCGCCGACGACCGGGTCGTCCTCGTGGATCGAGGCGCCCAGCAGCGTGGTGCGTACGCCGTTGACGTAGAGGTAGCCGCGCCTCACCTCGATCGAGCGGATGCCGATGTGCGCCGAGTAGCTCGAGCCGAGCCGTCCCCCGACGTACGCGGCCGCCCGCACCTTGTAGAGGCGCGGGTGTCCCGGCTCCCACAGGCGCGGGTGCGAGATCCCGATCCGCGCGCTGACTCGCCGCGTGCCCCTCGCCGGCAGCGTGACCGCGGGAAACCGCACGTTCCTGCCGCCCACGCTCGCGCGCAGGCGCACCTGCGCCCGGCGGCCGAGGTTGTGCAGGGTGGCGCGCAGCAGCACGGTGGCGTCGCAGCGTCGGCAGGGCAGGGTCGGCCGGGCCAGGAAGCTCGCGATGTCCACCCGGTAGACCCGGCGCAGGTAGACCTCGCGCAGCAGCCCGCCGTAGTTCCACCAGCCGCCGCCAGGGGTGCTGTCGACGCGGTCGACGAGCGGGGGGAGGTCGGTGTTCGAGTGGCGGCTGTCGACGCGCACGACGAGGTGGTTGACGCCCGGGCGCAGCGCGCCGGCCGGCACCTCGAACGGGACATAGCCCCCCTCGTGGCGGCCCATCTGCCTGCCGTTGACCCAGACGGTCGCGCGGTAGTTGACCGACTCGAAGCGGATCCTCCAGGTCGCGCCGCCGGCGCCGCGCGGCAGGCGGAAGTCCTTGCGATACCAGCCGACCGTCCCGCGCTGGCTCTCCGGGGAGTCGTCGCCCGCGTTCCACGCGTTCGGCACCGACACCTGCGTCCAGCCGTCGAGCGATTCCTGCCGCTGGAGGCCCTGGGCGACGCCCTGGTCCTGCTGGTCGAGCCGGAACCACCAGGGACCGTCGAGGAGGTAGCGCCCGCCGTACCCGTCGTGGTAGACGACCCGCGAGGACGGCGTCGTGACGTCCGCCGACTGCGCGGGCGTGGACGGGGCCGCCGCGAGCAGGGCGACCGCCCCGGTGAGCGCAGCCGCGAGCAGGCCTCGTGGACGTGACGTCACTGTGGTCGTTGTCGAGCTCTGAGGGGGAACGCCCGGTGGATCCGGGGGGAAGCCGTCACTGAACCGCTGGAACACCTACGACCGCTGCGGGTTGTGGCATGGCTCAGCCCCGCCCGTGACGCCAGAGAGTAGCGGCGCCCTTGTCGGACGCGCGCCGCGCGCCCCTGACGTCGCGCTGCTCGCAGCCCGTGAGCCTGTCGCTGCGGTCCGCGCGAACGCTGTCGGCGCCGGGCCCGCAGTCGACCCTGTCGGGGCGGCCGTCGCGCGCGTCGATCGTGTCGTCGCCCCAGCCGGTCGCGATCCGGTCGCGCCCGCCGCCTCCGCGCACGCGGTCCTCGCCCGGCCCCGTGAAGATGCGGTCGCTACCGGGGCCGCCGTCCGCCCTGACGTTCCCGCCGGCGCTGACGATCACGTCGTCGCCCGCGCCGCCGTGGAGCACGGAGTCGCCGGCGTCCGCGGTGATGCGGTCGTCGCCGGCGCCGCCCTCGACGAGATCCTGGCCGCTGCCGGCCCAGAGGCGGTCGTTGCCGGCGCCCCCGAAGATCCGGTCGTCACCGATCTGGCCGAAGATCACGTCCGCCCCTTCGCCGCCGAGCACCTCGTCGTCGCCCGCGCCCGCGTACGTCACGTCGTCGCCGGGGCCGAGATCGATGTGGTCGGCGCCCGTCCCGCCGATCACGAGGTCGCCGCCCGGGCCGGCGTTCACCGTGTCGTCGCCGGGGCCCGCCTCGAGGTAGTCGTTGCCCAGGTCGCCCACGATCGTGTCGTCGCCGTCCTCGGCGTAGATCTGGTCGGGCGCGGGCGTGCCGCTGAGCACGTCGCTGTCGCTCGTGCCCACGAGCCCGCGCGCCAACGCGACCGCGCCCGGCGCGAGCAGGATCGCGGCCGCGGCCGCCAGGGTGAGCACGAGTCGTCGCATCGCGTCCACATAACCCCGCTCGCCGGGCCCGGTTGCGGGGATTCGCGCGTCAGTCGTCGTAGCCGGGGTCGCCGGGAAGCAGCACCTCGGCGCCGCCGTCGCGCACGACCACGCGCGGCTGCACCGGCCGCACCTCCCGCGCCCGCGCGGTGTCGAAGGCGTGCCGGACCGACTCGAGCTCGGCGAGCTGCTCGAGGTGCTTGATCGTCGGGAAGACGAGCATCAGCTCCTCGGCTCGGAGCGCGTCGGCGGGGCGGATCCAGCGGATGTCGACGCACTCGCGGCCGTCGATGCGCGGCTCCGCGCCGGCGGGCGGCTCGGCCAGGAAGAACCACGTGTCGAAGCGCGTCTTCACCTGCTCCGGCGTGATCCAGCGCGAGAACGGCACGAGCGGCGCGTGCTCGTCGAGCTCGATGCCCGCCTCCTCCGCCAGCTCTCGCCGGGCGGTGGCGCGCAGGTCGGCGTCGCCGGGGTGGAGCGAGCCGCCCGGGAACACCCAGGCTCCGCCCATGAACCTCGCCTGCGGGTTGCGCTGGACGAGCAGCACCTCGGGGCCGCGGTCGGAGTCGCGCAGCACGATCACCGACGCGGCCTCCCGGGCCGGCGTCACGTCGCCGGTGTTCAGCTCCTCGCCTGGCGCGGGTCGATCGAAGCGCACGGACGGACCCTACTCCGGCGATCCGTCGGGGCGCCAGCACTGCCCGAAGCGGGACGCCGGAGGGCGCGCGGCGGCCGGCGTCCGGAAGCGCACGCCGCGGGGCCCTTCAGGGGCGCCCGCTCGCTAATCTCACCACTCGTGGAGGCAGCCACCCAACAGCTCTGGATCTGCGAGTCCTGCGGGTTCATCTACGACCCGGCGGAAGGCGACCCTGACGGCGGCGTGCCGCCCGGGACCGCGTTCGAGGACATTCCCGACGACTGGTTCTGTCCGGTGTGCGGCGCCCGCAAGAAGGACTTCGTGCCCTACGAGGGCTAGCGCCGCTCCACCGCCAGTCGCAGCCCCAGCCCGATCAACACCGTGCCCGTGGCGCGCTCGAGCAGCGCGCGCACGCGCGGGCGCCGTAGCCGGTCTCCCGCCTTGACCACGAGCGCGCCGTAGAGCGGCAGCCACACCAGGCCGAGCAGGTTGTGGATCGTGGCGAGGGCGAGCGACTGCGCCAGCACGTCGTGGCGCTGGTCTACGAACTGCGGCAGCAGGGTCGAGTAGAAGACCCCGATCTTCGGGTTGAGCAGGTTCGTCAGCAGCCCGCGCCGGAAGCTCGAGCCGCCGCGGTCGCGCTCCGGCTCGCTCGGCGGCCGGCGGGCCGCGCGCCACGACTGGGCGCCGAGGACGACGAGGTAGGCGGCGCCGACGAGCTTCAGCACGGTGAACGCCTCGGCCGAGGCGCTCAACAGCGCGGCCAGCCCGACCGCGGCAGCGCCCGCCCAGGCGAGCAGGCCGGCGTTCACGCCGAGCGTCGTCCGCACGGCGGCGCCCCAGCCCCGCTCGAGCGCGCTGCGCGTGACCACCGCCATGTCCGGCCCGGGCGTGATCGTGAGCAGGGCCGCGACGCCGAGGAAGGCTTGCCAGTGCACGCCGCGATTGTGCCAGGCGGCCGGCGCCTCGTCAGGCCGCTTCGCGACCGCTCGCGAACGGCTCGGTCGCGGCGACGATCGAGTCGCTCACGATCCCCACGAGCCGCTCGAGCGCGCTCTGCTCGATCGCGAGCGGCGGCATCAGCACCACAACGTCGCCGAGCGGGCGGACGACCGCGCCGCGGCGGCGCGCCTCGAGCGTGACCCGGTGGCCCATCCGCAGCTCGACCGGGAACTCCGTGAGCTCGATCCCCACCATGAAGCCGCGCTGGCGCACCTCCGACACCACGGGCAGCGCCGCGACCGGCTCGAGCAGGCGCTCGAGCAGCGCGATCTTGTCCTGCAGGCGCTCGAGCGTGCGCTCCTCCTCGAACACGTCGAGCGAGGCGATCGCGGCCGCGCAGGCCAGTGGGTTGCCCGTGTAGGTGTGCCCGTGGAAGAAGGTGCGGAACTCGTGGTGGTGGCCGAGAAACCCCTCGTAGACGCGCTCGGTGGTGAGCGTCGCGGCGAGCGGGAGGTAGCCGCCCGTGATCCCCTTCGCGACGCAGAGGAAGTCCGGCGAGACGCCCTCGTGCTCGCAGGCGAACATGCGCCCGGTGCGGCCGAAGCCCACCGCGACCTCGTCGCAGACGAGCAGCGCGCCGTAGCGGTCGCAGAGGTCGCGCACCTCGCGCAGGTAGCCGGGCGGCTGCACCAGCATCCCCGCCGCGCCCTGCACGAGCGGCTCGACGATCACCGCCGCGACCTCGCCCTCGTTCTCGGCGAGCAGCCGCTCCATGTCCCCGGCGTCGCCCGGCTCCGCCTTGAGCGTGTCGAACAGCAGCGGCCGGTACATCGAGTGGAAGAGGTCGATGCCGCCGACCGACACGCTGCCGATCGTGTCCCCGTGGTAGGCGTCCTTCAGCGACACGAACTTGACCCTGCGCGCCGCCTCGCCGCCCTGCTGCTGCCAGTACTGGAACGCCATCTTGAGCGCGATCTCCGCGGCCGTGGAGCCCGAGTCGGAGTAGAAGACGCGGGTGAGCCCGGGCGGCGCGATCTCGACCAGCCGCCGCGCCAGCTCGATCGCCGGCGGGTGCGAGAGGCCGAGCAGCGTCGAGTGGGCCATGCGCTCGAGCTGCTCCCGCACCGCGGCGTCGATGCGCGGGTGCCGGTGCCCGTGCACGTTGCACCAGAGCGACGAGACGCCGTCGATGAAGCGCCTGCCGCGGACGTCGATCAGGTCGGTGCCCTCGGCGCGCTCGATCACGAGCGGCTCCTCCTCGACCCAGCCCTGCTGCTGCGTGAAGGGATGCCAGAGGTGGCTGTGGTCGAAGGAGATTAGGTCCACGACCCTGCACGCTAACTATCGTGGAGGTCGGAAGATGCCGCCGCTCGGGCTGCTCGTGTTCGTGGTCGGCTCCGGCTCCCTCGGCGCGGAGATCGCGGCGGTGCGCCTGCTCGCCCCCGACTTCGGCGCCTCGACCATCGTGTGGGCCAACACGATCGGGGTGGTGCTCGTGGCGCTTGCGCTCGGGTACTGGCTCGGGGGGCGGCTCGCGGACCGCCATCCCCAGATACGCGCCCTCTGCCTGCTCGCGCTCGCGGCCGCGGCCCTGCTCGCGGCGGTCCCGTTCGCGGCCGCCCCGCTGCTCGACGTGGGGGTGGAGGCGCTCGACAGCGTGTCGGCGGGCGCGTTCGTCGGCTCGCTGCTGGCGGTGCTCGCGCTCGTTGCCGTGCCCGTGCTGCTGCTCGGCGCGGTCTCGCCGTGGGCGCTGCGGCTCGCGGTCGCTGACGTGGAGAACGCAGGCAAGGTCGCCGGCCGCCTCTACGCCATCTCCACCGCCGGCAGCCTGCTCGGGACGCTGCTGTCGGCCCTCGTGCTGATCCCGCTGGTAGGCACGCGCCGGACGTTCCTCGTGCTCGCGCTGGCGATCGCCCTGACCGCGCTCGCGGGTCTGCGGCCCTTGTGGCGCTGGGCCGCCGTGCCCGCCGCGATCGCGGCGCTCGCCCTCCTGCCTCCGGGCGCGCTGCGCGCGAACCCCGCCGGGCGGGTCGTCTACGAGGCCGAGACGCCCTACCAGTACGCGCAGGTCGTCGAGCAGCCGGACGGCTCGCGCGTCCTCGAGCTGAACGAGGGCCAGGCCCGGCACTCGCTGTGGCGTCCCGGCACCGTGCTGACGGGCGGCTACTGGGACGAGTTCCTCGTGCTGCCCTTCGCCGCCCGCGACTCCGCGCCGCGCCGGATCGCGATCCTCGGGAACGCGGCGGGGACCACCGCCCGCGCGTACGGGGCGCTCTACCCGCGCACCGTGGTGCACGGCGTCGAGATCGACCCCGAGCTGACGAGGATCGGCCGGCGCTGGTTCGGGCTGCGGGGCCCGCGGCTGCGCGTGTTCACCGTGGACGCCCGCCCGTTCCTGCGCCGCGCCCGCGACCGCTACGACTCGATCTTCGTCGACGCCTACCGCCAGCCGTACATCCCCTTCTACCTGACGACGCGCGAGTTCTTCGAGCTCGCTCGCGCGCGGCTCGAGCCCGGCGGCAGCGTGATCGTCAACGTCGGCCAGCCCGAGGGTCAGTTCCGCCTCGAGCGAGTGCTCGCGGCGACCATGCGCACGGCCTTCCGCACCGTGCTCCGCGACCACGCGACTCCCACCAACACGCTGCTCCTGGCGACCGATTCGGCGGCGTCCGCCGCGCGGCTGCGGCGCAACGCTCGGGGCGTGCCGAGCGAGCTGGCCGGTCGGGCCCGCGCGGCCGCCGCGCGGCTCGAGCCGGCGCTCGCGGGGGGCGAGGTCTATACCGACGACCGCGCCCCGGTCGAGTGGCTCGTGGACGGCTCGCTGCTCGACTACGCGGCCGGCCCACGGAGGTAGCGTGATCCCGCCCGCCCGGGCGGGGACCGGTCAGTCCCCGCCCCCGAGCCAGCGCTCGAGCGGGAGCTGCGAGCCCGCCCGGGCTAGGCCGGAGGGCGTCGTCGCGGGCAGCGTGGCGACCTCGACGCCGCCCAGGCGCTCGACGGTCTCGCGGTTCGAGACGAGCATGCCGGCGGGCCGCTCGGGCCAGGGGGTCATCACCACCCCCGCGACCTCGAGGCCGCAGGCGCGGGCCGCCTCCAGCGTGAGCAGGGTGTGGTTGATCGTCCCGAGCGCGGGACGAGCGGCCACGACGAGCGGGAGTCCGAGCTCGGCCGCGAAGTCGCGCACCAGGAAGTCGGGCGCGATCGGCACGAGCAGGCCGCCGACGCCCTCGCAGACGAGCGCGTCGGCCGAGCGCGCGGCCTGCCGCGCGGCCGCGGCGAGGGCCGCAGGGTCGAGCCGCTCCCCGGCCAGCTCGGCCGCGTAGTGGGGCGACACCGGCGGGCCGAACCTGCGCGGAGCGACCTCTTCCGGCGACTGACCCGCCGAGGCCGTGGCGGCCAGCAGCTCGTGATCGTGCGGCCATTCGTCGACGCTCTCCTCGAGGCCCGTCACGACGGGCTTGAACGCCGCGACGCGCAGGCCGCGCGCGGCGAGCGCGGCACAGATCGCGCCGGCCACCACCGTCTTTCCCGCGCCGGTGTCGGTGCCCGTGACGAGAAGGCCGCGCACGGGGCCTGTCTACGCGGCCTCCGCGAGCCCGTCGAACACCCGCGGGCCCGCGCCGCCGCGCGCCACCGCCGACCTCGCGGCGGCCCGCTCGGGGAGCGCCTGAGCGAGCACGCGCGCCGCCATCCGCAGCTCGGCGGCGGTGTGAGACGCCATCACCGCGAGGCGCAGGCGCGAGGTCCCCGCCGGCACGGTCGGCGGTCGGATCGCCTGCGCGAACACGCCGCGCTTGAGCGCGTGCTCGCAGGCTGCGACCGTCTCCTCGGCGCCCCCGCCCACGAGCGGCACGATCTGCGTCTGCGAGCCGCCCGTGCCGAGCCCCTCCTCGGCGAGCGCCGCCCGCAGCACCGCCGCGTTGCGCTGCAGCTTCTCCACGCGCTCGGGCTGCGCGACCAGCAGCTCGAGCGCCGCCAGCGCCGCGGCCACGACGGGCGGCGGCAGCGCCGTCGAGAAGATCAGGGTGCGCGCTGTGTTCACGAGGTACTCCGCCATCTGGGCGTCGCAGCAGGCGTACGCGCCGTAGGAGCCGAGCGCCTTGCCGAGGGTGCCGACGATCACGTCGACCTCGTCCTCGAGGCCGGCTGCCGCCACGCTCCCGCGGCCGCCCGGGCCGATGGCGCCGACGGCGTGCGCCTCGTCGACCATCACGCGCACGTCGTAGCGGCGCGCCAGCTCGACGATCTCGGCGAGCGGCGCGATGTCCCCGTCCATCGAGAACACGCCGTCGGTGACGATCAGGCTGCCGCGGCCGCCCGCCTCGCGCAGGCCCCACTCGAGGTGCTCCATGTCGCAGTGGTCGTAGACGAACGTCTCGGCCTTCGCGAGCCGGCATCCGTCGACGATGCTCGCGTGGTTGAGCCGGTCGGAGAAGACGACGTCGCCCTCGCGCGCGAGCGCCGACACGATGCCCGCGTTCGCAAGGTAGCCGGACCCGAGCAGCACGCAGGCGCTCGTGCCCTTGAGCTCCGCCAGCCGCTCCTCGAGGCGGCGGTGGATCGTCATGGTGCCCGACACCAGGCGCGACGCCCCCGCGCCCACGCCCCAGCGCATCGCCGCCTCGGCGGCGGCTTCGCGCACCCGCGGGTGGTCCGCCAGGCCGAGGTAGTTGTTCGAGCAGAGCAGCAGGACCGGCTTGCCGTCGAGCAGCACGCGCGGCCCCTGCGGCCCCGAGACCATCCGCATGCGCCGGTAGAGACCCCTGCTCCGGATCTCCTCGAGGCGCTCCGCGATCTCGCTCAAGTCCCCTCCCTAGGCGGCCGGCAGCTCGACGATCTTCGGGTAGGCGTTCGGCGCGCCGTCCGGCCGCGGCGGCACCGCGCGCTTCTTCCGGTGCCTCAGCTGGGTCGCCGGGTCCCAGAAGTTGGCTTCGTCCTTGCGGTTGACGAGGCCCTCCTCGCGCCGCGCCGGGGTGTCGCCCTCGAGCCAGCCGGAGCGGTTGTCGGGCCGGGGGTTGGAGCCGTTGTCCGGCTGGCGCGCCGTGTTCAGCCCGAGCTCCTCGAACATGCGCCGGTCGTCCTCGGGCTCGGAGCCGAGCGTGGTGAGGAAGTTGCCCATCATCACGCCGTTGAGACCCGCCTTGACGGCCAGCGGCTGGAGCTCGCCGAGGTTCTCGATGCGGCCGCCGCAGAGGCGGAAGAGCGCGTCGGGGAGGATGAGCCTGAAGATGGCGATCCACTTGACCGCCTCCCACGGGTCCATCAGCTCGCGGTCGCCGAACTTCGTCCCGGGGCGCGGGTTGAGCAGGTTGATCGGCACGCTGGTGGGGTTGATCTTCGCGAGCTGGAAGGCCATCTCGACGCGCTGCTCCCGCGACTCGCCGAGGTTCAGGATGCCTCCCACGCAGGTCTCGAGGCCGGCCGCCTTCACCGCCTCTATCGTCCGCAGCCGACCCTCGTAGCGGACGGTCGTCGAGACCTCCGGGTAGTAGCTCTCCGCCGTCTCGACGTTGTGGTGCACGCGCTGGATGCCCGCCTCCTTGAGCGCCTTCGCGCGCTCGACCGAGAGGTGCCCGATCGAGGCGCAGCGCTTGAGGTTCGTGTGCTCGGCAACGAGCCGCGCGCCCTCGAGGATGTTCTGGAAGTCGCGCTTCGAGAGCCCCTGGCCCTGCGTGACCATGCAGAAGCGGTGGGCGCCCGCAGCCTCCGCGGCCTTCGCGTGCTCGAGGATCTGCTCCGGGGTCATCATCGCGTGCATCGGCGTGTCGGCCTCCGCGAAGCGCGACTGCGCGCAGAAGCCGCAGTCCTCGGCGCAACCGCCTGACTTCGCGTTGACGAGCGAGCAGAGGTCGGTCGAGTCCCCGAACCGCTCCTTGCGCACGGCGAACGCGCGCTCGACTAGCGCCTCGATCTCCGCGTGGTCCTCGATCTCGCCCAAAGCGAGCGCTTCCTCATACGTGATGAGCGGGGGCAACTGGCAGACCTCCTGGGGAGTTGTCGCCCGGCAAGGTATATGCCCTGGGCCGGACGCACCCCGATCGCCAGGGGCCAGGGTGAGCGGCGCCGCAGCCTCGGGGAACCGACCGAGCGGCCGCGCGCCAAGGCGAGCGGGAGGCAGACGCGGCTCTCGGGCGGCGATAGCCTCGCTTCAGCGTGCCGGGTCCCGAGCGCCGACGGGCTCGCGCGCCGGCGATTTGCCGTCACATCACCTCAGACGAGCGCGCCGAGCGACCGGGCTCGGCGCCCCGGCCGGCCGGCTCGGTTGGCGAGCCCGTCGGACCGCGCAGGCGGCCGCCTGGCGCCTGCGGAGCGCCCACGGGCACGCGCGCGAGCTGCCGTGGCGGCTGCGCAGCGCGCGCCCGCGCCCTGAGAACGTGCTCGTGGCGGGCGCCGGGCTCGCGGCGATCGGGCTCGTGCTCGCGCTCGTCCCCGGCGGCGGGTCGCCCGCGACGCCGTGGAGCCTGACGCCGCCGGCGGCGTCAGGCACGAATCGCGCTCCCGCCGGCTCGCGCGCCCCCCCCCCGCGGTGGGCGGCCGGCCCCCCCCCCCCGCCCCGCGGTCGGCGCGCCGGTCCCCGTCCTCGCCCTCGGCGCGTCCACGCCGGTCGCGGCCGCCCGCATGGGCGCCCTCGAGCCGGGGAGCGGCCTCGCGCCGGTCGCCCTCGCGCCGATCGGTCCGCTGCTGCCCGGGATCCCGCCGCTCGGCCCGTCTCCGCTCGACGTCGTGCCCCCGCTCGGGACGATCCCCTCGCCGTTCCCGCGGAGCCCGGGGAGCCCGTCCCAGCCGGTCGCACCCCTGAACCCGCCGCCGCGCGCTCCGGGGTCTCCGGCCCAGCCGTCGCCTCTGCCGGACTCCTCGCCCGCGCCCGCCGGGCCGCCGCAGGCCCCGCCAGTCGACACCACGCCGGTGCCGCTCCCGCCCACCGACACGACGCC
>JADGHQ010000117.1 GCA_019683805.1 Thermoleophilaceae bacterium
CTCAAGCGCGGCGCCGCCTCCGGGCGGCGCCGCCGCGCCCGCGCCGCCCCGCCTTCGCCGGGGCACGGTGCGCGCTCCCCCTCGCTCAGGACGCGGACGCAGCGATCACGGACACGCCCTTACGCCCTTGTAGGCAGCCTCCACCCGTATTGAGTGGCGCGCCGTTTGGCGTTCGCGAGCCAGCCGGCGAGCGCCGCGGCGCTCGGCTCGAGCACCGGGTTGCCGGCGCGCAGGGCGGTGCGAACGTGGCCCTCGGCGCCGGCGTGCGTGCGCACGAAGGCGTCCATGCCGGCGTGGAGCTGGGCGTCGTGGTCCGCCCCGTGCGGCGGCACGAGGATCGTCACGTCGGCCCCGGCGTCGAGATCGATCCCCGCCCGCGCGGCCACGCCCCCGACGTGCTCGAGCAGCGCCTCGGGGGGGCCGTCGGCGGCGCTGCCCGCGAGCAGGTAGAGGCACGCGCTCGTGCCGGCGGGAACGGCCGCGCACCAGGCGGAGAGCAGCTCCGCGACGCGGTCGTCCTGCGCGCGCCAGGCCGGCGCGGCGAGCACGCGCAGCTCCACGTCCTCCTCGAGCTCGAGCGGCGCCGGGGCCGGCGAGCCCGCCTTCGCGGGGCGCTCGCGCAGCGCCTCGATGCGGGCCAGGTAGCGAGCCGCCACCGCGTCCCACGAGAGCGGCGGGGCCGCGCGGGCGGCCGCCTCGCCGCGCCGGCGCCGGCCCTCGGCGTCCGTCGCCGCCTCGCGTAGGAGCTCGCCGAGCGCGTCGGCGTCGGGCTCGAGCATCCAGGGCGCCTTGTCCGTCCTCATGCCGCCCAGCGCCGCGTTGTCGATCGGCTCGCGCCGCGACGGGATGCGCCAGCAGGCCTCGTCGGGGCAGAACTCGTCGGTCGGCCCGCCGGCCGTCACGATCACCGGCAGCCCGCAGGCCATCGCCTCGAGCACGGGCATCGCGAAGCCCTCGCCGCGGTAGGGGTGCACGAGCACGTCGCAGGAGCGGTAGAGGGCCGCCATCGCCGCGTCGTCGAGCTCGTCCTCGAGGTACAGCACGCGCGGCAGACGGCCCTGCTCGACGTGCTCGCGCAGGCGGTGGCGGTCGCCGCGGGCGTAGACGCCGCCTGCGCCGAAGTCCTTCACCACGAGCGTCACGTCATCGCGGCCCGCGAAGGCCCGCGAGAACGCGTCGAGCAGCAGGTCGGGCCCCTTGCGGCGGATCAGACCGCCCACGAACAGGAAGCGCAGCCCGCCGGGGGGCGCGTCGAGCTCGAGCTTCGGGCCGTCCGGGCGGAACAGCTCGAGGTCCACGCCGTTCGGCACGACCTGCACGCGGTCCGCCTCGACGCCCGAGTCGACGTACATCCGGCGCACGAACTCGCTCGGCACCCAGAGCTCGTCCACGTTCGCCTCGATCCGCTCGACCCACTCGCTCGGCACCGCGCCGAACTCCCACGGCTGGATGACCGCCAGGTGGCCGGAGGCACTCGGGCGCAGGTCCGGCGGCCACTGGTGGCGCACCTCGATCTGCGCCGGGTGGGGCAGCGGCGGGTCGAGCCGGGCGCCGTCGCGCTCCACGCGCTCGAGCGCGATCCCGCGCTCGCGCGCGATCGCGCCGCCCACGCGCCGGTTGACGATCGAGAGGCTCGTGTTGAGCGTGTGGTCGCCGACCCAGCGGACCGCGGTCGCGCCCGCCTCGCCGACGGCGCGCGAGGGCCGCTCGCCCGCGTAGTAGGCCTCGAGCTCGTCCACGTACTCGGCGAAGGGCCGCGGCGGCTCGATGCCCGCCTGCAGCCGCTCGAGGAGCCCCGGCTCCGAGGCGAGCCGGTCGAGCTTGCGCGCGAGGTCGGCGCCGTCGAGCCCGTCGAAGAGCAGGCCGTCCACCCCGTCGCGCACCGCCTCCGCGAGTCCGCCCAGCCGCGGCGCGACGAGCGGCACCCGGCCCGCGAGGCACTCGTGCGCGACGAGCGGCGCGCAGTCCCACCACAGCGACGGCGCGACGGCCACGTCGACGCCCGCGAGCAGCTCGGGCAGGTCCTCGCCCCCGAACTCCCCGCAGAGCGTCACCGCGCCGCGAGCGTCCGCGCGCCGCAGCTGCTCGGCGAGCCGATCGGGGATCTCGCCGTGGATGCGCACCTCGATCTCGGCCTCGGTGCGCTGCGCCGCGTCTACCAGCAGGCGCGGGCCCTTGTGCCAGTACGCCGAGCCGAAGAAGCCGACGACTAGGCGCTCGCCCACGCGGCCCGGCTCGCGGTCGCGGCCGAGCAGCTCCCAGGTGCGCTCGGCGGCGGGCATCGACTGGCGCACCACGTCGATCATCTCGGCGGGGTAGCCCTGGGCGACCAGCGTGTTGCGCACGGCGTCGGAGACGGCGAGGCAGACGCTCACCGCGCGCGCGAAGCGGCCGCGGATCTCGCCGAGGCGGCGCCGGTAGCCGAGCCGATCGGCCGAGCCGACGCAGCTCGCGCAGTCCCCGCCGCGGTCGCCGGGGCCGGGGCAGATCGCGCCGTCGCCGCGCATCAGGTAGTTGCGCGGGCAGACGAGCCAGTAGTTGTGGGTGGAGAAGTAGGACGGGATGCCGCGCGCCGCGACCTCGTCGAGCAGCGCCGCGCCGAGGTTGTGCAGGTTGTGCATGTGCACCACGTCCGGGCGCACGCGCTCGAGCGTGCGCGCGAAGGCCGCGGTGATCGGCGGGTCGTGGATCTCGCGCTCGGGGTGGCCGAGGTCGAGCAGCCCGTGCGGGCGGTTGTGGACGCCGACGAGGCGCACGCCGTCCTCCTCCCACTCGCGCACCTCGTACGGGCGGCCGCCGGGGATCGGCGCCACCGCGGCGTGGAAGACGGTCACCTCCCAGCCGCGTCGGGCGAGCTCCTTGGACACCTCCCGCGGGACCGCGGTGCCGCCGCCGGCGTCGTTGTAGCCGAACGACGTCATCACGATGCGGCCGGGTGAGGACGGAGGGTTCATTGCCGTACGCGCGTCCGCGGTCGGGGCGGGTCAGCCCGGTACTCGGCCGTGCCCGCGGCCGCTTTAGCGCCGCGCGCTCCTGCCGATCACAGCGGCCGTGGGGACGATCCGCTCCCTCCCGAGCGTCACCTGCGTCGTGACCGCCTACAACCACGCGCGCTTCGTGCGCGAGGCGGTCGAGAGCGCGCTCGCGCAGGACTACCCGCCCGAGCTCGTCGACGTCGTGGTGGTCGACGACGGGTCGACGGACGGGACGCGCGAGCTGCTCGACGCGCGCTTCGGCGCCGAGCCGCGCGTGCGGCTGATCCACCAGGCGAACCGCGGCTTCGTCGCGGCCATGAACCGGGCGCTCGGCGAGGCGACCGGCGAGCTGATCGCGATCCTCGACGGCGACGACGCCTGGCCCGCGTACAAGCTGCGGGAGCAGGCGCGCGTGCTGGCGGAACGGCCCGAGGTGGGGCTCGTGCACGGCGACATGGAGATGGTCGACGCGGACGGCAACACGCTCAACCCCTCCTTCTTCGCGTACTCGCGCTTCGAGCCGGCGCGCGGGCGCATCCTCGGCAGGCTGATCCGGCAGAACTTCGTCTCCGGCGGGGCGAGCGTGGTGCGGAGCTCGCTGCGCGAGCGCTTCCACCCGATCCCCGAGGAGCTGCTCTACCCCGACTGGTACATCGCGGCGCGGGTCGCCGAGCGCGCGGAGATCGACCACGTCGAGATCCCGGTGAACCGCTACCGCCTCCACGGGGCGAACATGGGGCTCGGGGGGACGGGCCGCAAGTTCCTCTCGGACATGCGCAACAACGCGCGCGTCCAGCGCTGGATGCTCGCCAACCTCGACACCGGCGGGGTCGCGCTCGCGGAGCTCGTGCAGGCGTGCGAGGCGATGCTCGCGAACGCGGTGCGCTCGGCGGGCGAGCTCGACGGGCGGGCCACCGAAGTCCTGCCGGTGAGCGCCGAGGAGCAGGCCGCGGGCGCGCTCGAGGCCGAGGCTGCGCTCGACGCGGCGCGGCCCCGCCCCCGCGCGGGCGCCGCCCCGCCGGGCGGGGCCGCCCC
>JADGHQ010000118.1 GCA_019683805.1 Thermoleophilaceae bacterium
TGATGTTTATAAGCGCCAGCCGCGGCGCGCCGGCGCACGCGCGGCGGCGCGCCCTCGACGGCCGCCGTGAGCCGCCCGCCGAGGGCGCGCCGACCGGCGCGCGCGCCCGGGTCGGGCGCGGGGATCTCGGGCGCGCCGTTCGGGTAGAGGTCGGCGAGCGAGTCGAGCAGCGAGATCGCCCACGTGCGCGCCGGCTCGGACCGCCTCAGGTGGCCGCGCGTCGCTGTCGACTCCGGCCCCGACTGCTGGCCGAGGACGTAGTCGGCGATCTGGCCGCGCCAGTCCGGATCGACCCCGCTCGCGCTGTGGGGGGCCAGCTCGGCGAGCGCCTCGCGCGCGAGCTCGCGCACGCGCGCGGCCGGCATGTCGAGCAGCGCCGACAGCTCCTCGTACGTCTGGCCCCGCCGCAGGACGAGCTCGATGATCGCCCGCTGCTCGGCGGGGAGGCGGTCGAACGTTGCCATCTGCAGCGGAAGGGTAACCTGCCGACCCGTGGCAGAGCCGCGCCCGTGTCGCGCAGAGATTCCGGAGACGCCGCTCGACGTCGAGCGCACGCTCGACGCCGCGCTCGGGTTCGAGCTCGTCGAGCTCGGCGACGGCGTCGCGCGCGGGCGCATCCCCGTGACCGACAAGGTGCGCCAGCCCTTCGGGCTCGTGCACGGCGGCGCCTACGCGGCGCTCGCCGAGACGCTCGCGTCCGCCGGCACCTTCCAGGCCGTGAGCGGGGACGGCATGGCCGCCATGGGCAGCTCGAACCTCACGAGCTTCCTGCGCCCGGTGACGGAGGGGGTGGTGGACGCGGTCGCGACCGCGCGCCACCGCGGCCGCACCTCGTGGGTGTGGGAGGTCGAGTTCACCGACGAGCGCGGCAGGCTGGTCGCGCTCTCGCGTGTCACGATAGCCGTGCGGCCGATGCCTGGCGAAGCCCGGCGCTAGGCGCTCGCGGCGCGCGCCGGGCGGCTCTCGAAGCGGTTGGTGATCGGCAGCCGCCGGTCGCGCCCGAAGGCCTTCGTGGAGATCCGGATCCCGGGCGGCGCCTGGCGCCGCTTGTACTCGGCGCGGTCCACGAGCCGGATCACGCGCTCCACCTCCTCGGCTGGCAGCCCGCGGCGCTCGAGCTCGTCGGCGTCGAGCTCCTCCTCCACGTAGCCCGCGAGGATGCGGTCGAGCACCTCGTAGGGCGGAAGCGAGTCCTCGTCGCGCTGGCCGTGGCGCAGCTCGGCCGAGGGCGGGCGCTCGAGCACCGAGGCGGGCACGAGCTCGCGCCCCTCGCGCTCGTTGCGCCAGCGCACGAGCCGGTAGACCGTGGTCTTGAACACGTCCTTGAGGACGGCGAAGCCGCCAGCCATGTCGCCGTAGAGCGTGGCGTAGCCGACCGACAGCTCCGACTTGTTGCCGGTGGTGAGCACGAGCCAGCCGAACTTGTTCGACAGCGCCATCACGAGGTTGCCGCGGATGCGCGCCTGGATGTTCTCCTCGGTGATGTCGGGCTCGAGGCCGTCGAAGACGCCCGCGAGCATCTCGTCGAAGGAGCGCATCGCCTGCTCGATCGGCAGCTCGATCAACCCCGCCCCGAGGTTGCTCGCGATCGCGCGCGCGTCCGCCTGGGTCTCGGTCGAGGAGTAGGGGGAGGGCATCACGACGCAGCTCACGCGGTCGGGCCCGAGCGCGTCGACCGCGATCAGGGCCACGAGCGCGGAGTCGATCCCGCCCGAGACCCCGAAGACTACGTGCGAGAAGCCGTTCTTCTCGACGTAGTCGCGCACGCCCAGCACGAGCGCGCGGTAGATCTCCTCGAGCGGGTCGAGGACGTCCGCGACGGGCCCGCCCACCTGCTCCGCCTCCGGCGCCTGCTCGACGGCGAGGCGGGCGAGCACCGGGACCTCCGGAGGGCCGTCGAGCCACGAGCGCTGGACGGCGGCGCGGTGGCGCGTGTCGCGCAGGCGCGCGGCCTCGACGGCCTGCGGGTCCATCGTGAACACGCACAGCGACTCCTCGAACTGCGGCGCGCGGGCGAGCAGCTCGCCGTCGGCGCCCACGGCCAGGCTGTAGCCGTCGAAGATCAGCTCGTCCTGGCCGCCGACCATGTTGCAGAACGCCACGGCGGCGATGCTGTCGCGCGCCCGCTGCACGATCATGCGCTCGCGCGCGAGGCCCTTGCCGGCGTGGAAGGGCGAGGCGGAGAGGTTCACGATCATGTGCGCGCCGGCGAGCGCCTCGGCGGCCGCGGGCGGCCCGGGCTCCCAGATGTCCTCGCAGATCGTGAGCCCGATCAGGACGCCGTTGACCTCGATCAGGGCGGGCTCGCGCCCGGCCTGGAAGTAGCGCTGCTCGTCGAAGACGCCGTAGTTCGGGAGGTAGTTCTTGCGGTACACGGCGGCGACCCGACCGTCGGCGAGCACCGCGGCGGCGTTGTGCACGTCGGTCGCGCGCTCGGGAAAGCCGACGAGCGCGACGATCCCGTGCGTCTCGGCCGCGAGCTCCTCGAGCGCCTCGCCGGTGCGCGCCAGGAAGCTCGTCTTGAGCAGCAGGTCCTCGGGTGGGTAGCCGGTGAGCGCGAGCTCGGGGAAGACGACGAGGGCGGCGCCCGCGTCGCGCGCGGCCGCGATCCGGTCGGAGATCAGCGCGGCGTTGCCGGCGATGTCGCCCACGCGCGCGTCGATCTGCGCGAGCGCGACCCGCAGCGGCTCGAGCCTCGTGGCCATGACCTGATTATGGCGGGCGGACGCTCGCGGGCCCTGGGGTCAGCAGGCCTCCTCGAGCCCCACGAGCATGCGCACGCGCGTCCCCTCGCTGCTCGTCTCGAGGTCGAAGCTGCTCGTGAGCCGCTCGATCAGGCCGAGCCCGCGCCCGCTCGTTGCCTCCTCCGGCGAGCCCGCGGGGTCGCCCAGGCGCTGCTTGAACGTGCCCCGGTCGCCCACCTCGATCACGAACGAGTCGCCGTCTCGCCCGCAGCGGATCTCGATCGGCGTCTCGCGCCCGTCGGCGGCCCGACCGTGCCGCATCGCGTTGGTGACGGCCTCGGTGGCGACGAGGGCGGCGCGGAAGCGCGCCTCGTCGTCGAGGCCGCAGTCGGCCGCGCGCTCGCTGACGAACCGCCTCGTGCGGGCGAGCTCCGCGGGGTCCGGGCTTATCTCGAGCGTGTCGTGGGCGCCGCCGGGCATTTCTCCCCAGGCGTTCCCGCCGCTCAGCGCGGCAAAACCCTGGCCCTAGCCCTCGGAGGCGCCGATGTCGGCCACGGTCGCGCCGGTGCGCTCGGCGAGCACGCGCGGGTCGACCTCGAACACGGTGTTGCCGTCGCCGCCGGCGGCCCAGACGGTCGGGTAGCGCATCAGCGCGCTGTCCATTACGACCTGCAGGCCATGCGAGAACGGCGGCACCCCGCCCGGCGCGAAGCCGGTGGCCGCGCGCACGACCTTCGGGCTCGCCGGGTCGACCACGGCGCAGTCGAGCACGCGGCAGAGGGCCTCGGTGTCGACCTTGTGCGCCCCCGAGGCGACCGCGACGACGGGCTCGCCGTCGGCCACGAAGACGACCGACTTCGCGATCCGCCCGGGGTCGCACCCGACCGCGCGCGCGGCCTCGTCGACCGTCCGGGTCGGCCGCTCGAGGGTCGTCATCGAGACGTCGAGGCCGAGCTCGCGCGCGGCCGCGACGACGCGCTCGTTCATCGGCTCTCCCCGCGGAGGTGATGCTGCAGATCCATCCTTGGGTCGGTCTCGGACAGGGGCCGGCACGTTTCGACTCGGACCCTGCAAGATAGTGCAAGGAGCGCGGATCCTCAGGGCCGCCGCGGCGCGCGGAGCGAGGTCCGTGACCGACGTCACAGACTGACGCGCCCAGGCGCCTACGCTCGGCCGCGGACGAATGTTCGAGCGAGCCGCCGAGCGCCGCGTCCCATGTGGGCGCGAC
>JADGHQ010000009.1 GCA_019683805.1 Thermoleophilaceae bacterium
GACGCGCACGGTTCAGGTCCGTGTGGGGGCAACCCCGTGGAGGTTCGAGTCCTCTCATCCGCATCGGAGAGCTTTAGTTCTCGTTGCAATACGTGACCGCGATGGGTACACCGGCCCGTCTGGGGATGGTGTGCGGCCCTCGTGGGGCTAGGGCTCAGGTGATGACAGGCGGGCGGCGCGCGCCTGTCGTCGTTCAGGGGCCGTTTTGGGCCGCCGGGCGGCGGCCGGCGCGGGCGCCGCCGCCCCGGAACGCGTGAGCGCCCAGGGGCTCTCGGCACCCTGGGCGCTGGCTGGTCGTCGTCTAGAAGGGCAGCTCGTCCGGGTCGATCGCCGGCGCGGGCGGCGGGTCTCCCGGCGGTTCAGCCGGCCGGTCGGGGCCGGATCCATCAGGCGACGCCGTGGGCCTCTCGTTCTCGGCGGGCTCGTAGGCGTCGGGCATCACCGGCTGGTTGCGGGTGCGCGGCAACGGCAGCTCGGCGAGCTCGTCGGCGTTGACGACGATGTCGCCGGTGACGGGGTTGACGAGGTTGCCGGTCTTCAGATCGCGCATCAGCCCGGTGTCGGCGTCGGCGACGTAGCGGTAGCGCGGGCGCTTGGGTCCGAGCCCCTTGGCGACGGCTGCGTCGCCGTACGGCCGCTGCAGGCCCTCGGCGCGACGCTTGGCGTTCATGAGCTCGAGGTGCTCGGCGGCGTCGATGAAGTAGGGCTGTTCGTCGTTGCGGGCGGGGCAGCCGTCGATCCAGCCCTGGCGCCAGAGGATCTTGAGCCAGTTGAGGACGACCGAGCCGTGGGCGCGCAGCTGCTGCCAGTCACGGCCGATCCGCTTCGGGCGGGTCTCGGCGTTCTTGCCGCCGTTCTTGTTGCGCGTGCGGGCGAGATGGTGGGCGCGCTCGAGCGCCTGCGCCTGCGTGAAGAGCGCTTGGTAAGCGGCGGTGTTTCGCCAGAGCGGGAGCAAGTAGCGGGGATCGACCTTGCAGTAGATGGTCTGCTCCCTCGGCTGCTGGCGGCCGTTCTTGGACTGCTTGAGGCAGTCGGGCGTGGGGCGCTTACAGGTGAACCAGATCCGCGGCTTGCCGTCGTTCGGGCTGAAGCGCACGAACTCGGTCTCACCGCCGCAGAACTTGCAGCGCGGATGCCGTCGCGGTCGAAGCGCTCGTAGTCCCGCGGCCGCCCGTCCTCGCCCTTGTAGGAGCGGAAAGGCATGACCGCGGTGATCCCCTTCTCGACGAGCAGCTGGCAGTTGCTCTTGGTCAGGAAACCCTTGTCGGCGCTCAGCGCGCGGATGTGACCGTCGCCGCAGATCTCTGTCATCCGGTCGACGACCTCGGGGAGGAGCGTGAGCTCCTGCTCGTCGGCGGCTTCTACGAGGTTGAGGACCGGCTCCTGGAAGGTGTGGCAGACGACCTTCAGGTTGTAGAAGCCGAGCCAGAACTTGATCGCACCCTTGGGCCCCTTGTAGGCGCGCGGGCCGGCGGTTGGGTCCATCACGCGCCACCAGTGCTGGCCGACGCGCATGCGGAGCGTGCCGGTGCCCTCGTCGTAGACGAGCCGCTCGGCTTCGCCGATCGACGGCGTCCCGAAGTCGTCTGCGAGCGGTTCGGCGTTGCGGCGCTTCCGGTCGGCTGCCGCCTCTTCGGTAGAGATGCGTGCGGGCGTCATCGCCTGGCCGTTCTTGCTGCGGATCCTTCTGCCGTGGCGGTCGACGCGTGGCTTGCCCCAGCCGGGGCAGCCTTCTCCACGCCGGCAGTCGTGGTGCATGCGCGCGTGCGTCTCGGCTTCGGTGCAGTCGATATGGAGGTCGAAGCAGACCCGGCCGCCTGTGCGCTTGATGGCCTCGCGGATCAGCAGCGCGCTCGCCTGGAAGAGCTCCTCCTGCGCGCACTGCTCGAGCTCGATGAAGCGGTTGCGGGTGGTCTCGTAGGAGGGCCGCTTCGAGAAGCCGGCCTCCCACCACATCAGCGGCGAGCTCTCCCTCCACCACGGCTGGATGTCGACGATGCCTGACTGCATGAAGGCGAGGAAGGCGAGGATCCACTCCCCCTGCTCGCGCGGGCGGCCGCCGCCGAAGTCGTAGTCAGTGCGCAGACGCAGGTCCGCGAGAAGGTCGCACTGCTTCGCGATCCGCACGATTTCGGTCTGGCTGAGGACGTCCTTGTCCTTCGAGAACTGCCCCACGCCGGGCCAGATCATGGGCGGGTCCGCCTTGCGCGGCTTCGCGGCGAGCGCCTTCTCGGTGACTGTGCGCTCGTGGCGCAGCGGTCCGCGGAGGAGCTGCTGCCGGTAGCGGCGCAGCTGGCGGCGCCGCGCGGCTGGGGTGAGGTCCGGCCGGTTCATGCGCTGCTTCCAGGTCTGTCCGCGACGACGTGCCATGCGATCTCTGCCGACACCATCTCGACGGTCGCCCGGACCGAGCCGGTCAGGATTGAACAGTAAAAATCTGATCGCATACGAACATATGTTCGTATAGATCGCGGCGGCTGCAGGGAGCCGACAACGGCACCCCTCCGGGTTTCCGCGCTGGCGCTTATCAGATCCAATCAAGTTGACAGAACCGCACTGCTAAGGGAACATCTGGCGCTCAGCTAACCAACGAAGCTCTAAAGGAGGACGATGGCGCACGAAAGGTTCGGTACCGGGCCGTGGGCGTGGCTCAAAGGCGTCGGCACAGCAGAGGATCCGCTGGCGCGCGACTGGCGCATCGGCAACGAGTACCTCCTGACCAAGATCTGGTTCTCGAAGTACCCCCGCTCAGTACGCGCCGGCGACCTGCTCGTCTACTACGCGGCGCGCTGGAAGGTCATGCCGGCGATCGTCGAGGTGGCCTCCGACACGGTGACCGACGAGAAGGATGGGCACCCGGAGCACGGCGAGCGCTTCCGCTGGATGATGCGCGTGCGCCCGCTGATCTCTGTTGACCTCGACGTCGCGCCGCATCTAACCCGTACGCCGATCAAGCCCACCAGGGTCAAGCGGCTCTCCCACCTGCTGCTCCGACCGGATGAGTACGAAGCGATCCGCGAACTGCTGCTCGAGGCCGCGCACGCCGACACGCAGTGGAACCTGAGCGGTCGGTTCCCACTCGGCTCACAGCCGACGGCGGCGTAGCTGACGTCTTACGAGTCGTCGGTCCGCCACAGCCGCTCGCGGACGGGCGGCTTGTAGGCGCGGTAGCGGTCGAGCACCATCCACTCGCGCCACTCGTCCTCGATCAGCTCCTCGAGCGGCACGTCAAGTGCGATCGCACAGTTCGCCAGGTATCGGATCGGCGGGTTCGGCATCCTGCCAGTCTCGAGGCGCCGGTAGGTCGGCAGCGAGAGGCCGACCGCACGGGCAAGGTCATGCTGCGTTGCAACCCGCATCTTGCGGGCTGCAGTCAGTTTCGACGGGCGGCGATGCCCGCCGGGTCCGGCCGAGGGGTTCACGCGCCGGAACGCTACCCGCGCGAACGGCGGCGCTCCACACGACACGGAGTAGCCGTCAGCGGCCGGCCGTGGTACCAGGCCCGAGCCGGTCATCGCCGCGGGTGCACCGGAAAGCGCGCGCAACAGCGGCTGTCGGAGGTAAGTTCCTAACGATGCCGATCAGGACTCGCAAGCTCGCACCGCGTGCCAGCGGCGCTCGTACAGCAACCATGGGAGACGGGGGGCGCTCGTGGCGCTGAAGAAGTCAGATCTCTACCGCTCGCTGTGGGCCAGCTGCGACGAGCTGCGCGGCGGGATGGACGCGTCCCAGTACAAGGACTACATCCTCACGCTGCTGTTCGTGAAGTACGTGACGGACAAGGCGAAGGCCGACCCGGACAGCCTGATCGAGGTTCCCGATGGCGGCTCGTTCGACGACCTCGTCGCGCTCAAGGGCGACAAGGAGATCGGTGACAAGACCAACAAGGTCATCGCGAAGCTCGCCGACGCCAACGACCTGCGCAACGTCATCGACCTCGCCGACTTCAACGACGAGGAGAAGCTCGGCCGCGGCAAGGAGCTGGTGGATCGACTCGGTCAGCTGATCTCGATCTTCGCCGACCTCGACTTCAGCGGCAGCCGCGCCGAGGGTGACGACCTGCTCGGCGACGCCTACGAGTACCTGATGCAGCACTTCGCCACCGAGTCCGGCAAGTCAAAGGGCCAGTTCTACACGCCGGCCGAGGTCTCGCGCGTGCTCGCGAAGGTGGTCGGCATTGGCCCGCAGACGCGCCAGGATCAGACGGTCTACGACCCGACGTGCGGGTCTGGCTCCCTGCTGTTGAAGGCGGCTGAGGAAGCGCCGCGCGGGATCACGATCTACGGGCAGGAGAAGGACGTCGCAACCTGGGCGCTGGCCAAGATGAACATGATCCTGCACGGCCGCCCTGAAGCCGCGCACGACATCGCCAAGGGCGACACGATCACCAACCCGCAGTTCACGCAGGGCGGCCAGCTCAAGACCTTCGACTTCGCCGTCGCCAACCCGCCGTTCTCGATCAAGTCGTGGAGCCACGGCCTCGAGAACGAGTACGGCCGCTTCGAGTTCGGCCGGCCGCCGGAGAAGAACGGCGACTACGCGTTTCTGCTGCACATCCTCAAGTCGCTCAAGCCGAACGGCAAGGCGGCGGTGATCCTCCCCCACGGCGTGCTGTTCCGGGGCAACGCCGAGGCGGTAATCCGCAAGGAACTCGTCAAGCGCGGCTACATCAAGGGCATCATCGGCCTGCCGCCCAACCTCTTCTACGGCACCGGCATCCCGGCGTGCATCGTGGTGCTGGACAAGGAGAACGCCCACGCCCGCACCGGCGTCTTCATGATCGACGCGTCCAAGGGGTTCAAGAAGGACGGAAACAAGAACCGCCTCCGCAGCCGGGACATCCACAAGATCGTGGACGTCTTCAACAAGCAGATCGAAATCGAGCGCTACTCGCGCATGGTCCCGGTCGCCGAGATCGCGAGCGAGGCTAACGACTACAACCTCAACATCCCCCGCTACGTCGACTCGTCCGAGCCGGAGGACATCCAGGATCTGCACGCGCATCTGCACGGCGGGATCCCCGAGCGCGACATCGACGCGCTCGCCGGCTACTGGGATGCGTTTCCGTCGCTGCGCTCGAAACTGTTCAAGCCGAACCGCCCCGGCTACGTCGACCTCGCCGTCGATGTGGCTGACGTTCAGCAGACCATCCTGGGCTCCGATGAGTACAAGCAGTTCGCCGACCGCGCACAGGCGGTGCTGCGCGATTGGTTCTCCGCGCACCGGGACACGCTGGCGGCGATCACGCCAGAGACGCGTCCGAACGAGCTGATCACCGAGCTTGGCGACGATCTGCTCGCCCGCTTCCGGTCATTCCCGTTGCTCGACGAGTACGACGTGTACGAGCAGCTGCTCAGCTACTGGCACGAAACCATGCACGACGACGTGTTCCTCGTCATGAACAGCGGCTGGCTTGAGGCGTCCCGCCCGCGGCCGGCGCGACTCGGAAAAGACAAGAACGGCAAGCCGAAGTACGAGGACGCCGACATCGTCACGGGCTCGGGCAAGTCGCTCGCGCGCTACGTCATGGACCTGATCCCGCCGAAGCTCGTGGTTGCGAGGTACCTAGCAGAGGACAAGGCGAAGCTCGAACAGCTCGCGCTCAGGGCCGAGCAAGCGACGCGCGCACGCGAAGAATATGTCGAGGAACACGCGGTTGAGGACGGCCTCTTGTGGGACGCGGTCGACGACAAGGGCGGTGTCACGCAGAAGACCGCAAAGGACGCGCTCAAGCAGGCGAAGGCGGACGGCGACCATGACGTCGTTGCCGCCCTGAAGCGGGCGCTTGACCTGTTCAAGCAAGAGGCCGACGCGAAGAAGGCGGTAAAGCAAGCGCAGACCGAACTCGACGCCGCCACAGTTGATAAGTACGGCGAGCTGTCCGGCGACGAGGTCATGACGCTTGTTCTCGAGGACAAGTGGCTCGCGAGCGTCGAGACGCGGGTTCGCGCGACGGTCGACGTGCTGACGCTCGAGCTCGTAGCTCGTCTAGAGCAGCTCGGTGATCGGTACGGCGCCACAGTCGGTGCGCTCGAGTCGGAACTCGGGCTTGCGTCCAAGCGCGTGCAGCAACACCTCGCGGCCATGGGGGGTCCAATGAGTTCGCAACATGCCCCCCGCTCAAAAATCCGTGACCTCGCGGAACTCGTCACGAAGGGCACGACGCCGACTTCGATGGGCCGCAGGTTCACAACAAGCGGCGTCCGCTTCATCAAGGTTGAGACCATCACGCCCGACGGTGCGCTTGTTCCGAGCAAGCTCGCGTATATCGACCGCGAGACAGACGAGCTGCTCAGGCGATCACAACTGCGTGAGGGGGACGTGCTGTTCTCGATTGCTGGAGCACTCGGGCGGTCGACGATGGTCGAGGCGTCCTGGCTGCCAGCGAATACAAACCAGGCCTTCGCGATCGTGCGACTGCGGAAAGGGTCTCACGTCCTAGCTCGCTACCTCTTGTGGGCGCTCCGTAGCCATGCGGTGCGATCGCGCATCGCGGAGATCAACGTTCAGGCAGCGCAGGCGAACCTGTCGCTCGAGCAGGTGAACGACTTCGAGATCCCGATCCCGAGCCTGGCCCGCCAAGAAAAGATCGCCGGCGCGCTGGACGACGCTGAACACGAGGTCAAGGTTCTCGAGCGCCTCATCGCGAAGAAGGAGGACGTCAAGCGGGGGCTCATGCAGACCCTCCTCTCAGGGGAGACGCGGCTGGCTGGTTTCAATCGCGAATGGTCGACGACGACGACGCTCGGTGATCTCGGCGAGTTCTTCAAAGGACGCGGGATCAAACGCGATGATGTTCGCCATGCCGGTGTCCCATGCATCCGCTACGGAGAGCTCTACACCACCTACAAGGGTTACACGGCGGAGACGGTGTCTTACGTCGATGAGGCAGTGGCAGCGACTGCATTTGCGCTGCGTAGCGGCGATCTGCTGTTTGCCGGGTCTGGTGAGACTCGCGCAGAAATCGGCATGTGCCTCGCCTACACGGGTTCGGAGCCCGCGGTGGCCGGCGGAGATATCGTCGTACTTCGCCAGAAGCTGGCCAACCCGGTGTACCTAGCGTTGCTGATGAATACGCCGGCGATCGCCAGCCAAAAGGCGCGCATGGGACAGGGCGACGCGGTTGTTCACATCAGCAGCCGTGCACTTGCGGGGATCGAGGTGCGGCTGCCCGAACGTGCTGAGCAAGACGCGATCACCGCCGTCCTGATGGACGCGGATGCAGAGATCGAGCAGCTTCGGGCCCGCCACACGAAGGCACAGGCGATTAAGCAGGGCATGATGCAGGAGCTCCTGACGGGCCGGACGCGCCTGCCGGTGGACGATCGAGAGGCGGTGGCAGCGTGAGCACCGTCGGTCAGCTCGAGCGCGAGGTTCAGCCGCGCGTCGTCAAGCTCTTCGAGAACCGCCTGAACTTTGTCTACCTCGGCGACTGGCAGTACCCCGCGCTGAACTCGAACATCGAGGTGCCGCTGCTCGAGGGCAACCTGCTCAACCGCGGCTATGACGACGACCTGATCGACAAGGCGGTCGAGAAGCTGAAGAAGGCCGCGGCAGTCGGGGGCGGGCGGCATCTGTACGAAGCCAACCGCGAGGTCTACGAGCTGCTCCGCTACGGCGTGAAAGTCAAGCCGGGCGCCGGCGAGCACCAGGAGACGGTCTGGCTGATCGACTGGGAGACGCCGGAGGCGAACGAGTTCGCGATCGCCGAAGAGGTCACGGTGTACGGCCAGCACAGCAAGCGGCCCGATCTCGTGCTGTACGTGAACGGGATCGCGGTCGCGGTGATCGAGCTCAAGCGCTCGAAGGTCGCGGTGTCTGAGGGGATCCGGCAGAGCATCGGCAACCAGAAGCCGGAGTTCATCCAACCTTTCTTCTCGACCGTCCAACTGCTGATCGCCGGCAACGACGTCGAGGGCCTCCACTATGCGGTGATCGGAACACCGGAGAAGTACTGGCTCAGGTGGAAGCTGACTGACGACATCCACGCCGAGCTGCGCGCCGAGATCGAGCAGCAGTGCGAAGGCATCGAGGAGCCGCTCGACGAGGCGTTCGTGCAGCTGTGTTCGAAGCGGCGGCTGCTCGAGGTGATCCACGACTTCATCGTGTTCGACCGCGGCATCAAGAAGATCTGCCGGCCGAACCAGTACTTCGGCGTCAAGGCGGCGCAGGAGCGGGCCCGGCGGCGTGAGGGCGGGATCATCTGGCACACGCAGGGCGCGGGCAAGTCACTCACGATGGTGTGGCTTGCGAAATGGCTCCGGGAGCATCAGCGCGACGCGCGCGTGCTGCTGATCACCGACCGCACCGAGCTCGACGAGCAGATCGAGGGTGTCTTCGAGGGAGTGAACGAGCAGATTTACCGGACCAAGAGCGGCAGGGACATGCTCGACACGCTCAACAAGTCCGACCGCTGGCTGATCTGCTCGCTGATCCACAAGTTCCGCGGCTCGCAGGACGAAAAGGAACGCGACGCCGCCGGGGACGCGTTCATCAGGGAACTCCAGGCTAGCCTGCCGGCCGGGTTCTCCGCGAAGGGCAACATCTACGTGTTCGTCGACGAGGCGCACCGCACCCAGTCCGGGAAGCTGCACGCGGCGATGAAGAAGCTGCTGCCCGGCGCGATGTTCATCGGCTTCACCGGGACGCCGCTGTTGAAGGCGGACAAGCCCACCACGATCGCGACGTTCGGCACCTTCATCCACACCTACAAGTTCGACGAGGCGGTAGACGACGGCGTGGTGCTCGATCTGCGCTACGAGGCGCGCAACATCGGGCAGCGGCTCAGCTCGCCACAGAAGGTCGACCAGTGGTTCGACGCGCAGACGAAGGGCATGACCGACGTTGCGCGCGCCGAGCTGAAGAAGCGCTGGGGCACGCTGCAGAAGGTCACCAGCGCCGAGCCGCGGGCGCGGCACATCGTCAACGACATCCTGCTCGACATGAAGACCCGGCCGCGGCTGGCGGATGGGCGCGGCAACGCGATCCTGGTCAGCGGCAGCATCTACCAGGCGTGCAAGTTCTACGAGCTGTTCTCCGCCACCGACCTCAAGGGCAAGGTCGCGATCGTCACGAGCTACCAGCCACAGGCGGGCGACATCTCCAAGGAGGACACCGGACACGGCGCCACCGAGAAGCTGCGCCAGTACCAGATCTACCGGCAGATGCTCGCCGACCACTTCGGCGAACCGGCGGACGTCGCGATGAACAAGGTGGAGCTGTTCGAGGAGCAGGTCAAGGAGCGGTTCGTCAACGAGCCGGGCCAGATGCGGCTGCTGATCGTCGTCGACAAGCTGTTGACCGGGTTCGACGCGCCGTCGGCCACCTACCTGTACATCGACAAGAAGATGCGCGACCACGGGCTGTTCCAGGCGATCTGCCGCGTGAACCGGCTCGACGGCGAGGACAAGACCTACGGCTACATCGTCGACTACCGCGACCTGTTCAAGTCGCTGTCGAGCGCGATCACCGACTACACCTCCGGCGCGCTCGACGGCTACGACCCGGAGGACATCGACGGGCTGCTCAATGACCGCATTAAGAAGGCGCGCGAGGATCTCGACAACGCGCTCGAGAAGGTCGAGCTGCTGTGCGAGCCGGTCGAGCCGCCGAAGGGCACCGTCCAGTACCAGCGCTATTTCTGTGCCAGTGAGCCCGGCAACGCCGAACAGCTCAAGGCGAACGAGGCCAAGCGCGTCGAGCTTTACAAGGACGTCGCCGCGCTGGTGCGCGCGTACGGCGCGATCGCCAACGAACTCCCGGAAGCCGGCTACAGCGACACGGAAGCCGCGGAGATCAAGATGAAGGTCGGCCATTACGCCGATGTACGCGACGAGGTCAAGCTCGGCGCCGGCGAGAACCTCGACCTCAAGGAATACGAGGCCGACATGCGCTTCCTGCTCGACACCTACATCCAGGCGGACCCCTCTGAGGTTGTTGCCGACTTCGAGGACGCGGGCCTGATCCAGCTGATCGTGAAGCTCGGAGTCGGCGCAATCGACAAGCTGCCGACGCGGATCAAGTCCGACCCGGCGGCGGTTGCCGAGACAATTCTCGGCAACACCCGCAGGCTGATCATCGACCAGCGAGCGACCAATCCCAAGTACTACGACAGGATGTCCCAGCTGCTCGACGCGATCATCGAGGAACAGAAGAAGGGCGCGCTCGACTACAAGCAGTACCTCGAGCGGCTAATCGAGCACGCGCAGAAGGTCGCGGCCGGCGAAGCGGACGGCCACTACCCGGACTGGGCGAACAGCTCCGCCAAGCGCGCACTGATCGACTTCGGCCTACCGGACGAACTCGCCCGAACGATCGACCGCCTGGTGATGGAGACCAAGCCCGCCGAGTGGATCGGCACCGCGATCAAGGAGAAGAAGGTCCGCAACGCGGTGCGCAAGGCGCTCCCGGACGGGTACCAGCGGCTCGACGAGCTGATGAACCTGCTCAAGGCGCAGGATGAGTACCAGTAGGAGCGGCTACATCACCGTCGGCGACCTGAACGTCGACGTCGTCTACAAGGACATCAAAAACCTGCACATCGGCGTCTATCCGCCGCTCGGACGCGTCCGCGTCGCGGCGCCCGCGCACCTCGACGACGACGCCATCCGGCTCGCGGTCGTGCAGCGGTTCCCCTGGATCAAGCGTCAACGGCGTCAGTTCCAGGAAGCCGCCCGCCAGTCCGAGCGGGAAATGGTCACCGGCGAGTCGCACTACGTCTGGGGCCGCCGGCTGCGGCTGAAGGTGGTGGAACGCCCAGGCCGGCCACACGTCGAGGTCGACGGCGGACGAGTGGTCATGTACGTGCCGCCCGGCACCGACACGGCGGATCGCACCAGGGTGCTTCAGCGCTGGCAACGCGAACAGCTGCGGCATGAGATCGCGGCGCTGATCGACAAGTGGGAGCCGCGGATCGGCCGCAAGGTCGCCGGCTGGAGCATTCGTCGCATGAAGACCAAGTGGGGTTCCTGCAACCGCGAGACGGCCCAGCTGTGGTTCAACCTCGAGCTCGCCAAGAAGCACCCACGCTGCGTCGAGTATCTGGTCGTGCACGAGATGGTGCACCTGCTGGAGCGCGGCCACGGCGAACGCTTCACGACTCTCATGGACGAGTTCCTTCCGGACTGGCGCCAGCGGCGGGACGAGCTCAACGACGCCCCGCTCGCCGAGGAGCGGTGGGCGGCCTAGTACGTTCGTAACGCGCGGGGAGCACGGTCCAGTCGCTGGGACCACAGTCCGGCTCAAACCGGCCACACACCAGACTTCTGTCCAGCGGGACGCCGCCTGTGGGCGGCCAACTGCGTTCGGCGCCCAGTGCGCGCGCAACCATGGGACGGCGCGCGCTCGACCGCCCGGTACGCCCGAGCGCGCGGACTACGTTCGCGAGGCGCGGAAGCCGCGCTTGTCATGCTGGCGTTGAGGCTCCAAGTGTAAGCCGGGCTGCCTCCCGACCGAGGCGTCGGATCGACCTTCTAGCCTTGCGCCCGAGTGGATGAGTTCTTCAGCGACTCGCGAACCGGACAACTCCTTCCGGCCCATCCGCGCTACCGCGATCCCACCTGGTATGAGGAGCTCGCCGCGTCGAATGAGCGCGCGGCCGCTGATCAGTCGAAGTTCGTCGCCGCATCGTTGCAACGCTCCGCCGCAAGGTTCCGCCACGTAGCGCGCAACCTGCGCGCCGGGCTGCCGCATCGCCACGGGCTCGACTGAAGCCGCCTCAGCTCAAGGAGACAGCCGAGGTGCCGACGGCCTGGAAGCGCCGTGCGAGGGGACGAGCGCAAAGGCCAGAACGACCACGGAGAGCCATACGCTCAGATCGATGAAACCAGTGCCACGCAACTCGACCCGCTTTCGCGCCAGCTACAGCGACATGGAGGTCGAGGAGATCGTGCGCACGGTCACTCTGGAACTCCGTCCTGATACGCCCGAGAAGGCTCCGCCGGCGGAGTTCGACGCCGCCCTCGAGCACTCGAACTGGCCCGACGCGCCACGCTCGCAGGCGGTGCGCAGGCGCTTCGGCATGGGCTGGTACGAGCTACTTGAAATCCTCTTCGACCCAGAACGGGACCTGCAGTACAACGTCAGCCAGCGCAAGCGGCGGAAGCCTCGCGCGCGTCCGACGCGCGAGGAGATCGCCTACGCCCTGCGGCTCATGGCGGAACTGCTCGAGGTCGCCACGTTGAAGCCCGACCAGCACGACGCGGGCCGCGCGCAGCTGCAGCTGATTGCCGGCGCGCGCTGGCAACACGGCGACGATCGCGCCTACCTGCTCCCGACCTCCACCGAGATCCAGGTCGCGCTCGACCCGGCCAAGCACGCGGGCTGGGACCTGGCGCTGAAGCTTGCTGGCCTGGCACCGCGGCCGCAGACTGCAGGCCTGGCGGGTCTCCCGCTCGACGAGGCCTTCGAGGGCTTCCTGCAGGATGTGGGGTTGCCTCCCTTGGTCGCAGGCAGCATTCGACGGGTGGGCTAGCGCCAGAGGCATCAGCATCGAGCGGATCCGCGGCGGCTTCGCGAAGGCGCGCGCGTCACTCGCGGCTGAGCGACGCCGAAGAACTGGGCGCTGGACCCCAGACAGACCACCGCGGCAAGGCGAGCGGCCACCGATCGAACTCCACGCCGAGCTCAGCGAGCTCACCACCACGCGCCGCCGCGTTCGCTGGACCCGCCAGCGCCTCATCCACGGGCTCACTAAGGCATACCTGCTCACGGATCCGTCCCACAGCCTCACGCAGCGTCGTCAGCGCCAGCTGGCCTCCCGGCACGCCGACATCCCTGGTCCCGCGCGGGTCCAGCGCTACGCGGACAAGCACGACACGACCGCGAAGGCGCTGCGCAAGGAGGCAGCGACACTGGCGTCCAAGCTGAAGCACGATCCCGACCCATTCGCCAGCCTCGCGCAGTTGGCCACCACTATGACACCCCCCGAGTTGGCCGAGGCACTTGGGATCAGCACAGACACGCTGCGCGCCTGGCTCAGGACGACGTACCCACGCTCCCTCGAGCAGGCCTTCACAACGTGGGAGCTGACCGCCGACCAGATCGAGGCGGCGCGACAGTGGCGAGCTGCGCTTCCGAGGCAGCGAGCCGCCGGTGGACGTAAGGTGCGCGACGCGGACTACGTGCTCGATCTCTGCGACGAGATCCTCGGCGAGCACAGCAGCCGCGAACACACCTTCCCGTGGCTACGAGGCGATCCCAAGCCGAGCACCGGCAAACGCAACCGGCTGCCGGTCGACGCCTACTACCCCGAGCACCAGCTCGTGATCGAGTACCGCGAGCGCAAACACGATCAGCCGGTCCCCTTCTTCGACAAGCCCGGCAGGAAGACGATCAGCGGCGTAGGACGCCAGGAGCAGCGACGACGCTACGACGAGCGGCGCGACACACTGATCCCCCAGCACGGGCTTCGGCTGCTGATCATCAAGCCGGCCGATCTCGACGCCGACAGCCGCGGTCGCCTCCGCCGCAACGAGGACGAGGACCGACCGGTGCTCAGGACGATGCTGAAGCCGTTCTGAGGCCGACGGGGTCGCTTCTCTGACGCTCCTGGGTCAGCTCACGGTGTCACCGTCACTTTCGCGACGGCGACACCGTCACATCGAACCGAGCTTCTCTGTACAGCCGGCGCGCCTACAGCAGGACGCCGCCAACTCCGTCGGATAGACCCAACGCCGACCGAGCGTCCCCATCGCTGTCTCGAGCTTCGGCGCGATGGGCACAGTCTCTCGCAGCTCGGACCTTACGGCCGGGGCATTGTTGTTTCGGCAGGTGAAGCAACGCCTCCCGGCCGCCCAACCCGTGGTGACCGCAACCCTGGCAGGACGTGCAGCTCACACTCGCATCGACCCCTGCTAATCCGCTTTAGCGCGGAGCGGCTTGAGGGCCGCCCTCCCCTCAGCGTTCGGTGAGCCGTTCGAGTTCAGCTTGCTGGATCTCTGCGACCGCCGCGTAGCGCTCCTCCACCCTGCGCTTGAGGTCCTGCAGTTCAGCCGCGATCGCGCAGGTCGCGGCACTGATAGCCAGATACTGGTGCCCGTACACCACCGCGTTCACGCCTACGAGTTCGTTCGGCTCCATGCTGCCGATGCGCACTAGCGGCCCGTAGAAGCTCGGGTGCACGTGCTGTGAAGCCCACACGAAGTGGTCGGCATGGCTGACCCAGTACTCCTTCCCGCCTTCGGTGTTGCGCTCGATCTCGTCGAGGTCCTTGAGCATCTGCTGGAAGGCGACCGGCCTGCGCGCCGCACTGCCGGTCGTCTCAGCCAGCAGCTTCTCTGCGTCCGGCGGCAGCTCCGCTCCGCGATTGCGGGCGTCGCGGTAGCCCTGTAGCAGTAGCCTGATCAGCCGCCGGCGTTGCTCGGCGTCGTTCGGCGTTGAGAAGGGCCAGGCGAGCCAGGCGGTCATCTCCAACACCGGCCTGACCAGTGCCGTCGCGACGCTGAACCGGCCCGAGCGGAAGGCGTCCACGACGCCGCGCCCGAACTCCGACTGTTTGGCGGCGACGTGCGTCACCAGCTGACCGATCCGCGGCTCCTCGAAGCGCTCTCCTGCGGCCTCGTACAGCCGCTGCAGCGTGGTGTGCCGGCCGAGGAGCTGAGCGTTGCGGGAGAACGCGTTGGCGATCGTCCGCTGCTCCGGCGTCGGCTGAAAGCGAACCACGAGGTGATGGTATGCGGCTCGCCGGTCGACCGCCGGCCGCTACGGAGCGGGGTCCTGCACCACCGCGCGGTGTAGAGGCCGGGCTCGACTAGTAGCCGCGGGCAGCGCGCGAGCATGAAGTCCGCACGCGGGCATGTACGAGAGAGTGCGCCGCTGCTGGGGCGGTCAGACCCCGGCTAGCCCGACTCCGCCTCCTCGAGCCTGAGCTGTCCCGGATCGCTCAAGACCCAGTTGCGGCCGCGCTTCGCGAGCGTCCCGCGCACGCGAACCGGCTGCCGCTCATCGTGAGCCCTGATCGCAAGGTGATACTGCTCGTCGGGCAGCTGGACGTGGACGTTCCGCCTTGCTCCGTGCGCGGTGCCCTCGATCACGATCGAGCCGATCGCTTCCTCCTCCTTGCCGCGGTTCAGGCGGATCACGAAGCCCTCGATGAGCTCGTCCTCGAACGGCCCGAGCTGTCGGAGGGCGTTGACTGCCTCCTCGAGCACCGGCAAGGTGTTGGACTCGAACATGACCGTTGACGGGCGGTCGAGGGTTGGCGGCCGCGACGCTGCCCAGTTGACGCTGATCTGCACCTGGGCTGCGACCTGCTCTTCCGCGATCTCGGTGATCGCCCCACAGAGATTGGCGCTGACGCCGCGGTCGATGGTCTCCTCGAAGGTCGACGCGACGTCCGCCTGCTCGGTCAGCACGCGCGCGGCCGCGCTCCGGGTGGCGTCGAGGGCCTCGACGAGCTTGGTGGTGACTCGCCGCTCGAACGGCACGTCGAGGTGGGCGGCCTCTTCGGGGAGCAACGCCTGCTGCTCCGGCGGCGTGACGTCAGAGATGACGGTGACGACGTAGCTGCCTCGCTCGGTCTGCCCGAGACGGACACCGTCCAGGTAGTCCTTCACCGGGGCCGGCGCGCGCGGGCCGTAGTTCGCACGCGGTTGCACGGCGGCGCAAGCGGCTGCCCACATCATGTCCCTGGTGCCCTCGAACAGCTTGCGGCCGTCCTCGATCGGCAGCTCGCCGGCGCCAACACGTGGGCTCACCAGCCGCACGCGCACCAGGTCGGCGGTGGCGTAGCGCAGGTTAGTGGTCACCACCTCGAGGTCGCGGTGCTCGAAGCTCGCAAGCTGGACCACGAGCTCCTCGAGGCGATCGTCGAAGTCCGCCGGCCGCCTCGACAGCGGCACGAATAGATGCACTCGCTCTGCTCCGTCGCCAGCGTGGGTCCAGATGGAGAACTTGTCGTTGCGCGTGCGCACGTCCCAGCCGTGGGCCATCAGGTAGACCTCGATCATCTGCGGATCGAGGTACTCGCTCAGGGGCTCACGATCGGGGCTCATAGGCTTGCTCCCGGCGGCTTGAGGTTCTCGAGAAGCGCATCTGGATCGAACACTTGTTCGGTGGGAACGTTGACACGTACGGTCGACGTGTTCTCGGTCTCAGGCGCCCCGGCCAGACTCATCCAGTAGGCGCACCGCTTCACCACGATCTGATCAGGATCACACGCCAGCCACTCCGCCGGATCCTCGGGCACATGGACCACGATCAGGATCCGCGGCACGTATAGCTGGTCCGCCGGCCAGCGCAGGTCGTCGTAGTTCTTCACCGGCAAGTCGTAAGGGAAGCTGTCACCTGACGGGTCGATGTTCTGCGAGCACTTCAGCTGCCCGTCCAGCTTCGCGCCGGGCGTGTCGGTGTCCGGCGCCGCGAAGTGGACATCCTCACTGTTCTGGTCGAGCTCCGGGATGCTCGCCCCCACGCCGGCCGCGGCTGCGATCGCGCGCACCACCGCGCGGCTGAAGTGATCCTTGCGGGAGTTCAGGTCCATCAGTCGAGGGTCCGCGCGCAGTCTGCGCGGCCTAACCCTAGGCTGACCACACCCAGCGCGCCAACGCGGTGCGCAGGTCGCCGCCTCCACGGTCGACGGATGTCGTCGCGACTACACCGGGGCCGTCCGCATTGCAAGCTAGGTCATCTCGAACGCGACTTCGTGACGCAGAGCCCCCGCCAAGCCAGGGTCCGCCGCCCGGTTCGCAGCAGCGGACCGTCGGCAAGCAAGTCTTGGAGCGAAAAGAGCCCAGGATCGTGTACAGAACTCCGGTACCAGCGTGTACAACGCGTGCCGGAGCTAGCGTGCATTCGGGCTCTGGAGAGCCTTTTTTCAGCTCTCCGCATCGAGGAGATTTAGTTCTCGCTGCAATAAGTGACTGCCAGCGGAGGCAAGGCTCCTGAAGGGGGATGGTGCAGCGGTGATGTTTGATGCCATCCCTCCTTCAAAGTCTGTTGATCGGTCCTTTCGGTGCCGTGGGCGGGCGGCGGAGCGCTTCGGCGCTCGTGCTGACGCCCTCGCACGCGAAAGCGCCCAGGGCCGGTCGGCGCCTGGGCGCTAGCCGGTCGTCATTCAGAAGGGCAGGTCGTCCGGGTCGACGCGGAAGTCGTGTCCCTGGACATCCGGCACCGGCGCAGTCACCGCGAGCTCGCTTGCGAGCTCCGCACCCCACGTCTCCGGATCCAGGTTCAACGTACGCGCTTCATGGCCTGCTGAGCAACGGACCGACCGCCGCGTCCTTGCAGCCGTCTGAGAGTGGACGTGGCGTCGTCGATGTTTGACGAAGACCTTGCCGAAAAGCGGCGTGCGGAACTCCTCGAGCAGCGACACCACGCCCTCGGTGACCGCCGCCGCGAGTTGCTGCGTCGCGACCGGCGCATTGGCCCGCCATCCGGACCGCAGCGACGATCCCTTCAAGTCGCAGTCGATGCGGTCAAGCACCCGCGACGAGTACCCACGCACATGCGGCCACTTGCTCTTGAGCTCGAGCAGACGACGAGTGACGAGCCGCAGGTCGTCGGCTCGGATCGCAACGGCCATGAGCACCAGCAGCGCGGACGGATCCCCCTTTGCGGGCGCGGAAGGGAGGACGCCGGGGTCGCCGCTCTCATCGACGAAACAGATCCACACGCTGCACCAGTTTGGCGTTCGGCGCGGCGGTTTTGAGGTTCAGGCACAATCGGCGGCTGCCGATACAATGGTTGAGACAGGTCCTCGCGGGCCTGGGGGTGTAGCGTTGCGACGCACGCTCTTGAGGGGTAAACTGACCCCGTCCTGAATATTTTCGGCGGCCGACACGGTCGCCACGGCGAGCGGTCCGCGGGCCGCTCGTTTTTTTGGGTTCGGCACCCCCTATCGCGAGGCGGGCAGGCCTAACGGTTCTCCGACCCGTCGATCCGCCAAAGCCGCTCCCGGACGGGCGGCTTGTAGGCACGGTAGCGGTCGAGCACCATCCACTCGCGCCACTCGTCCTCGCTCAGCTCCTCGAGCGACACGTCGAGCGCGATCTCGCAGTTCGCTAGATAGCGGATCGGCGGGTTCGGCATCCTGCCAGTCTCCAGTCGGTAGGTCGGCAAGAGAGGCCTACGGCGTGGGCGAGGGTCATGCTGCGTGGCACCGCTGCGTGATGCGCCTTCCGACACACGGCCGGGCTTCACATCTCCGGAGAAGCGACTGCGGGAGCACCACTTTCCCGATGGAGACTCCCGCGCGGACCGCGACCTGATCAGCGTGCTGGCGTGATCGGCGCCGAGCGGGTCCACTCATCCGGGCCTCGCGCCAGTAGCCCATCGCATCCACCCCCGCCCGCTGCACGCATCTCGACCACTCCGGTCAACCCGTTCAGGGTCGGCGCCTGAGTGCGTCCCGCGAGCCGCTCACGTCAGGCTGAGGGGACCGGGCCGAGCGTCGGGGCGCGAGGGGGTGCGCGCCCGGAGGCGGCGCGCCTGCTACGGGCGTGCGACCGCGCGCCCGGCTTCGGCGACGCGCCGGCGCGGCGCCGCGACGCTCACGCGGACCCGGCGCTGGCGGCGCACGGCGGGCGCGCCGGCGAGGTCGTCGAGCGTCGCGAGCACGCTCTCGCGCAGCCCGTCGTCCGATCCGAGCACCACGGCCGCCGCCTCCCGGCGCGACCTCACGTGCAGCCTGCGGAACGCGGAGGAGAGGTGGTTCTTGATCGTGCTCTCCGCGAGGTAGAGCCGGTCGGCGATCTCGGCGTTGCTCAGCCCGGCGGTCACTAGCCCGAGGATCTGCCGCTCGCGGTAGGAGAGCGGCGGCGCCTCGATCAGGTGGCGGAGCGACCGCGGCAGCGAGATCTGGCTCGCGCAGGCCGCGCGCACCACGGCCGCGAGCGACCGCTCGAGGTCGTCCGCCAGCGCCAGCCCGTCGGCGCCCGCTCCGATCAGCCCGCGCGCGACGGCGTCGTCGCGGCGCGACAGCACGACGACGACCGCGGCGTCCGGCAGCCGCGCACGGATCGCCTCGACGGCCGCGACCGCCCGCGAGCCCTCCCGCCGCGGGACGAGCAGCACGACGTCCGAAGGGCGGTCCAGGCCCCACCCCGCCGCCGCCGCCGCCGACGGATCGGCGAGCGCCGCCTCGACCTCGAGCCCGTCGAGCTCGAGGATGCTCTCGAGGCGCTCGGCCAGCGCCCGGTCCGCGCCGGTTCCGGCGATCGCGACGCGGAGGCGCCGCGGGAACGCCTCCGACGGGTCCCACGAAGCCATCGCCATGTGAGAAGAACGTGCAGCCACCATCGAACCTTGCGCCCCCGAGCCGCGACCTGCCGGGCGGCTCGAGGCGCCCGGCCAGCGTGCACCACCAGGGTTTGATGCGCTTTAGGGTGGCTGTTAAATGCTGGTTTTGGGTTATTGCTCAGGACGGTGGCCTGGGCTACGCTCGTGTGAAGCTGCGCACACAAGCTTTGTAGATCGGTCCTCGATGGGATCTCGGCTCCGGCCGCTCGTGACTTCCTGATCCAGGCTCTCCGCCGTCGGCGGGCAGTGTCGACTCTGGGTCCGCCGTGGCGGACGCGCCGGCAGGCATTGGGAGCATTGCGCCCTCGTCAGAACCCCAACGGCGAAAAGCACCAGGCCCTCAGCGGCCCCCCGCTCGACGGCCAGCCGCGCTCCGGGCGCCGGAGCGAGCTGCTCGGCGAGGTCTTCGACCTGCTCCCGTCCGGGATCGTGCTCGCCTCGAGAGCCGGAAGGCTGATCGTCTGGAACAAGTCCTTCGAGGAGATGAGCGGCATGGACGGGAAGCTCCGCGCCCGGACCTGCTGCGAGCTCTTCGGCTGCCGCGCCGACGGCGGTCCGCTCGCCGGCGCGTGCCTGAGCGAGCTGGCCGTCTCCCTCGGCACGCGCACGCCCGAGCTGCGGCTCGAGCTGCGCGGGGCGCCGGGCCGGGCGTTCTGGGTGGCCGCCTCGCCGCTGTACAAGGGCTCGGCGGGAGTCGTGTTCCAGGTGCGCCCCGCGACGCGGGAGGCGGACGCCCCGGAGCGCGCGCAGGTCCCGCGGCTGCGGATCTTCCTGCTCGGCCCCACGCGCGTGGAAACCCCGGAGGGCCCGCTCGGCGGCGACTGGCTCAACCAGCGCGCGGGGCAGCTCCTGAAGTACCTCGCATGCGAGCGGCACCGCATCGTCCCCACCGAGGAGATCGCGGAGGCGATCTGGCCCAACCCCCACCCGATGACGCCGAACACGGTGCGCCACTTCATCCACGCGCTGCGCGAGAAGCTCGAGCCCGAGCGGCCGAAGCACGACCGCTCCTCGCTCGTGCTCGCTCACCGGGGCGGCTACAGGCTCGACGGGGACAGGGTGTGGGTCGACGCCGACGAGTTCGAGTCCGGCGTGCGCGCGGGCCTCGCCGCTTTCGCCGAGGGCGAGACCGGGGCGGCCACCCAGAAGCTCGAGCACGCGCTCTCGCTGTATCGCGGGCACTTCCTGGCCGACGAGCCCTACGCGGAGTGGGCGCTGAACGAGCGCGAGCGCCTGCGCTCGCTCGCCGAGAGCTCCCTGCGGGCCCTCGCCGAGCTGAGCGCGGACGACATCGGCGCCGCCACCGGCTACCTCGAGTGGCTCGCGGAGATGCTCCCGTTCGACAGCGAGATCCACCGCCGGCTGCTCGAGCTCTGGGTGGAGCAGGGCTACCGCAGCAAGGCCGTGCGTCACTACCACGCCTTCCAGCTCCGCCTGCTGCGCGAGTTCGGCGAGCAGCCGAGCTTCAGCCTCTCGGAGCTCGTCGCTTCGAGGAGCCGGCGCGGCTGAGGCCCGGCGCGCCCCCGGCGAGGCCCGGCGGGCGCCCACCCCGCGTGACGAACCCGGTCTTTCCGGGAATTTGCCGCGCACGGGGCCTCCGACCCGTGGAAGAAGCGCGCCGCCGCCGCCGTTTGCTGTGTGGGCCGGGGCGGTCGCCCGCCGGCCGACCGACCCTGTGGGCCATGCCGCCCCGGCTCCATCGCGAGCCGCCGCGCGCGCTCGCTCTCGATCGAAGCAGTGAGACCAGCCGATAGGACATCGACCGACCGTTCCTCCCTGGCCGTCGCGCGCGGCAGGGTCGACGCCGCGGGGATCGGCAGGGGCTGAGGACGGCCCGGGTTGGGACACGAAGTCCGCGTGGAGCTAGACGAATTCGGCTGGTCGCGACTTCGCGCCGAAGCCGAGCGCCAAGGCACCACGGTCGAGGAGCTGCTCGTCCACGCGGCGCTCTACTTCCTCGCCGACCTGGACCGGGGGCGCTTCGCGAGCCGCGCGCTCGGGGAAATCGCGCTCGCGCCCTCGCACAGCGACCGCTCAGGCGGGCTGACAGGGAGCGGCGCCGTCCCGAGCGCCGGCACCCAGGACGAATCTCATCCCTCCTAGCTCTCGCCTAACACGCATCTACAGGTCGCGGACACAGCTCGGGTCTAGAAGGGAGGCTCGAACCCGAATGGATCGCCCGAGAGGAGAGTCATGGTCCGCATCCCGGATCGAGGCACCATTCCGGCTGCACGTCGGCTCGACTGCGAGCGGGGCGCGTCCGCCCGCTTCCAGATCCGGCGCAACCTCGAGGAGACCCGGGACGAGGCCGGGGTAGTGGCGCGCGCGGTCGAGGCCGCGAAGCGCGGCGATCGCGACGCCTTCCGGTACCTGTACGTCCGCTACGCCGACAACGTCTACGGCTACGTCCGCAGCATCGTCGGCGACGACCACGACGCCGAGGACGTCACCCAGCAGGTGTTCACCAAGCTGATGACGAGCCTCGACAGGTACGAGCCCCGCGCGGTGCCCTTCTCCGCCTGGATGCTGCGCGTCGCGCGCAACGTCGCGCTCGACCATGTCCGCCAGCGCAGGCTCATCCTCTGCGACGAGGTGCACGCCTCGGAGGCGGACGTCGACGATCGCGCGCACCACAGCTCCATGACGGTGCGGGAGGCGCTCGCGTCGCTGCCCCACGACCAGCGCACCGTGCTCGTCCTGCGCCACGTGCTCGGGCTCTCGCCGCCGGAGATCGCCCGCTGCCTGGGCAAGACCGAGGGCTCGGTCCACGGTCTGCACCACCGCGGCCGCGGGGCGCTGCAGAAGGCGCTCGCGCAACGCGGCACCGCGCCCTCGACGCTCGCGCGGCGCAGGCACCCCGCGCCCGAGGCGCTGCCGGCGCCCACGGCCTGACGAGCGGCCGCCTACCGGCTCGGGGCGACGCCCCAGGAGCGCAGCGCCTCGTCGAGGCGGCCGAACGGGAACTCGCGCAGCAGGCGCGTCAAGCGCGTGGCGAAGGCACCGCGTCCGAGCCCCTGGGACAGTCGCCGGCGGCGCCCGACCTCGCCGCGATAGTCGTCGAGCTCGCGGGGGTTGAGCTCGTAGGGGTGGCAGTAGAGCACCGCAGGCCGCCCCTCCGCCCGGATCGCCCGGATTCCGTGCCGGACGAGCCGGGGGGGCAGCGCCCTGAGGTAGCCGCCGCCCGCGACCGGCACGGGCACGCCCGCGACAGGCCAGATCGCGACCGGCACCTCCAGGAGCTCCGCGCCGCTCGCGAGCCGAAGCCTCTGCGGCGCGCGCGCCCACCCCCGGATGCCGTAGCGGCGCGAGTAGCCGGGGAAGATCGACGAGTCGACCTCGAACCCGGCCTCCGCGAGCGCCTCGAGCGCCCACAGGTTCGACTCGCGGATCGAGAAGTCGGGCGCGCGGAAGGCGGTCACGCGCTGCCCGCAGGCGTCCTCGACGGCCCTGCGCGCGTCCGCGAGCTCGCGGCGCAGCTCGTCCCTCGTCAGCGCCCACAGCGGGCGATGGCTGTGGCCGTGGGACTGGATCTCGTGGCCCGCGTCCGCGAGCTCGCGCACGAGGCCCGGATACGCCTCCGCGACGCGCCCCTGGACGAAGAAGGTCGCCTTCACCCCGGCCGCGTCGAGCAGCCGGGCGAGGCGGCCCACGTTCCGCACCACCCGCCCACTGATCGGCGCGTCGAGGTCGACGCACGACTGGTACCAGTCCTCGACGTCGACGGTGAGCGCGTTCAGCGGGACCGCGCCCTCGGGCCTGCGCGCGGCGCCGTCGAGGGCGGGCAGAGCCTCGAGCACGACGCGCGCGGCGCCCCCGGCGCGCCGCGCCGCGAGCGCCTCAGGTGAGGGTCGCATCGCGGGGGGCGGCGGGCCGACCCGCCGCCCGGAGGCTCGCCAGCGACTCCCGCAGGCTCTCGACGACCACGTCCTGGTCGCTCTGCGAGAGGTGCGGGTAGAGCGGCAGCGTGAGCTCGGTGCGCGCGGCGAGCTCCGAGCGCGGCAGCCGCGTGCGCGCGCAGCCTCGGTAGGCGCTGAGCTCGTGGATCGCGGGATACAGCACGCTCGTCTGCACGCCGCGCTCCTGCAGCAGCTCCCGCAGCGGGTCGCGCAGCTCAGGGTCGTCGACCATCACCGGCATCACGTAGCAGGAGGAGTGCTCGACGTCCTCGTCCCGGTAGGGCACGGTGACGCCCGGAACGCCCGCCAGCAGCTCGCGGTAGCGGCGCACGATCCGGCGGCGCGCCCCGATGTCGTCCTCGAGCGCGGGCAGGCGCGCGTGCAGCAGCGCCGCGCGCAGCTCGTCGAGCCGGTAGTTGAAGCCGAGGCCGGCCACGTCGTAGCCCGAGGCGTGGCCGCGGTGGCGATCCCACGTCCCTGAGGTCATGGCGTGCGAGCGGCGGCTGCGCACGAACCGCGCGACGTCGTCGTCGTCGGTCGCGACGAGCCCGCCCTCGCCGCATCCCAGCACCTTGTTCGAGAAGAAGCTGAAGGCGCCCGCCGTCCCTCGCGTCCCGAGCTTCCGGCCGCCGCTCGCGGGCGTCGCGCTGGGGCTGTGCGCGGCGTCCTCGATCAGCGCTAGCCCGTGCCGCTCGCAGAGCGCGGCGAGCGTCTCGACATCGGCGGCGTAGCCGCCGTAGTGGACGGCGACCACCGCCCTCGTGCGCGGCGTGATCAGCCCCTCGACGTGGTCGGGGTCGATGCCGAGATCGCGTTGCCCGACGATATCGGCGAGCACGGGCCTCGCCCCGCAGTAGCGGACCGCCGCGGCGGTCGCTACGAAGGTGATCGCGGGGACGATCGCCTCGTCTCCCGGGCCGACGCCGGCCGCGAGACACGCCAGGTGCAGCGCGGCCGTGCCGCTCGACACCGCGATGGCGTGCCGTGCCCCGAGGTGGTCGGCGAAGGCCCGCTCGAACGTCTCGGTCCGCGGGCCCATCGTCAGCCAGCCGGACCGCAGCGCCTCCTCGACGGCCGCGACCTCGCGCTCTGAGAGGCGGATGTCGAAGAGCGGGATCAACGGCCGGGCGCTCAGATCGCGTACTCCGCCACCCGCTCGCGCGGAGCGTGGCTCTCCATCCAGGCGATCGTGCGTCGCAGGCCCTCCCGCAGGTCGACCTGCGCGGACCAGCCGGTCAGCTCGCGCGCGAGGCGCGGGCTCGAGATGAGCCGCATCACCTCGCTGCGCTGCGGCCGCAGGCGCCGGGGCTCGACATCCACACTCAGCTCCCGGCCGAGGAGCTCGCCCACCAGCTCGACGATCTCGCGCACGGACACGTCGTGCCCCGTGCCGAGCTGCACCGTGCGCCCCACCGCCGCCGGCGACTGGGCGGCGGCGATGAAGCCGCTCACCGTGTCGGAGACGTAGGTGAGGTCGCGCCTCGGCTCGAGCGCGCCCAGGCGCAGGCGGTCGCCCGCGAGCGCCTGGGCGACGATCGTCGGCACGATCGCGCGCCGCGACTGGTGCGGCCCGTAGGTGTTGAACGGCCGCACGACCGTGACCGGCAGCTCGTAGGAGCGGTGGAAGCTGTCCATCAGCTTGTCGGCCCCGAGCTTGCTGGCGGCGTAGGGCGACTGGGTCTCGAGCGGATGGTCCTCGCTGATCGGGATCGTCTGAGCGGTGCCGTAAACCTCGCTCGTCGAGGCGTGGACCACGCGCGCGCCCTCGGCGAGCGCCGCCTGCGCGACGTTGAGCGAGCCGATCACGTTCGTCTCGAAGAAGCTGCGCGGGTTCAGGTACGAGTACGGGATCGCGATCAGCGCGCCCAGGTGGAACACCATGTCCGTCCCCGCGCAGGCCTGCCGCACCGACTCGGCGTCCCTCAGGTCGCCGAACACCACCTCGATCTCGCGCACGGCCTCGGGGTCGAACCACTCGAGCGTGCCGCGGTCGCCGCGCGAGTTGTAGTGCAGGAGGGCGCGCACGCGGGCCCCGAGCCGCGCGAGCTCGACCGCAAGATGGCCGCCGATGAACCCGCCGGCGCCCGTGACGAGTACCCGCCGCCCGAGCATCTACCTCGCGGGCCTCCGAGCCGGCCCGGCGCCCGCGCCCACCGCCGGCTCGGGCGCCGCGGACGCGCCGGGCTCCCCGCCCGGCGCGAGCAGCGCGTCCTTGATCTCGTCGTAGCGCTCGATCGCCTGCGCGTAGTCGTCGAAGCGCCCGACGTCTAGCCAGAAGCCGTCATAGGAGTAGGACCCGACCCGCTCGCCCGCCTCGAGCAGCCGCCACACGAGGTCCGGCAGGTTGAACGGCTGCCCCGCCGGGATGTGCTCGCGCACGCGCCGGTCCACGACGTACACGCCCATGCTCACGCGATGGTCGATCGCGGGCTTCTCCCGGAACCCCGTCACGCGCAGCGTCGCCCCGTCGCCGCCGCCCAGCTCGAGCACGCCGTACTCGCTCGTCACGGTGCGGACGTGTGTCGCAACCGTGAGCGCGTTGCCGGATGTCACATGCGCCCTGTACAGGTCCGTGTAATCGAGGGTGGTGAGGATGTCACCGTTCATCATCAGGAAGGTGTCATCCAGGTGGTCCATCGACGCCAGCGGGCCGACCGTGCCCAGCGGCTTCGTCTCCTTGCGGTAGCGCAGTGACACTCCGTGCTGCGAGCCGTCCTGCAGCACCGCCTCGATCAGATGGGCGAGATAGCCGACGGCGAGGGTGATGTCGACGAACCCGCTGCGCGCGAGCTGCCGGATCACGAGATCGAGGATCGGCTGGTCGCCGATCGGCAGCAACGGCTTGGGCAGCACCGTCGTGTAGGGGGCGAGCCGCGACCCGCGGCCGCCCGCGAGGATCACGGCCTGCCTGCGCGAGCCGTTCCCGCCGTTCGCGGACGCTGCGCTCGCGCCGTTGCGCGACGCAGGCTCCGCCGGCGCGTCCGGCGGGCGGCCGCCGGACCGGACTCCGTGTCCGTCGATGCGATTGCTGCGCGTGCTCTCTCCCCACTCCACTGTGTTCCCTCCCTAGCGGCGCCGAAGCCTCATGCGCGCCGACTCGCGGTCCACCGCCACCGGCCGGCGCAGGAGGACCGTCACGCAAGCCCAGAAGAGGATCCGGAGGTCGAGCCCGAGGCTCAGGTCGCGCGCGTACATGCGGTCGAGGCGGACCTTCTGCGGGAGGATCCGCTCGACGTAGCGCGCGATCGGGTCCTTCGAGTCGAGCAGCCGGCTCTCCTCGGCGAAGGCGATCTGCGAGAGGCCGACGATGCCCGGCCTCACCTCGAGGATGCCGCCGTAGTAGTCGTCCGCGTGGCGGCGCACGAACTCCTCGCTCTCGGGCCGCGGCCCGACAAGGCTCATCTCCCCCTTGAGCACGTGCCAGAGCTGGGGCAGCTCGTCGAGCTTGTACTTCGCCAGCCGGCGACCGATGCGGGTGAAGCGCGCGTCGGCCGCGGAGGTCAGCGGCGCCCCCGTCGCGTCAGCGACCATCTTGCGCAGCTTCAGCATCCGCAGCGGCCGGCCGCGGTAGCCGACCCGGGCGCAGCGGATGAAGGCAGGCCCCGGGGAGTCGAGCCGGACGAGCAGCGCGAGAGCGGCCAGGGCCGGCAGGAGCGCCAGCAGCAGCAGCGCGGACACCGTGACGTCGAGGCCCCTCTTCACGGCCCTGAGGACGGCGAGCCGGACGCGGCCGCCCCCGGCGCTCCCGCGCAGGCCGTCGACGAGACGTCGTGTTCGCCGCGGACGCGCACCGGCTCCGACCCGCGGAGCCGCGTGGAAGCGGCCCCGCTGGTGAGTTGGCTGGCTCTGGGATACCGCCCTCACTAGGCAAGTAACGACTGGAGGAAGCGCAAACTTGTCATGGTCCTTCCACAGCTCCGCTGGGCCTGCCTCAGCGGGCGATGGTGTAGGAGTCGATGACCTGGCCCTGGCGGCAGCTCGTCTCGTCGTCCGACGTCGGCGGCCCGCACACCGCCTGCACGCGCAGCGCGCGCGCGCTCACGTCGACCCTGACGTGCTCGAGGTGCATCGCCCGGTAGGCCGTGCGCGGATCGGTCCCGGACCACGGCTCGAGCTCGAAGCCGCCGCCCGCCGCGGTGATGTGCACCACGTGATGGATCGGGCGGAAGCGCTCGTAGTCGTGGGAGTGGCCGTTGAGGTTCAGGACGTACTTGGAGTAACGGTCACCGAGGGCGTCGAGGATCGAGGCGAGCTCGGGATCGCCGTCGTGGTAGCCCGTCGAGTAGGCAGGCCGGTGGCCGAAGGTGACGATGAAGTGGATCCGCGGGCTCGCCTGCGCCGCCTGCATCAGCCGGCCGGCCTCCCTGCCCCACGCGCGCCACGCGGCGTCCGTATACGGCTCGGGGTACGAGACGAAGCGCACCCCGCCGGCGTCGAACCAGCCCCAGTCCTCGCCGCAGCAGCCGCGCGCGGGCGCGCCGGGCGAGGCGTGCGCGTGCGGGATCGCGAAGCGGCCCTTGTAGTTGCGCAGGTCGTCCGTCGGCTCGTCCCACTCGTGGTTCCCCCAGGCCGGCATGTACGCGGCCCGGACGCTCCACGCCATCGTGTCGTCGAAGTGGCGCTCGACCGCCGCCTGGCCGTCGTCGTTGCCGTAGGTGAGGTCGCCCGCGACGATCACGAACGCGGGGCGGTCGGCCGCGATCTGGGCCTGGGTCGCGCGCACCCGGCTGGCGCTGCGCGAGTCGCCGACGTCCGCCTCGACGTCGAAGCGGAACGGGCCCGTCGGCGGCGTGCCGAAGGTGTGATCGCGGCCCGCGCCGATCGCGTAGTGGTAGGTGGTGCCGGGCGCGAGCCCCCCGATGCGGGCTTCCCGGAACGGGCCGCGCGAGGAGATCGGGCGCGGCCTGGGGGTATGGGCGGTCGCCACTGCCCCGTAGCGGGAAGTTCGCCCGTAGCGGATCGTGGTGGCTGTGCCCTTCCAGTCGAACACGACCGCGCGTGGCCCGGCGTAGGTGTAGTGGACCTCGTGCGCCGTCCCGCGCCCGCGCGCCGCGGCACGCCCCGCCGGGGCGGCGCCGCGCGGTGCTGCCTCCGGCCGAGCCGCGCCCGTGACCCTGTCGGCCGGGTCCCCTATCGAAAGCAGCGCGACCGCGAGCGCGATCGCGGCGGCGCAGGCCGCGAGCGCTGCCGCGGCGAGCGCCGCGCTCGGGGCGAACCGCCTCAGGGAGCGCGCCGGAGCGCCGCCGCGGGCCGGCGCGCGCGGCCGCTGGAGCAGGGCTTGCGGGAGGCGGCGCACCTGCCGGGCCGCTACGCGGCCCCCCCGCCCACCAGGCGCTCCGCCCCCATCGACTCGATGGTGAGCGCGAGGCCCTCGCGCAGCTCTACGGTCGGCTCCCAGCGGAGCAGGTCGTGCGCGAGCGAGATGTCCGGGCGGCGCACGCGCGGGTCGTCGGTGGGCAGCGCCTCGTGGACGATCTCGGACGAGGAGCCCGTAACCTCGATGACGGTCCTCGCGAGCTCGAGCAGCGTGAACTCGCTCGGGTTGCCGATGTTCACGGGCGCGTGATACCCCGACTCGGCGAGGCGGATCACCCCGTCGACGAGGTCGGACACGTAGCAGAACGACCGTGTCTGCGCGCCGTCGCCGAACACCGTCAGCGGCCGTCCCTGCAGCGCCTGGCGCAGGAAGGTCGGGATCGCGCGGCCGTCGTTCGGGCGCATGCGCGGGCCGTACGTGTTGAAGATGCGCACGATCGCCGTGTCGACGCCCTGCTGCCGGTGGTAGGCCATCGTGAGCGCCTCCGCGTAGCGCTTCGCCTCGTCGTAGACGCCGCGCGGGCCGATCGGGTTCACGTGGCCCCAGTAGGACTCGGGCTGCGGGTGGACCTGCGGGTCCCCGTAGACCTCGGACGTCGACGCGAGCACGAAGCGCGCCCGATGCCGCTTCGCGAGCCCGAGCGCGTGGTGCGTCCCGTACGCGCCGACCTTGAGGGTGTGGAGCGGGAGGCGCAGGTAGTCGATCGGCGAGGCCGGCGACGCGAAGTGGTACACGAAGTCGACGGGCTCGTCGACGTGCAGGGGCTCGATGATGTCGGCGTGCAGGTGCCTGAACTCCGGGACGCGGATGTGCGCGATGTTCGTGAGCACTCCGGTCTCGAAGTTGTCGACGCAGATCACCCGGTTCCCGCGCCGCAGCAGCTCGTCGCAGAGGTGAGAGCCGAGGAACCCGGCGCCACCGGTCACAAGGCATGTGGGCATGCGCACCGCCTCACTTGGTCGCTTGCGGTCTGGTCAACAACGGCACGGCGGGAGCCGTTCTTGCGCTTTGACCGCGGCGCCGGCGCCCGCCTACACTCGGCCGCGTGACCCTTCCGCGCCTGGTGCTCGCCGCGCTGGCGGCCGGCGCGGCGCTCGCTGCGGGCGCGAGCGCGCCCTGGCAGGCGCCGCCCGGACACGACGCCGCGACCGGCGACGGGCGCGGGCGCGCGAAGCCGCTGGAGCGGCCGCGCTACCGCTACGTCTTCGACTCGAGCTCGGCCCAGGCCGCGGCGGCCCGCGCCGGGTGGAACCTGCTCGACGTCGGCTCGCGCTGGGAGGCCGACCGCCTGCCGCAAGGCGCACGGGGGCTCGTGTGGGTCGGCGACTACGACAACTCGACCTGCGCCTGGGAGATCTCCGACGCCGAGCTCGCGCGGGAGCTTGGGCCGATGCGCGGCGACCGCAAGGTGGCCGGCTTCTTCTTCTCCGACGAGCCGGACCCGTACGCCTGCCCCGCGGCGCCGGCGCAGCACCGGGCCCGGGCCGCCCTCATCCGCAGGCTCGCCCCGGGCAAGCTCACGGTGATGGTGATGGACTCGAACTCGGGCCGCACGAGCCTCCGGCAGATGCCGCTGTGGTCCGGTGCCGCCGACTATGTGGGGCTCAACCCCTACCCGTGCTACCGCGGCAAGCGCTGCGACTACGCCTGGATCCGAGCGATCGTCGCGGCGGCCGACCGGGCCCGGCTTCGGTACTGGGGCGTCGTGCAGGCGTTCGCGGACTCGGAGTGGCGCTGGCCGACGGCGCGCGAGGAGCGGCGGATGCTCTCGCTCTGGGCCGCCTCGCGGCAGTCGGGCACGATGACCTTCGCGTGGCGGTGGAGCGGCCACGCGCTGTCGAGCCGCCCCTCCCTCCTCCGCGTGCTCGAGCGGTTCAACCGCGGGGCGCTGCGCTGAGCCGGCGGCTCAGCGAGCCGCCGCCCTCGGCAGCGCCTCCCCCTCCCACTGCCCGCTTGCCTTCGCGGCGCGGCCGGCGCGGCGGGTCACGCGCGCGAACAGCCAGATCAGCACGAGCGTGCTCGTCGTGTAGGCGACGGCCGATGCCGCGGCGGCTCCCACCGCCCCGAACGGTGGGATCAGAAGGAGGTCGAGCAGCACGGTCGCGACGAGGCCCGCGGCCATCGCCCACGAGTTCAGGCCCGGCCGCCCTGCCCCGTAGAGGAACGCCGTGATCACCCCCGCGACGCCCTCGAGCAGGAGGCCGAGCAGGATGATCCGCGCCGGGGTGACGGCCGCCTCGAAGGACGCGCCGTAGACGCCCGGCACCACGAGCCCCGCCGTCGACCAGAGCGGAACCGCGAGCGCGACGGTCAAGAGGGCTGCCCGCGGCAGCACCCTGCGGGCGCCGACGGCCGCCTTCGCTGGCCCGTCCCGCGCGAACTTCGGGTAGAGGACGTAGGTGAGCGCCATCCCGACGAGCTTGATCAGCTCGGCGAACTTCGAGGCGACGGCGTAGCCGCCGAGCACGGCCGGGCCCGCGAACAGCGTCAGGACGATGTAGTCGAGGCGCAGGTTGAGTTGGGAGATCAGGCCTCCCACCTGGGCGCGCAGCCCGTACGCGGCGATGCGGCGGGCGAGCCGCAGCGAGGGCGGCGCCGCGCGCCTGAGGAAGCCCTTTCCAAGGAGTCGGCGCCACGCGAGGGCGGCGGTCGCGCAGTCGGCCGCGATCAGCGCCGCCACGACCGTCGCCGCCCCGCGCGTGCCCACCGCCCACAGCGTCCCGTAGGCCGGCAGGAACATGAGCTCCTCGGTGAGGATCACGAGGTTCGAACCGGGCAGGTCCTCGCTCCCCTGGCAGCACGACTTGGCGGTGATCACGACGACCCGCGTCAGCACCGCCGCACCCGCCAGCAGCACGAGCCCCAGGGAGAGGTCCGGGAATAGCACGGGACCGAGCAGCGGAGAGGCCGCCGCCCAGAGCGCCGCCCCGGCCGTTCCCCCCGAAAGCGCCATCGCGACGAGCGTCAGGGGCAGGCGCCGGTCGTCGCGATGCGGACCGGCGAGGAAGTAGGCGGCGGAGACGGTCAGCCCGCAGGAGGCGACGGTGCCGAGCATCCCCGGGAGCACGTGCAGGAGCGCGTAGACGCCCACGAGCCCCGGCCCGCCCTGCCAGGCGAGCACCACCGTCGCGAGCAGCGCCGAGCCGAGGGCTCCGAGGCGGGCCGCGACGTTGCCCGCGAGGGCCCCGTACACGCCGTGGCGGAGCTGCGCGAGCCTGCTCATTCCCTGCCCCAGAGCGCGAGCGCCGCGACCAGGGCGAAGAGCGCCCAGACGTGGCGGACGTGGAAGAGCTCGTAGACCGTCCCTGCCGCCATCGTGCCGACGACCGCGCCGAGCATCGCGTTCGGCCTCGGGACGACGGCGCCGAAGCCGCGGGCAAGCGGCCGCGTCGCCGCCTCGAAGGCGCGGATCGCGATGCTCGAGACGAGCAGGAGGACGCCGACGAAGCCGACCGCGCCCCGCTCGGTCAGGGCGGCGAGGTAGTCGTTGTGCGCCTCCTTCTCGAACGGCGCCATCTCGTTCCGAAGCCGCGTCTTGGTCGACACCGGCCCCTCGCCGAGCGGGCTCCCCTCCCGGTACAGCCGCAGGCTCTCCTGCAGGAGCATGCCGCGCTGCTCCACGCTCGTCTCGCGCCCGATCCCGTCGCGCAGGAACGCGACGCGACTGTTGTGCGCCCACTCCTCGACGCTCGGGAGGCTGACGCTCGAGGCGACGAGGTACACGCCGAGGACGAGGAACGCGAGCGCCGCGACCAGCGCCGCGCCGCCGAGGCGCCGCCAGACCCCGAGCAGGCCGGCCACGGCGACGCCGATCGCTAGCGACATGGCGCCGCTGTTCGAGCCCGTCAGCACGATCCCGGCCACGAGCAGCGCAGACGCGACGAGCCGCGCCCCGCGCCGCCGCGGCCGCCCCGTCGCCCAGATGACCATGATCGAGACGAAGAAGTAGTTCGCGGCGTAGCTCGGGTCGGCGAGGGTGAGCTGCACGCGCGCCCCCTGGCGCGCCGTCTGCCCGGTTAGGGACGGGTCGCCGAGGGCGAGGCCGACGTAGAGCAGGACGACCCAGCAGATCGAGCTGTAGGCCCAGGTCGCGAGCAGGACGCCGAGGTTCCGGGACGAGCGGCCGATGTTGACCACCGCCCAGCAGAGCGCGAGCAGCCAGAGGTCCTGCACGAGCGCGACGGCGCCGGTCGTCGGCACGGGACCGATCATCGCCCCGAGCGCCCCGCCCACCGCCAGCAGGCAGAAGGGCGCGAGGTACGGGAAGCGCAGGCGCTGCCCCGTGCTCCCCGCCCACACGAGGCAGCTCGAGACGGCGACGGCGATCAAGAGGTCGGCCGGAGCCGTGTTGGCGGCGCCCGTGGGGACGAGCAGGGGTGCCAGGGCGATCGCGGCCGCCGTGGCCCAGAGCGCGAGACGCTCCTCGGCGAGCGTCCTCGTCGGGGGCGCCGCCGGCGCGGGCGCCGGACCGCGGACGGCCGCCGCCTCGGAAGCCGCTGCTCCGCCGCCGGGCCACGGGCGGGCGGCGACGGGCGACCGCGTACTGGCTTCGGCGGAGCCCATCAGAGCCGGCGGCTCAGGGGAGCGCGAGGGACGCGTCGTCCACGTACAGGCACACGCCGGGCACCGCGTCCACGACGTACACGTTGTAGTCGAGCGTCGAGCCGGGCGACCCGATCGTGTACTGGACGCTCAGCCGCTGCCAGGACGTCGTCAGCGTCGCCTGGGCGACCGCGCTCCCCACGGCCGTGCTCCCGCTGTACTCGCGCAGCCTGAGCTTGACGGTGGCGCCGGCCGCCTCCCCGCGCGCCCAGACCGCACCGGTGTAGGTGCCGGCCGAGGTCACGAGCGCCCAGTTCGGCGAGTCGTTGAGCGCGCAGGTGCTGCGCGCCGAGCTCGTGTTCGTCAGCCTCGCCGCCCAGTCGCCGCTGTGACCGCCCGAGACCCTCTCGAGCGCGATGCCGCTCCCCGAGCCGCTCGTGTTCCAGCCGGAGAGGTCGCTCTCGAAGCCGAAGTTGCGCACGAGGTTCGCCCGCACGTCGACCCGCGCCGTGGCCTGCGATTCCTGTCCCAGCGAGTCCTTCACGGTGACCGTCAGCGTGTAGCTCCCGGCCGCCGTGTAGGTGTGCGTTGCGGTCGCGCCGCTCTGGGGGCCTGTCGCGGGCGAGCCGTCGCCCCAGTCGAAGCTGTAGCTCTGGATGTCGTTCGAGGGGTCGGTCGAGCCCGAGGCGTCGGCGGTCACGGCCAGCGGCGCCACACCCGAGTCGGGCGCCACCGATAGCGCGGCGTCGGGCGGCGGGTTGGCCCCGAAGGCGTCCACCTTCGCCGTGGCGCTCGAGCTTTGCCCTGCCTCGTCCTTGACGGTGACGGTCACCGTGTAGACGCCCGGCGTCGCGTACGAGTGGTGCGCGGTGGCCGCGCTCTGCGGGCCTGTCGCGGGCGAGCCGTCGCCCCAGTCGAAGCTGTAGCTTGCGATCGGCGTGCCGTCCGAGTCCGTCGAGGCGGACGCGTCCGCGGTCACATCGAGCGGGACGTGGCCCAAGGCGGGTGTCGCCTCGAGGCGCGCGTCGGGCGGGTCGTCCGTGACGGTGACGGTGTGGCTCGCGGTCGACGAGAGGCCCTTGGTGTCGGTCACGGTGACCCTCACCGTGTAGGAGCCCGCGGCGCGGTAGGTGTGGGTCGCGGTCGCGCCCGGCTGCGGACCGACCACGGGCGACCCGTCGCCGAAGTCGAAGCTGTAGCTTGCGATCGGGGAGGTCCCATCGAGATCGGTGGAGGCCGAGGCGTCGGCCGTCACGGCAAGGTCGACGACGCCCGAGTCGGGCGTCACGTCGAGCGCGGCCTCGGGAGAGGAGTCGCCGAGCTGGCGCTCGAGGGCGCCGCGGTCGTCGTAGGGCCGCGGCCCCGCGCCGGTGTTCGGCACGCCCGGGTCGTCCACCCGGGGCTCGTCCTCCGCGTCCGTGCCCGGCTGCCCGCTCACGCCGGAGTTGGCGGAGTCGATCGCGGGCGAGCGCGCGGTGAGGTGGAGGTCGCCCGCGGCCGGGTCGACCCACGCGGGATCCGCCTCGATCCCGTGCTGCTCCTGTCCACTCGCCGCCTGGAACTGAGCGAGCGTCGCGGCCCCCAGGCCGCGCCACTCGTAGTTGCGGCCGGGGCCGTGCTGGAACACCACGTTGTAGTCGACGACGGCGCCGATGCTCGAGGGCGAGTCGACGCGGATGTTGCCGGTCGTCCGCGGGCTCGACGAGGTCGCGTTGTCGACGCTGATGTTGTTGACGACCGTGGCGTTCGGGGAGGTGCCCTCGACGTTGATCCCCGCGGCCGTCGGGTTGTTGTAGACGCTGTTCGAGATCAGCCGCTGGCCGGACGAGTTGTAGACGTCGATGCCGTGGTCGCCGTTGCCGTAGGAGACGTTGCTCACCGCCAGGTTCGAGTCGGCGCCCGAGGCGAACTCGATCCCCGAGTCCTCGTTGTCGTGCGTGACGTTCGAGGAGATCGTGTTGGCGGTCGAGCCGTGGACCCGGATCCCCGACGCCGCCCGCTCGAAGCCGCGGGCCTGACCGTAGACCGAGTTCGACACGACCTCGTTGCGCGTGCTGCCGCTCCTGAGGTAGATGCCGTAGTCGGTGTTGTGGTCGACGGTGTTGGTGGCGATCAGGGAGTCGGTCGTGTTCTCGATCCGGATGCCCTTCGCGGTCCTCCCCGACACCGGATCGCCTGAATTGCTCACCCGGTTGCCGCGCACGGTGATGTGCGACGAGCTCTTCACGACGATGCCGTCCCCGCTCGTCCCGGTGACCTTGAAGCCCTGGATCGTCACCCAGCTCCGCCCCGAGAGGTAGAAGCCGTCCGAGCCGCCGGCGACCGTCACGTCGGCGCCCGGCTCGGCGGTGAAGTTGATCGGCGCGCTGGCGGTGCCCGAGCTCGACACCGTGACCGTCTCGTTGTAGGTGCCCGAGCGCACCAGCACGGTCTGGCCCGCGACCACCCTCGAGGCCGCGGCCCCGATCGAGCAGAACGGCTGCGTCGCCGTGCCCGCGCCCGCGTCGGAGCAGCGCGAGTCGTTCTTCGCGACGTAGAGCGTGGGCGCGGCGCCGGCCGCAGCCGCGACGGGGCCCGCCGCCGCGACGAGCGTGGCGAGCACCGCGGCGAGCAGCCCGACGGCCGGGCCGATCGCGCGCCGGCGCGGGGAGCTCACTGGCTCGGTCGGGGCGGCGCGCCGTGGCGTCGGGGCGCGCCTCGACCTGCGCTCGCTCCGGCCTGGAGGAATGCTCGCGTCTGGTCCCATCCGTACCAAGAACGGCGAAGCCGGCAGAGAAATTCCGGGGCGCGGCCGTCCGGCCGCTTAAAGATCTGCGCGCGGTCGCCCCGCGCGGGCGAGCCGGCGGAAGAGCTCGAGGTGGGCGCGCGCGAAGCCCGGGTCGTCGGTCAGCGCCGCGATCTCCGCGATGCCCGCGAGCGCCGCGTCGCGCCAGAGCGTCCGCGGCGCTCCCAGGCGCGCCAGGCCGTCGGCGAGGAAGCGGCGGACGAGATCCGGGAACCAGCCGCTGGCGTCGAGCGCGTACTCGACCCCGGCGCCCCAGCGATCCGCCCGCAGCCCGGGATGGCCGGGCACGCGCCGACCGCTGCGCGTGCGGCGGTCGAGGAAGAGCGCGTAGGTGAGCGCGAAGCGCGCGAGGTCGCGTAGCGGCTCGCCCGACCCCGCTCCCCCCTCCCAGTCCACGACTCCCGAGACGCGCTCGCCGTCGAGCAGGACGTTCCCGACCCAGAGGTCGCCGTGCACCGCCGTGCGCGGCGTCGCGCTGCGAGCGAGCCTCGAATGGATCTCGGCCAGGGCGGCGAGGTCGTCCGCGAGCCGCACGTCGCTCCAGAAGCGCGACGCGAGCCGGGACGCGACGCCCCCGTCCATGTCGATCCTCGCCGGCGGCCCCGCCGTCGCGCGCTGCAGCTCGGCGAGCCAGCCGCCGACCGCGGCGAAGTGCCGCGCGACCCGCTCGCGCCGGGCGGCGTGGCGGCGGCGCAGGTACGACGTCGTCATCGGCGTGCCGCTCGCCGCGGTCATCACGATGCCGGGACGCCCGCGGAACTCGACCGAGCCGACGACGCGCGGGATCGTCGCGCCGACGGGCGCCCCGAGCCGGGGAAGCTCGGACAGGACGCGCGCCTCGCGCGCTACCGCGCGGGCGGCCGCGTCCGTCGTGGGGACCTTCACGGCGAGCACCGGCCGCCCGCTCTCGGGGGAGACGAGCAGCGTCGTGATCTTCGCGTTCGGATCCTTCGACGCACCCAGGACCAGCGACCGAAGCCCCGAGGAGCGGACGAGGTCCCACAGCGTCTGCGGCGGTGGCGCCTCGGCCGCGCGTCCCGGAGGGCCGCCCGCGACCCCTACGCCCGGCCTCACCTGCGCCTCCCCACGCTGATCCGCCCCGGGCACAGCGCCCGCACGAGCCGCCGCGAGCCGAGCCTGCGCAGCACCGCGATCCCGGCCCCCACGAGCATGCCCGGCAGGCCCGCGCGGGGCGGCGGCGCGAGCACCGAGCCCAGGAACGCCGCCACGGAGGCCGGCGCGTCCTCGACGAGGTAGGCGGGCGCGGCAGCGGAGGGAAGGGCGAGGTACTCGCGCTCGAGCTCTAGCTCCGCCGCGCGCGCGAACGCTTGCGAGCGGCGCAGGGCGCCCGGCGCCGAGGCGAGCAGCACGACGGGCGCGCCCGGCGGCAGCGCGCGCACCGTACGGGCGAGCGTGCGCCCAGCCGCCCGCCCGCGCCCGAGCCGCACAGGCGCCGCGCCCGTGGGGCTGACGGCGAGCCAGTTGTCCCGCCAGCGCTCGGCCCCCGTCACGCGCGCCTCCTCAGTTCAGCACCGCGATCGGCCGCAGGCGCGCGACAGGGCGCGCGATGTCGTGGCGGACGAGCGTGCCGAGCGCGTCGTCGACGCCGCGGTCGTCGAGCTGGCCCACCTCGGTCGGCCCGCCGCGCGAGTAGTCGAACCTGAGGGTCGTCCGCCCGCGCGGGTCCGACCCCGAAAGGCCGCGCTCGACGAAGTGCTTGATGCTCGAGCCCGCACCGTGGCAGGCCGAGTAGACGCTGTCGCGCGCGCCCTCCCCGGCGACGCACAGGTACGAGGAGGTGCGGTTCGTGCCCGGGAGCAGCAGCGCCTGGCCGATCTTGCCGAACACCGGATGGCCCGCCATGCGCGACGCGGGGTAGGCACGGGCGGCGTTGTGCCGGTGGACCACCGCGGTCTCGCCGTCGATCTCCTCCTCGTAGATCGAGTTGTGCGGCGAGTCGACGATCAGCCGGCTGCCGGTCGCGCCGAGCGTCTGGGCGGCGAGGCGGGTGAGGATCGCGTAGACGGCGACCCTGAACGCGAAGCCGTAGTTCATCGCCATGACGTTGGCGAGCGTCAGCCGCTCGCCCTCGCCCCCGTCGCGCTCCACGGGCCTGAACTCGCCCGAGAAGTACAGCCTCTTGCGGAGGCGGAGCTCCTCCAGCGAGCGCGCGCGCGCGAAGTGGTACAGGGGCCTCTGCACCGCCATCTGGATGCGCAGCTGCCGCGTGTAGCGCTTGCGCGGGCCGAACAGGACTCCGAGCTCCCCGGTGAGCGCGCCCCCTCCCCCGTGGTACTGGAGCGTCACCTGGCCCGCCTCGACGCCGAGCAGCGCCGCCGCCTCGGGGTCGAGCACCTCCTCGACCTGCTGGAGCTCGATGAAGTGGTTGCTCGGCCCGATGTTCGCGAAGCGCAGGCGGGATGCCTGCTTGACCGACCAGGGCAGCTCGCGCCGGATCCGCTCGATCCCGCCATAGGGCTCGGTGTCGAGCCTCCCGCCCTCCTCGATGCGCGCGAGCACCGCGGGATCGACCGCGAAGCGCTCGACGGCGAAGCGCGCGCCCTCGCCGGCGCAGCGGACGACCTCCCCGGGGGTGAGGTCGCGGCGCCACGGCGGCGGGAAGGGCAGCCGCTCCCGGACGCGGTCGTAGAACGCGGAGATGCGGCCCTCGTCCGGCCGCTCGAGGTCGAGCGCGACGAGCGCCATCCCGCAGTTCAGCGAGCAGCTCGTCAGCGTCGGCCGGATGGTGTCCCGGGTGGCGACGGCGATGCTCGAGGGCATCTCCTTGTCGCCCTTGAAGTGGAAGTCGGGCAGCACCGCGGGCGGCGCGGCGAGGTCCGCGTCCGCGAGCCCCTCGCGCATCGCGGCGAGGCCGACGGGGTCGGCCGGCGCCTCCGCGCTGTCGAAGATGCGCAGTCCGGGCGCCTCGGCGCCCACGTTCGTCGTCGTTGTGCTCATGCGGCGACCTCCAGCGTGTCGAGCAGGACAGCGAGGCGGCTCTCCGTGGCTCGCCCTACGCTCAGCGAGAAGCAGGGCAGCGTCGCTGCGAATGCGGCGGCGACGTCCTCGACCGGGGGATGGGCCGGGCCGACGCCCGTCCCCGCCGAGAGCGCGGCGGCGAAGCTCCAGTAGCGGCGCAGCTCCCCGGCCATGTAGGTGCTCGTGACGAGCGCGCGCGTCGCCCGCTGCGCGCTGCACGCCTCGAGCGACGGCTGCTCGGAGCGCCCGCGCTCCAGCACGACGAGCCTGTCCGGCACGAGCTTCGGCACCCGGCCCGGCATCGGCGCCTCCTGCCGGCCGTGCGGCATCCGGCGCCCCCCGGCTCGCGCGACCCGCAGCGGCTCGACGAGGCCCCAGATCGTCGTCCCGTCGCCCACTGCCAGGTTGTCGCCGGTCGCCCGGGAGCCGTAGGCGACCTCGCCGAGCAGCACCGTCGAGCGGCCGATCCCGCTCTGGGCGGTGAGGAGCGGCGTCGCGTTGCCCGCCGTGCACGCCGACGCGTGCAGCGGCGCCCGGCCGCGGGTGCCCGCCCGCCAGAGGGCCGGGTACTGGATGAGCACGGCGCGCGCGAGCAGATGGAAGCGCGATCGCAGCGCCCAGGCGGCGGCCCGGTCCCGCGCCGGCGGGCGCCAGCGGTAGGTGAGCTCGATCCGCTCCGGCACGCGCCGGACGTGGACGTCGAAGCCCGCCGTGCACGGGTTCTCGAGCACCACCTCGCCGTTCCGGCGCCAGGCGCCGCGCGCGAGCAGCTCGAAGCGGCTCGTGTCGAAGCCGCTGCGGCTCGCCTCGACGCGCACGAGCACGGACGCGTCGCATGTCTCGTGCGGGCGGAGCTCGCCCGCCGCGCCCTCGGCAATCAGGTCCATGACCCAGGGGAGCGAGCAGTCGATAGAGAGCCGCTCTCCAGCCGTTTCGAGCGTCGCGCGCATCAGCGGCCCGCCGCCTCCGCTCGCGCCTGCCGGGCGGGCGCGTCGAGCGCCGCCTCGTAGACCTGCATCAGCTCCCGGCCGAGCAGGTCGGCGCGGTACTGCTCGCCGACGCTCGCGCGCGCGTTCGCCGCCATGCGGGCCGCGTCGGCCGGGTGGTCGAGCATGTACGCGAGCGCCCGTGCCAGGGAGGCCGGATCCGCGGGGCGCGCGAGCAGCCCCGTCCTGCCGGGCACGACCACCTCCGGGACGGAGTTGACCGCGGTCGCCACCACCGGGATGCCGCAGGTCATCGCCTCGACGACCGAGCACGGGAGCCCCTCCCAGAGGCTCGAGAGGGCGAAGACGTCGAACGCCGGCAGGAGCCGCGGGGCGTCGTCGCGGTCGCCGGCCAGCAGGAAGCGGCCGCGGAGCCCCTCCCGCTCGATCCGGCGCTCGGTCTCCGCCCGCAGCTCGCCGTCGCCGAGCCAGACCATGTGGACGTCGGGCCGGCGCAGCGCGGCGATCGCTGCCACCATGTCGAGCGGCGCCTTCTGGCGGGCGAGGCGCGCGGCCGTGCCGACGACCGTCGCGCCGTCGGGGAGGCCGAGCGCGCGGAGCGCGGCGCGGCGGGCGGCCGCGGTGACCGGCGGGACGCTGTCGATCGGGCTGACGAGGGCCCGGACGCGGTCGGGGGGCGCGATTCCGAGCCTGACCGCCTCGGACGCCACGAACGTCCCGTCGGTGAGGAACCAGTCCGTGATCCGTCCGAGCGCGCGCTCGATCGCCAGCAGCGTTCGCCGGGTGGCCGGCGACTGGAACTCGTTGAACGGGAAGCCGTGCAGGGTGTGGACGACCGCGCGCACGCCGGCGCGGCGCGCGGCCAGCCTGCCGATCGCGCCCGCCTTGCCCGCGTGCGTGTGGACGAGGTCGAAACGGCCCGCGCGCAGGAGCCCGGTGAGCTCGCGCAGCGCGTCGGCGTCCGACCATGGGCGAACGCGGCGCCCGCCGCTCATCCGGCGCAGCCGAACCACCTCGAGCCCGGCCTCCTCGGCGCGGGCGAACAGGGTCCCCTCCTCCGGCGCGAGGATCGTGGCCGCATACCGCTCCGGGTCGACCGCCAGAGCCTCCCGCAGCGTGATCCCGCCCGACCCCGCCGTGAAGTTCGCGTTGACGTGCGCGACGCGCAGCCGCCGGGCGGCGGCCCGTCGCCCGGCGCGCTCGTCAGCGGTTGGGACCGTGACAGCCACTGCCTGCGTCCGTGTCAGGACCGGGGCTTCCGGGCGTCCGCACGCCGTCTCCGCGCCGCCCTGCGGCGCACGCTCAACGGCCCCTGCGGCGGCGCGCAGGCGATCACCCCGACGAGCGGCGCCGCGGTCAGGCTCACGGTGCGCCGGGCCTCGGCGAGCACGCGCTTCTCGACCGTCGCCGGCGACACGACGACGACCCCGGACGGGGTCCCGTTGCCGGCCGCCGCGCCCTCGCTCGTGAAGGCGCGAACGCTCACCGGAGGGAGCCTGCTCGCCGCGGGCGCCTCGAGGGCGGCCTGCTCCGGGGTCGCGAGCGACCCGGCCCCGACCTCAGCCGGGGCGCGCGTCGGCGCCGCGCGCTCGGCGCCCGCCTCGAACTCCGTCGCGGCGAGCGCCTCGCCGAGCCGGTCCGCGAGCCGGCGAGCGTCGGCGCCCTCGCCGACCGCCAGGAGATCCACGCGCCTCACCCCGGACTTCCGCGAGGCGAGCCGCAGCCGGGCGGCGAGCGGGCCGAGGTCGTCCGCCGCCGGGTCCTCTCCGGGCCGGATCGGGAGGGCGCCGAGCAGGGGCGCCCCGAGCTCCGCGGCGACGGCGTCGCCGCCGACGAGTGTGGGCCGGAACGTCTCGCGCAGCCCGGCCAGGCCGACGCCGAGGACCCCGCCGAGGATCGCGCCCAGGACGAGCCGCGCCGTGAGGCCCGACGGCTCACGCCGGCGCGGCGGGCTCGCCGAGCTGATGATCGTCGGCGTGGGCCGCAGCGCGGCGGTCGAGAGCAGGCTCACCTCGCGCGACTCGAGGACCGTCCGGCGCGAGGTGAGCAGGCTGCGCCGCCGCAGGAGCTCGTCGCGCCGGGTGCGAGACGCCTGCGACGCCTGCCCTCCCGCTCCCGCGGCCTGAATCTGCGCGTCCAGGTTCGAGATCTGTCGGTTGACCGACGCCATCTCCTTGTCGAGCGCCTCCAGCGTCTGCCGCATGCCGTTCGAGACGCCCGTCCGCACCCGCAGCACGTTGCGGGCGAGCGCGTTGGCGATCGCCGCCGCCACGCGCGGGTCGCGGTCGCTGACGGTGAGCTTGAGCACGCCGGAGGTTCCCAGCGCCCGCACCGCGATCCGCTTGTCCGCGAGCTCCGTGGGGTCGCGCCCGACCGCGTGGCTCGCGGCGATCGCCGCCTTCACCTGCGTCGGGCTCGTCGCGATCGCCCGCGCGGTGTCGGCGATCGCCGACGACTCGGCCTGGGACTTCGGGTCCTCGGTGTCGAGGACGAGGCGTGGGGGGGCGGCGTACATCGCGCCGCCCCCGCCGCGGATCAGCGCCGCCACCGCCAGGCCGAGGACTAGACAGCAGGCGATCAGCGCCCAGTGCTGGCCGACGATCCTGCGCGTGACGTCGCCAACTTCCATCTCAGCGCTTGGCCCGATACCGCATGTCTCGTATCAACGGGCGGCTCGGCGCCGTTCTTTCGGCGACCGCGGGCACGCGCGCGGGATGCCGCCCAACGTTGTTTCGCCATGAGGGGCACCAAGGCCGTGGTCGTGGCGCTGCCCTCCCCGCGCGCCGGGCGCTGGCCGCTCGCACCCCTGCCGCGGGAGCTCGCGCCGGCGGCCAACACCCCGGTTCTCGTCCGCCAGCTCGAGGCGCTGCGCGACGCCGGGATGAGCACGATCGCGGTCGTAGGCGCGCAGGCTCTGACGGACGCGGTCCGCGGCCTCGTCGGCGGTGGCGAGGACCTCGGCGTCGAGGTCGTCACGATCGCGGTGCCGGCCGGGGCGGGTCCCGCGGAGAGCCTGCTCGGCGCGGAGCCCTTCGTCGAGCGGGAGCCGTTCGTCCTCGAGATCGCCGGCAGCCTGGTCGAGCACGACCTGCGCGGCACCGTGGAGGCGCTCGACCGCAGGCGCCGGCGCGGGATCGTGGTGACAGCTCCGGAGCCGCTCGACGAGGAGCGGGTCGTCGAGCTCGAGGAGCGCCGGGCGGGCGGCCCGCCGCGGATCGCCGGGCTGCGGCCGGCGAGCGTGGACGCCGCCAACCTGCTCGTGCTCGACGCCGCGATCTTCGCGGCGATCCGCCGCCTGCTCGAGCGGAGCGACCGGCCGGAGCCCGGCCTCGCGGAGGCCGTGCAGGCGCTCGCGGAGGCGCACGGCGGAGTCGAGGCGCAGCCGGTCGGCGCGTGGTCGCTGCGCATCGACGGCATCGACGACCTGCTCGACGCGAATCGGCGCGTCCTGGGCGGGATCGCAGCAGATCACCGCCCCGAGTCGTTGCACGAGAGCAGCGTGGTGGGGACGGTCGCGATCGGCGAGGGCGCCAGGGTCGAGTACTCGCTGCTGCGCGGGCCGATCGCGGTCGGGCCGGGCGCCCGCGTCGCCGACGCCTACATCGGCCCCTACACCTCGATCGGAGCCGGCGCCACCGTCGAGGGCGTCGAGCTCGAGCACTCGATCGTCCTGCCGGGGGCGTCCATCGAGCAGCTCCCGGCTCGTCTCGACGGAAGCGTGATCGGCGAGAACGCGCGCGTGTGCCGTCGGGTCGGCGTGCGCAGGACCGTCTCCATCCGGATCGGCGGCGACGCGGAGGTCGCGCTCGGCTGACGTCGGCCGGAGCCCGGCTACTGCTCGGTGACGTAGGCGACCGCCGACGGGTTCACGAAGACGTGCCGGCCGGCCGCCTGGAAGGGCACCCAGCCGATCGGGAGCACGCCGTTCGGGCCCTCGAAGCGCTCCCGGTTCTTCCCGGCGTTGAGGTCGGTGAGCACGCTCTCGGCCGGCCCGGGCACGGCGAGCCGCTCGCCCCCGGAGAAGTGGATCACAGCCATGGCGCAAGGGTAGGCGCGGCGCGCGACGGCCCGCGACGACGTCGCCGCGCCGGAGCGGCCCTCTCGAGCTGCGCGCGAGGCGCGACGGCCCGCGGACGATGAGCGCACGCCAGGCGATCCAGCGGCGCGGCCTGCTGCGGCCGCGCGGCCGGCTCTACTTCTACCCGATCCCCGGCCAGTACAGATACTGGAAGTTCCGCGACGCGGCCCGCTTCGAGCTCTGGTCGATCGACCGCCACGGCAGGCCCGCGAAGCTCGTGCGCCGCGGGCCGAAGGTCTTCTACTGCTTCGGCGACCTGCGGCGCACCTTCCCGAGCGGCCGCTCGCCCGAGCGCTTCCGCTACCCCGGGTGCGGCCAGGACGCGAGCGCGCGTCGGCTCGTGCTCGGCACCTCGGTGGGCTGGGCGGATATCTACCCGCCACACGGCTCGCCGCCCGCGGCTGCACGCGTCCCGACCGGCGGTTGAGCCGCCCGGGCGGCGGGTAGCCGCGCCCGCAACGTCAAACGACCCGCAAGGGAGCGAACGCATGTTCGAGAGGCTCAACACCCCGCAGGAGCTGTTCGACTACCAGCTCGGCGCTGCGCTCACCATGGAGCGCAACGTGCTCGAGATGCTCGGCGACCTCGAGGAGAGGACGCGCAGCGACGAGCTGCGGCGGCAGTTCCACCACCACGCGGACGAGACGCGACAGCAGATCGGCAACATCGAGGAGTCGTTCCGCGCGCTCGGCGAGGAGCCCGACGACAGCCCCTGCCCGGCGATCCAGGGCCTCGAGAAGGAGGCGAAGGCGAACATCAAGAAGGCCGACGACAGCGTGCTCGACGCGGTGATCCTCGCCGGCGCGGCGGAGACCGAGCACCACGAGATCGCGGTCTACGAGAGCCTGATCGGGCAGGCCCAGGCGATGGGCCGGCAGCGGGTCGTGGACCTGCTCAGCCAGAACCTCGAGCAGGAGCAGCACACGCTCGACGAGGTCAGGCAGCACGCGCGGCGGCTGGCCCAGTCGATGCCGGGCACGACGGCATAGGGGCCGCGGACGCGCGGGCGGCGGCCGGTCCGGCGCCTCCCCCGCCCGGTCCGCGACCTCAGCGCAGCCGCTTGACGAGCGGCGTGGCCGTGAGCCCGTGCACGACCACGGAGACGAGCACCGCCGCCATGATCGTCCACGCGACCTTCCCCTCCTCGGCGGCCGGGAACGCCCCTGCGCCGACGATCAGCGCAAGGTAGTTGAGCGACGCGATCCCCTTGACGCCGAACCAGGCGAGGTAGACGCGGTCCCTGGGCGTCAGCGGCGTGCCGGCCAGCGACAGGAACACGAGCAGCGGTCGGATCACCACGATCAGCAGCGGCACGAGCAGCCAGCCGGCCGCGCCCGGGGCGCCGAAGTCCCCCCACGTCAGCATCGCGCCGAACAGCGCGAGCGCCACCAGCTCGGCGAAGGTCTTGACCACCTCGGCGCCGTCGTGGACGCGCCGGTTGTAGGCGTGCTCGAACTCCTGCTGCCGGAAGCCCACGCCGCCCGCGAGGACCGCGAGGAAGCCGTAGAGGTCGAGCGCCTGCGCGGCGCCGTAGATGAGCAGCGCGCCCGCCACGCCGAGCCAGCCGTCGAGCTCCGGGACGAGCAGGCCGCGGCGCCTGAGCGCGAAGGTGACCTGACCGAACAGGTAGCCGAGCACCCCGCCGAAGAGCAGGCCGCCGGCCGCGCCGTAGAGCACCTCGGTGCCGATCCACTTCCCGAGCCAGCCCGTGCCCCCCTCTGCTGCGATCAGCGTGCCGAGCACGACGAACGGCACGCCCAGCCCGTCGTTCAGGCCCGCCTCGCTCGTGAGCGCGAACTCGGCCTCGCGCTCCTCCTCCTCGGCCCCGGGCGGGCCGACGCCCAGGCCGCCCGCGAGCACGGGGTCGGTGGGCGCGAGCGCCGCGCCGAGCGCGACCGCGGCGCCGAGCGAGAGCCCCATCGGGCCCGCGCCCCAGGCCGCGACCGCGGCGATGGTCGCCACCATCGCGAAGCCGAGCAGCCTGATCGGCGAGCTCCAGCCGCGCAGCGTGAGCCGGCGCCGCAGCCGCAAGCCGGTGGCGAAGAGAGCGAGCACCATCGCGGCCTCGCTCACCCGCTGGAGCAGCAGGTGGTCGTCGATCGGGTCGAGCGGGCCGCGATCGTACAGGCGCAGACCGAGCCCGAGGACCGCGCCCACCGCGATGTAGAGGACCGCGACCGAGTAGGCGCGCTCGTGCTCGTGCGGGAGCGCGGCCACCGCCGCGACCAGGACGACGCCCAGGAACGCGAGGCCGACGTCGAAGGGGTCGCCGAGCGAGAAGCCGGCGGCGGCGAGCGGGGCCACCCCGCCCGTCAACCGGCCTCGCGCAGGAACGCGAGAACCGCCTCCGCGATCCGCTCGCCCGCGTCCTCCTGCAGGAAGTGCGCGGCGTCCTCGATCGCGACCTGCTCGCCCGCGCCGGGGATCAGGTCGCAGAGCACCTGCCCCGAGCGCGGGAACGGGAACACCGGGTCCGAGTCCGAGAAGGCGACGAGCGCCGGCTTCTCCCAGCGCGAGAGTGCGTCGCGCACCGCCCGCATCTCCGCGGCTCCGGGATCGTCGTCGGAGAGCGGGACGAGCAGCGGGAACTGCGCGGCGCCGGCCTTCGACTCGGGCGTCGGGAAGGGCGCCTCGTAGGCGGCGATCACCTCGGGCGGCACGTCGGTCGCGGTGGCGCCGGAGATCACGAAGCCCACCGGCAGGTCGGGGTTGCGCTCGGCGAACGCCCGCCAGGCCATGAACCCCTTCGACACCCGCCCGTTGAAGAGCCCCGTGTTGAGGATCACGAGGCGGGCGACGCGGTCGTCGTGCTCGACGGCCCAGCGCAGGCCGATCGGGCCGCCCCAGTCCTGCACCACCACCGTCGCGCCGCGCAGGTCGAGCGTGTCGAGGACGCGCGACACCGTCTCGACGTGGCGGTCGTAGCTGTACCAGCGCCGGTCGGTCGGCTTGTCGGAGCGCCCGAAGCCGGCGTAGTCCGGGCAGATCACGCGGTAGCCGGCTCCCGTGAGCACGCGCAGCATCTTGCGGTAGAGGTACGCCCAGGTCGGCTCGCCGTGGAAGCACACGATCGGCTCGCCGTCGCGCGGGCCCTCGTCCACGTAGTGCATCCGCAGGCCGTCGAGGTCGACCCAGTGGGGGGCGAAGTCGTAGCCGGGCAGGCCCCGGAAGCGCTCCTCGGGCGTGCGGTACAGCTCGGGCATCACAGCACCGCGTAGGCCGCGACCGCCGCGTAGTGCAGCGCGGCGGCGGCGAGCACGAGCATGTGGAAGATCTCGTGGTAGCCGAAGACGGCGGGGTTGGGGTCGGGCCGGCGCGTCGCGTAGACGATCGCGCCCGCCGTGTAGAGCAGGCCGCCGCCGACCAGCAGCGCGAGCGCGAGCGGCCCCGCGCTCGAGACGATCTGCGGCACCGCGACGACGGCGACCCAGCCGAGCGCCAGGTAGACCGCCGCCGCCACCGGCTTGGGGGCGTCAATCCAGACGAGCTTCAGGAGCGTCCCGCCGGCAGCGCCGCCCCAGGCGACCGCGAGCACGGCGTTTGCCAGCGCGCCGTGCAGGACGAGCAGGCAGAACGGCGTGTAGGTACCGGCCATGAGGATGAAGATCATCGAGTGGTCGAGCCGGCGCATCCAGCGGCGGGCGGACACGCTGCGCCAGTTCACGCGGTGGTAGAGCGCGCTGGTCCCGAGCAGCGCCGACAGCGAGCCCGCGTAGACCGCCGCGGCGACCAGCGCGCGGGCGCCCTCGGCGAGCGCGACCAGCGCGGCCCCGGCGGCGAGCGAGCAGAAGAAGGCCCACTGGTGCGACACGCCCCGCAGGCGCGGCTTGGCGGGGACGGGCGAACGGTCGATGCTGCGCGCGGCGACGGTCGGCACGACGGTCACCCTACCGGCGCGCCGGACGCGATCTCGCCGTCCGCGCGAGCGCCCACCGCTGCGAGCGCCCCGAGCAGGACGGGCACGAACTCGTCCGCGTTCACGACCACCCCGGCGTGGTCGCAGGCCACCTCGAGCTCGCGCGCGCCGAGCAGCCGCGCCAGCTCGCGCTGGCGGCGCGGCGGCACGCTGCGGTCGCGCGTCGTCACGATCACCGCGGCAGGCACGCCGAGCGCCGGGGCCCAGGCGCGGCTGTCGAAGCGCCCGAGCTCGCGGCCAGCCTCCGCGATGTCGAGGCTCGACCCGCGCGAGAGCTCGGACGCGACCCAGGTCGTCGCCTCCGAGTCGGGGAAGCCGAGCCCCCGCAGGCCCGCGCGCCAGGCGCCCCGCGGAAACAGGCCGAGCGCGAGGCGCAGCGCGCCCATGGAGCGCCAGAGCCAGCGCATGCGCGGCTCGCGCCAGCACGCGGCGGTGCCGGCCGGGACGAGCGCCGCGACCGTGTCGCGATGGTCGCGCGCCATCAGCTGCGCGATCGACCCGCCCATCGAATAGCCGACGACGGTGACGGGCCCGACGCCGAGCTCGCGCACCAGCGCGGCAGCGTCGGCGGCGCAGCGCTCGAGCCGGAAGGGCTCGGGCGAGCGCAGGCCGCGGCCGTGCCCGCGGTGGTCGATCGCGAGCACGCGGTGGCCGGCCTGCCGGAGCGGCTCGTACACGCGCCACCAGTTGAGGTCGCTCGGGAACATCCAGCCGTGCAGGAGCAGGACCGGCGGCCCGTCGCCGCCCGTGTCGCGCACGAACATCTCCCCCACGCCGGGGACGTGCACGAGGCAGCCGGGCGGGAGCCTCAGCGGCGGCTCGGGGGGCCTCACCGCTCGAGCTCCTCCACGGCCTGCTCGTGGCCCGCCAGCAGCGCCACCTCGAGGTAGGCGATCACGGGCGCGAGGTCGACCAGCTCGTCGAAGCGGTCCTCGCGCACCCGCTCCCAGGTCAGCTCGTGCACGGCGCCGACGATCGCGCTGAACACCTCGGCCGGCGGCTCGGGAAGCTCGGGATGCTGCTCGCGCGCGCGTGCGTACAGCTCCCGCAGCTGCTCGGCGAAGCGGCGGTGGACCTCGGCCCGGCGCTCGAGCGCGGCCGGCCCCGCGGCCAGCACCTCGATCATGAACGTGCGCGCGAAGGCGGGCTCGGCGGAGAGCGTCTCGAGGTACGCGCGCACCCCGGCGCGCAGGCCCGCGCGCCAGTCGTCGGTCTGGGTGGCATCCGCGATCGCGTCGAGGAGCATCTGCACGCCGACGTCCCAGGCCGCGAGGAAGCACTCCTCCTTGTCGCGGAAGTGCTCGTAGAAGGTCTTGCGCGACACCCCGGCGCGCCCGACGACGTCGGCGACCGTCGTCGCCGCGTACCCCTTCTCCGCGACCGCCTCGGCCATCGCGCCGAGCATGCGCCCGCGCTGCGAGGCGAGCACGACCTCGCGCGCCAGCCGGTGCGGGCCGCGCGGCAGCCGTTCCGGCGCCTCCGGGAGCGAGTGCAGTGGTCCTGGCGCCATAGTGGGAAACGGTACCGTACCCCCGGGCGGGGCCCGGCAGCCCCGCGCGCGAGGCAGGCTGACCCGGGTGGACGGCGCGAAAGGCGGGTCTGTGAGGCGAGGCGGCGTGGACTTCGATGGCGAAGGGCTGGTCGGCGGACTCGAGGGAGCCGCGCGCGAGGCTCGCGTCGCGCTGCTCGAGCAGCTCCTCGCCGACGGCGTGCCGCTCGACGAGCTGCGCCGGGCGGTCGCCGAGGACCGCCTCGTGCTGCTGCCGGTGGAGCGCGAGCTCGAGGGGCGCGGCGAGCGCCTCACGGCCGCCGAGGTCGCGGAGCGCGCCGCGCTCGAGCCCGAGCTCTTCGAGCGGATCGGCCGCTCGCTCGGCCTCGCGCTGGCCGAGCCGGGCGAGCGCGTCTACGGAGAGCTCGACGTGGAGGCCGCCCGCGCGGTGAAGCGCTTCATGGACGCGGGCTTCGACGAGCGTTCGATCCTCGAGGTGAACCGCGCGATGGGCCAGGCTCTGAGCCAGCTCGCGCGCACCGTGGCGGAGGCCACCACGCGCCTGCTGCTGCGCGAGGGCGGCACCGAGCGGGACATGGCGCTGCGGCTCGCGGCGGCGCAGCGCGAGCTCTTCCCCGTGCTCGGCTCGGTGATGGAGTACGTGCTCCGGCGCCACCAGCTCGAGCTGGCGCGGCAGGAGGCGGTGACGGCGGCCGAGATCGCCGAGGGCAGGCTCGCCGGCGCGCGCCGGACGGCGGTCGCGTTCGCGGACCTCGTCGGCTTCACGCGCCTCGGCGAGGAGCTGCCGCCCGAGGAGGTCGGCACGCTCGCCGAGCGCCTCAACGATCTCGCGCTCGAGGCGGCCACGCCACCCGTGCGGCTCGTGAAGATGATCGGCGACGCCGCGATGCTCGCCTCGCACGACCCCGACGCTCTGCTCGAGGCGGCCCTCGCGCTCGTGGAGCGCGGTGAGGAGGAGGGCGGCGACTTCCCGCAGCTGCGCGCCGGCGTGGCCTACGGCGAGGCGCTCGCGCGCGCCGGCGATCTCTACGGGAGGCCGGTGAACCTCGCGAGCCGCGTGACCGCGATCGCCCGCCCCGGGAGCGTGCTGGCCACGGCGGAGGTGCGCGAGAGCGTGCGTGGCGAGTACGCCTGGTCCGCCGCCGGGCGCCGGCGGATCAAGGGCGTGCGCGGGGCCGTGTCGCTCCACCGCGTGAGGCGGGCGAGCCCGCGCGGCTAGCCCTGCCCGGCGGCCCGCCAGGCCCGCCGCGCGTCGCCGCCCCGGGGAGTCGGCCGACTGCCTTAAGCTGCCCCTGCCGTGACTTCCGCACAAGAGGAGCAGACCCGCAGCCGACTGACCGCCGCCGAGCGCCGCGCCGAGATCCTCGACGCGGCGATGGAGGTATTCGGGCGGCACGGCTACCACGGGTCCTCGATCGACGAGATCGCCAAGGCCGCGGGCATCTCGAAGGCCCTGATCTACGAGCACTTCCCGTCGAAGCGCGAGCTGCACGCCTCGCTGCTCGAGCACCACGTCGACGAGCTGATCGAGCGGCTGACCGCGAGCGCCGGCACGGGCGAGCCGGGCGAGGTCCGGCTGCGCGCGGGCGTCGACGCGTTCTTCCGCTTCGTCGAGGAGCGGCGCGAGGCGTGGCGGATGCTCTTCCGCGACTCCGCCGACCCCGAGCTCGCGGAGACCTACGCGCGGCTCCAGACGAGCTCCACGCTCGCGGTCGCGGACCTGATCGCGACCGACCCGGCCGCGCGCGACAAGAGCAGCGAGCGCACGATCGAGATGCTGGCGCTGCTCCTGTCGGGCGCCGTGCAGTCGCTCGCGAACTGGTGGCACTCGCACCAGGACGTGCCGCGCGAGGAGCTCGTCGACCGCGTCATGGACTTCTGCTGGGTCGGCCTGCGCCGCCTCAGCGGCTCGGATCGGGACTGAGCGCGCGCCCGCTCCGCCGCGCGGCGACGCGCGGCCGCGGCCGCCCATCGTCCGCGCTTTACCCGCTTCATGCCCGGGAGTACGTTGGTGGGAGGACTCGCGGTGCATCCCGACGGCAGCGACGCCTCCCGCGACCCCGCAGAGGAGGTGAGGCACCAGCGCAGGCGGCGGCGGCACCGCGCTCGCCGCTCGACACCCTTTTCCCGCGCCCCTGGAGGCGAGATGGACCGCATGACGATCGACCACGAGATCGAGGAGACCCTCGGCCTCGTCCCGACGTTCTTACACGACGTTCCCGACTTCCTGATCGAGTCCGAGTGGCAGAGCTTCAAGCTGCTCGAGCTCGCGGAGACGGCGATCCCCAACAAGTACAAGGAGCTGATCGGGCTCGGCGTCTCGGGCGCCACGCGCTGCCGCTACTGCGCGTACTTCCACACCGAGGCGGCGCGCCTCTTCGGCGCGACCGAGGCGGAGATCGCCGAGGCGTCGCTGATGGCGAAGCACACGATGGGCTGGAGCACGTACCTGAACGCGAAGCAGTTCGACTACGACGAGTTCAAGGCGGAGTTCGACCGCATCGCAGAGCACGTGCGCGCGCAGATGGCCGCGCAGCAGCCCGCCCACGCCTGACCGCCCGACGGGCGGGCGGCTCGGGGCCGTCCGCCCGCCTCCCTACCCGCGCTCCCGGGCGCGCGCGAGCGCGCGGTCGAAGTCGTCGAGGACCGCGTCGAGCGCCGCCAGCGCATCCGCGGTGGCCCCGCTCTCGTCGGATCGCATCAGCGCCTGGGACATGCGCGCTCCGGCGAGCAGGACCGAGAGCTCGTGGGCTGTCATCGTCGCCCGGAAGACGCCCGGGCGCGTCTGCTCGAGCCTCATCGACCGACTCTAGCCCAGGGTGTACGCTCGCGACGTGATCTTCAGGCAGATCACGCACGACGACCTCGGCTGCGCCTCCTACTTCATCGGCGACGAGGACGCGGGCGCAGCGGCCGTCGTCGACCCGCGCTTCGAGATCGACGAGTACCTCGAGCTCGCCCGCTACCTCGGCGTCCGCATCGAGCACGTGCTCGAGACGCACAACCACGCCGACCACGTCTCGGGCCACGGGCGGCTGCGCGCGGCGACGGGCGCGACGATCCACGTGCACCGGCAGGCCGGGGTCGCCTACGAGCACGAGCCGTTCGACGACGGCTGGGAGCTTGCGCTCGGGGCCGTGCGCGTGCGCGCGATCCACACGCCCGGGCACCGGCCCGAGCACACCGCCTTCGCGCTGATCGACACCGCGCGCGGAGAGGAGCCGTGGGCGGTGCTCACGGGCGACACGCTGTTCGTGGGCGACATCGCCCGGCCCGACCTCGCCGTCGAGAGGGAGGAGGGCGCGCGCGGCATCTTCCGCTCGCTGCACGGGCGGCTGCTCGCGCTGCCCGACGAGACGGAGGTGTGGCCGGGGCACCTCGGCGGATCGCTGTGCGGCGGGCCGGCGATGGACATGAAGGTCGCCTCCACGATCGGCTACGAGCGCCGCCACAACGCGATGCTCGCGGTGACGGACGAGGACGAGTTCGTGCGCCGGGCGACCGCCGCGCTCCCGCCGCAGCCGCCCAACTTCCAGGCGATCGTGGAGCTCAACCGCGGGCCGCTGCTCGTGTCCGGCGTCGAGGTCGGTCCGCTGACCCCGCGGCAGGTCGAGCAGAAGCGCGCGGCCGGCGCCCTGATCGTCGACGTCCGCACCGACCTGCAGTTCGACGACGCGCACGTGCCCGGCTCGGTCAGCAACACGATGCTGCGCTCGGGCTTCGGCACCAAGCTCGCCTGGATCGCGGACCGCGACCAGGAGATCGTGCTCGTGGGGCGCGACGACGAGGACGGCCGGCGCGCGGCGCGCCTCGCCGTGTCGGTGGGGATCCGCAAGCTCGGCGGCTACCTCGCCGGCGGCTTCACGAGCTGGCGGGTCGAGCACGGCGAGGTGGAGAGCATCGAGCGCGTGACGGTCGACGAGCTCCACGACCGCATCGAGCGCGGCGACGCGGTGCAGGTGCTCGACGTGCGCGAGGAGGCGGAGCGCCGCAGTAGCCGGATTCCGGGCTCGCTGTTCGCGCCCTACCACGACATCCACTCGCTACCGCAGGGGGTCGACCCCGACCTCCCGGTGGCCGCGATCTGCGAGTCCGGGCAGCGCTCGGGCGTGGCCGCGAGCCTCCTGAAGCGCTACGGCGCGCCGGAGGTGTGGCACGTCGTCGAGGGCGGCGTCTCGACCTGGGAGCGGCGCGGCTACCCGATCGAGCGCCCCGACGCGGACGCCGTCGCGCGTGACCAGCCGCGCCGTGGCGCGGCAACTGGCTAGCTTCGAGAGACCGCGTCCGCGCTGAAAGATCGCGTCCGGGGCGCAACCGGCCGCTCCCTGCCCTGTTGAACCAGTCAGCAGGGATCTCGCAAGACAGAGGAGGGTTCGTGCGTCTGATTCGTCGCATCACGATCTCCGCGGTGGTCGCCGGCGCCCTGAGCGCCGTCGTGAGCGCCGCGCTCTACGGAAGCCCGCTGGCGCTCGCCGCCAGCACCACGACCTCGCTGCACGACGTGCTGGTGCAGCTCCGCCGCAACTCGAAGGTCTCCGAGCGCCTCAACGCCGGGTTCTTCCGCGCGCCGCAGACCCGCTCCTACGTCGGCTCGGCGTTCCACCCGACGAGCTCGAGCGTCGCCTACGTGGCCGACCGCGGCGACTCTTCGCTCAGCCTGGCGCCGACACGCCCGACGACCGACACCGAGACCGACACGAACGGCGAGGTCAAGGTGAAGACCGAGCCGCAGACCACCGGCACCTTCGAGCTGCCCCTCGACGTCCCGAACCGCGCGAAGGTCGTGAAGGTGCAGGCCTCCTACCGCGACGCGACCGGCGGCAACACCACGACGAACGGCACGCAGGCGCCGAGCGGCTTCGACTTCGAGGTCGTGCGGCTCGGCCTGCTCGGCGACGGCCCCACGGAGCTGCTGTCGCAGCCGAGCGGGGTCCGCTCGCGGGACGGTCAGGCCGAGACGCTCAACCTCCCGCTCGCCAACAACGGCTTCCAGGTCGACAACAGCCGCAACCGCTACGTGCTGCGGGTGACGATCGACGACGTGCAGCCCGACACGCGCTTCTACGGGTTCACCGTGCAGTACGTGATCGGCAAGGGCGTGCCGGGCGCGCCCTCGTAGCGCCGGGCCGGGGCGGGGCGTCCTTGCGGGCGTCCCGCCTCGCGCGCTAGCTTGGGCGCATGGCGGAGATCCGCGAGGGAGAGCTGCGCGCCCGCGGCGTGCGCGCGCCGTTCATCGAGGCGGGCCCGGCCGACGCCCGCGACGCCGCCTTCTTCGTGCACGGGAACCCGGGCTCGCGCGAGGACTGGACGCGGCTCGTCCGCAGCGTCGGCGACGTCGGCCGCGCGGTGGCGGTCGACATGCCCGGCTTCGGCCGCGCCGACAAGCCGCGCGACTTCGACTACACCGTCGGCGGCTACGCCGCTTTCATCGAGGAGGCCCGGCGGGAGCTCGGCATCGAGCGCATGCACATCGTCGGGCACGACTTCGGCGGGCCCTTCGCGCTCATGTGGGCGCTCCAGCACCAGGACGCGTTCGCGAGCGCCGTGCTCATCAACACCGGCGTCCTGATCGGCTACCGCTGGCACCGCATGGCGCGCCTCTGGCGCACTCCGGTCGTCGGCGAGATCGTGCAGATGCTCGTCACGGAGCGCGGCTGGCGCCGCACGATGAGGTCGCTCAACCCGCAGCCGCTTCCGCCCGAGGACGTGGCGCGCATGTACCGCGACTACGACCGCGACACCCGCCGCGCCGTGCTCAAGCTCTACCGCGCGACCGGCGAGGTGGGCGCGCTGGGCGACGCGCTCTCCGCCGCCTTCCGGGCGCTCGACCGCCCGGCGCTCGTCGTCTGGGGCAGGCAGGATCCCTTCATCGGCGTCGAGCAGGCCGAGCTGCAGCGGCGCTCGTTCCCCAGCGCGCGCGTCGTCGTGCTCGACGACAGCGGCCACTGGCCGTTCCTGGACGACCCCGAGCGCGTGGCCGCCGAGATCGTGCCGTTCATGCGCGAGCAGCTCGGGACCGCCGCCCCCGCCGGCTGAGTCCCGCGGGCGCAGAGGCGGCTCAGCCCGAGAGCAGCGCCCGCTCGTCGTCGCGCAGCACGCTCGAGACACGGCCGGGGAAGCGCGGCGCGACGCGCAGCGCGAGCTCGGCCGCCGGCCGGCCGTCGATCAGCGGGCGCAGGTCGTCGAGGCACATGAGCAGGCGCACGCTCGGCGCGATCTGGAAGTCCGCGGCGTTCGGCTCCGTGCCGCCGATCGTGCCCTCCTCGACGTACCGGTCGACGCGCTCGAGCAGCCCCGGGAGCGCCGCCAGGTCCGCGCGCTCGCGCTCCTCGCTCACGCCGTTGATGCGGGCCGAGGCGGCGATCAGCGGCCCGGCGGTCCTCGCCGCGAGCCCCGGCGGGACCGGCAGCCGGGCGTCCTCGAGGAAGCCCCGCACGCAGGCGAGGTCGCGCCGGATCGCCCACAGGGCGAGCCGGCGCACGACGGGCTGCAGCTCCTCGTCGCCGAACCGCTCCGCCTCCTCCACCCGCGCCCGCTGCGCGGGATCGCGCGGGAGCAGCGGCGGGTCCGGGCGCTCCACCTCGAGCGCGCGCGCGATCGCGCGCGACTCCTGGATCGCGCGGCCGTTGAGCCTGAGCGCCGGGACGGTCGTGCCCTGGAAGCCGAGCAGCCGCAGGAGCGGCTTGTGCAGGGCCGGGAGCAGGTCGACCCGCCGGTAGGGGATGCCCTTGTGCTCGAGCATCAGCCGCGCGGCGTAGGCGGGGTGCGAAGCCGGAAGCGTGTAGAGCGTGGCGGTCACCCGACGTCATCGTAACCGGCACGGCCGACCGGGCTTTGCCCGATTTGCTGGGAAAACGCGCTAAAGCGGGCGCGGCCGCGGTCGATCAAGCAGGCGTGGGAGATGCCGATATGCGCTCCACGACGTTCCATTCCACGCGGCGCACGCCGCCGCTGAGCCCGAGCGGGGTGCCGCTGCGATGACGCGCGCGCGGATCCTCGCCCTGGTCGCGGCGCTGGCGCTCTGCGGCGTGATCGCCCCCGTCGCGGCGGCCAAGAAGAAGAAGGTCGACGTCGTGACGATGGTGCGGCGCGCCTTCCACATCTCCGCGCGCGCCGACCGCAACGCCCGCGAGGCGGTCGCGGCGGCCGCCGCCGCGCACGTCCACGACGGCGAGGTCACGACCTCGAAGCTCGCCGACGGGTCGGTGACCGGCGCGAAGATCGCGGACGGCGCGGTCACCGCCGCGAAGATCGCGGCCGGCGCCATCGGCTCGGCCCAGATCGCGGACGGCGCGGTCACCGCCGCGAAGATCGCGGCCGGCGCCATCGGCTCGGCCCAGATCGCGGACGGCGCGGTCACCGGAGCCGACATCGCCGACGGCTCGGCGACCGGCGCCGACATCGCCGACAGCTCCCTCACGGGCGCCGATGTCGCCGACAGCTCCCTCACGGGAGTCGACGTCGCCGACGGCACCCTCACGGGAGTCGACGTCGCAGACGGGTCGCTCGGCGGCGCCGACATCACCGACGGGTCGCTGAACGGGGTGGACATCGCTGACGGCGCGGTCACCGGCGCCGACATCGCCGACGGAACGGTCGGGGCCGCCGAGATCGCGGACGGCGCCGTGACGAGCGCG
>JADGHQ010000119.1 GCA_019683805.1 Thermoleophilaceae bacterium
CCCGGGCCGGGGGGGTGCGGCGGGGCCGCGCGCCGCGCGCGCGCGCGGCGCGCTCGCCGGCGCGGCGGGCGGCGCCGCCATGAGCGCCTCGACGAGCGCCGAGATGCGCATCCGGGGCAGGGAGCCGAGCCGCGTTCCGGCGCGGGCGGTCGAGCGGCTGCTCGGCGTCGAGGTCGCGAGCGAGCGGGCCGAGGCGCTGCTCGTGACGCTCGGGCACTGGGTCACGAGCGTCGTGCTCGGGACGGTGCGCGGACTGCTCGACCGCGCGGGACTCGGGCCGGGGGCGGCGACCGCCGCGTTCGCAGGCGTGAGCCTCCTGCCGGACCTCGTCCTCCTGCCGGCGACCGGGGCCGCGGAGCCGCCCTGGCGCTGGCCGCGGCGCGAGCTCGCGATCACCGCCCTCCACCACGGCGTGTACGCGGCGGCTACGAGCGGGGCTTACGAGTGGCTCCGTCGGCGGGGCTGAGAGAGCTCGACGAGCCGCGTCTCGATGTCGACGCCGTCGAGGAGCCTGCCGCGCGTGAGCCGCGCCACCCGCTCGAGCACCGAGGTCCACATGTGGAGCTGGACCTCCTTGGCCATGCGGAGGCGGTTGTGCATCAGGTTCGAGAGCCGGTCGCCGCTCTGCGCCCATGACTCGACCTGGAAGAGCAGGTCGCCGTCGCGCGTCTGCGCCCTCCACTCGATCTGCCCGGCCTCGATGTGGCCGGCGAGGGTGGCGAAGCGGAACGAGGTGGGCGTCACGTCGACCACGCGCACGGGACCGTCCCACGGCCCGGGCATGCGCACGACGAACTCGTCCCCAGGCCGCATCTGGCCCTCGTCTCCGTGCACCTTGTGGAACCGCGCGAACTCGCGCGGCGCCACGAGGTTCGGGTTCTCGGCCACCCGGGCGATCAGCTCCTCGGGCGCGACCTGCGCCTCACGCACCCGCGCCAGGTAGACCCGGTGGAGCAGCGGCCCGGCCCCATCGCCCGGCTGCTGGACCTCGTCCACCTCGACGCCCGCCGGCAGCGGCGGCGGGGCGTCGTCCGGGAGCGAGCCCGACCCCTCGCGCCGGTGCATCGGCGTGGTCCGCCACAGGTAGCTCCACGAGGTCAGGGCGATCCCCGCGGGCCACATGGCCAGCGTGACCAGGCGGCGGGAGAGCGGGGGTCGGCGCGGCATCGGCCCTGCGGTACCCGCCGCGCCCGCCGCGCACACCGGCCGTTCGTGCACACCCGGAGACGGGTAGGGGGCGAGCGTGACCGGACGGCTGCTCCACTCGGTTGGCGTGCGGAGCACGGCGCTTCACGGCGTCGCGCTCGCGTCGGTGGCGCTGTCGCTCGGCCTCTGGATCCGGGCGAAGACGGTGGACCAGAGCGCGCGCGGCAACGCGGAGCGCCGCGCGCTGCTCGTCGGCCTGTGGCCGCCCGTGCTCTGGCTGCTCGGGGACGCGGTGGAGCGCCACGAGATGCGGGGGCGCACACGCATGCGTCGCTAGCGGGCGGCCGCGCGCGCCCGCGCCAGACGCAGCGCCTCGATCGCGAGCAGCACGAGCGCCACCGGCACGGTGGCCGGGATCACGTCGACCACCAGGAACATCTGGTCCCAGGCGAGCGACGTGGCGAAGACTCCGAGTGCGGCCGCGACCCACGGCCCGCGCTCGGCCGCCAGCACCGCGCCTAGCACCCCGGCCACGAACACGTCGCCGTAGCCCATTCCCGCGCCTCCGAAGCCCACCGCCTGGAGTCGCGGCAGGCCGAGCCCGGGGGAGGCCGCCACGAGCACCGCGTTCGGCGCCTGCAGCTCGTTTGTGAAGACGAGGATCGAGTCGACGATCGCCATCGCCACGATCCCCGCCTTGAGCAGCGGCAGGGGCGCGGCGCCCGCGAGCAGGCGGCCGAGCGTGACGCACGACCCGACCACGAGGACGAGGCCGGCCGCCTGGCCCGCCCGCTCGTCCTGGAGCGCCCAGGCGAGCGCGAGCGCCGGCACAGCGAGGGGGGCGAGCCACCACCGCCCCCCGCGCATCGCCCAGCCGAGCGCCAGCGCGCACCCCGGGGGCACCAGCAGGAGCGCGACCCATGTGAGCGCGTCGGCCGTGGCCGGTGCGGCCTCGATGGCCGCGATCGCCGCCGCGATCGACAGCGGAAGCACGAGCGCCCAGGCGCCGGTGCGGACGTGCGCGACCCATGCCGGCACGCCCGCACCGGGCAGGGCCACGGTGACGGCTTGCGCGGCGATCAGCACGGTGTTGTCGCCGCTGAAGAACAGGTCGCGCTACTTCCCGGTCCAGCCCCCCGAGTAGCACGGCTTGTCGCCGCAGGCCCTGATCACCCTGCCGCCGGGAGAGAGGAACGCCGACTTCTGCTCGCGTCCCTGCACGGTCCGCCGCGGCAGCTCGTGCGGATCCTGCCCGACCGAGGGCGGCACGTTGGCGAGCGGCGCCGCCGGCGTGCCGAGGCCGCCGGCGCGGACCGGGCCCGAGTCGAAGAGCACGTACGCGGACCCCGCGTACGGGTAGCTCTTGATGCGTGGGATGGCGTACCACGGCCGCCTCTCGTTCGTGCGGCCCGGGTCGAGCGTCGGCACGTACAGCGCCGCGCCGATCGTCCGCGCCTCCACCTCGGCGGCTACGTTCGCGACCTGGTGGTCGCCGAACGCCACCTGCATCAGCACCTCGTGCCGGGGCGTGTTCGGCAGCGGATCGCTCGTCATGTGGTGGGCATACCCGTCGGCCTCGCCGCGGTCCCAGAGCATCTGGAGCATCGACAGGTAGAGCTGCCGGTCGAGCGTGTCGGGATACGCCGCGTAGAGGATCGTGGCGTACTTGTTGAAGTCGACGCTGCGCTGCAGCAGCGTGGAGTAGTTCATCCCGGGCACCCCGAGCACGGCGCGGTCCCAGTCGGGCGCGATCGCCGTGACCGCGCCGCCCATGATCCCGCCCTGCGAGTTGCCGTCGTAGTACGCGCGGCCGGGCGCGGTGTCGATCACCGGCTGGCCGTTCACCTGGAACGCGGGGTTGGAGGCGAAGCCGCCCGGATGGATCTCGAGCCGGGCGAGGAAGAGCGCGGCGAGCATGCCCTGCTGCAGCCGGTCCGCGATCGTCGGGAACCCCGAGAGGTCCTGCAGCACGCCCACGGCGTTCGGGATGTCCTCGTCCGACATCCCGATCCAGCGCGTGGCGCAGTAGACGAAGTGGTGCTCGAACATCATGTCCGAGAGCTGGTCCTGGTTGATCTCGGTGTTCGGGTTGCCGAGCAGCCCGTGCCCGTAGACGGCGGGCCGGTTGCCGGTCTGCGGCGGCCCGTTCAGGCTCGCGCGCGGGACCTTGCACACGTAGCGCGCCGTGTAGGTGTTGCCGGGGAGCTGGCTCGGGAGCTCCGCGCCGCGCGCGTAGTGGAACCTCGAGCCTGCCGGGCAGCCGGGCTTGTCGAGGTAGCAGGGGACGGTGAACGTGCCCGTGATCCGCATCGCCACCTTGTCGTCCTGTCCGGGCTTGCAGCCGCTCGGATCGCAGGGCGCGAACGTCCAGGTGTGGCCGTCGGGCGCGTAGGTCGAGTCCGGCGGGTCGACGGTGAACGCCGGCGCCCCGCCCTGGATCTTCATGTCCTTCAGGTTCGTGTCGCCGAGCTGCCTGAACGCGTCGTCGCGGATGTGCAGCATCCGGCCGGGGGGGGGGGGGGCGGGGGGCCGCGCGCGGCGCGGCCCCCCCCCCACAAACAACCGACACACACCAACCCA
>JADGHQ010000010.1 GCA_019683805.1 Thermoleophilaceae bacterium
CCGCCGAGTCCGCCCGCAGGGTTACGGGGGCGGAACCCCCCCCCCCCGACGCGGGGGCGGGCGCGCCGCCGCCCGCGGAGCCGGCTGCCGGCTCCGGAGAGGGCCAGTGGCGCGCGCGCCGCAGAAGGCGACGGTCGGCTCAGGCCATCATGCCGCCGAACTGGCCGCCGGTCACGTTCAGCACCTGCCCGTGCACGTAGTTCGACCAGGGCGAGCAGAGGAAGAACACGCCGCCCGCGGCCTCCTCGGGCGTGGCGGGACGGCCGAGCGGGATCAGCAGCGAGGCCATCTGGCGCATCTGCTCGGGGATGCCGAGCTTGATCTCCTCGCCGTCCTTCTTGAAGGTGCCGCCCTCCTCCTTCGCGGCGGTGAGGCGCGTCTCGACGAAGCCGAAGGCCACGGCGTTCACGTTGATCTTGAACTGGCCCCACTCCTTCGCGAGCGTCTTCGTGAGGCCGACGACGCCCGACTTGCCGGAGGCGTAGTTCACCTGGCCGGCGTTGCCCATCGTGCCCGAGATCGAGGACACGTTGACCACCTTGCGGAAGACCTCGCGCCCCTCCTCGCGCTCCTTCTTCGCCGGCTCGCGCAGGTGCGGCGCCGCCGCGCGCAGGACCCTGAACGGCACGACGTTGTGGATGTCGAGCATCGCCTGGAACTGCTCGTCCGTCATCTTGTGGATCGGGCCGTCCCAGGTGTAGCCGGCGTTGTTCACGACGATGTCGAGCTTGCCCCAGGTGTCCACGGCCTTCTGGACGAGCGCCTCCGGGACGCCGGGCTTGGTCAGGTCGCCGGCGAACGCGACCGTCTCGCCCTTGATCTCGTTGGACGCCTGCTCGGCGACGTCGCCGTCGAGGTCGTTGATCAGCACCTGCGCGCCGTGCTCGGCGAGCAGCTCCGCGGTCGCGCGGCCGATTCCCCTGGCGGAGCCTGTGACGATGGCCACCTTCCCGTCAAGAACTCCCATTGGTTGTGCTCCTTTCGCCTGTCCGGATGACGGCGGCATGATGACGCCACGACGCCGTTTCCGCTTGCACGGGCCGGGTAGCTCCCGCCCATGACGACGAAAAGCGCCTTCAACGCAGAAGAGTGGGAGCTGCTCGCGCAGGCGCCCGCGCTCGCCGCGCTCTCCGTCGCCGCCGCCGACCGCGGCGGCAGCTTCAGGGAGAGCACCTCGCTCGCGCGCGCCTACGCCGAGGCGCGCGAGCACCCCGGGACCGAGCTGGTCGGCGAGATCGTCTCCACGCCGCCGACGATCGAGCCGCGCCGCTTTCAGAGCCCGGACCAGATCCGCTCGCAGGCCGCGCACACCCTCCGCGAGGCGCTGGCGCTGCTCGCCGCGAAGGCCACCCCCGAGGAGGCCGAGTCCTACAAGCGCTTCACCGTGACCGTGGCCGACACGGTCGCGCACGCCCACAAGGAGGGCGGCGTGCTCGGCATCGGCGGCAAGGAGGTGAGCGCGGAGGAGCAGGCCGTGCTCGACGAGATCACGCGGACCGTGGGGGCGCCCGCGGGCTAGAGCCCGAGCTGGCGCCCGAGGATCTCGCGCATGATCTCGTCGGTGCCGCCGCCGATCGGGCCGAGGCGCAGGTCGCGCAGCGCGCGCTCGATCTCGTACTCCTTCATGTAGCCGGCGCCGCCGTGGATCTGCAGCGCCGCGTCGGCCACCTCGAAGGCGTCGCGCTGGGTCTTGAGCTTGGCCATGGTCACCTCGCGCACCGCGTCGTGTCCCTCGGCGAACAGTCGCAGCGCGTTGTAGGTCAGCGCCCGCCCCGTCTCGAGCTTCAGCGCCATCTCGGCGAGCTTGTGGCGGATCGCCTGGTGGCGGCCGATCGGCCGGCCGAACGCCCGGCGCTCGCGCGCGAACTCGAGCGTGCGCTCGAGCGTCGCCTGCATCGAGCCCACGGCGCCGAGGGCCATCAGCAGCCGCTCCCACTGGAAGTTGGCCATGATCAGGTAGAAGCCGCGGTTCTCCTCGCCGAGCAGGTTCTCCTCGGGGACGAGCACGTCGTCGAAGGCGAGCTCCGCGGTGTCCGACGCGTGCCAGCCGAGCTTGTCCAGCTTGCGCGACACCGAGAAGCCCTCCATCCCCTTCTCGATCACGAGGAACGAGAGCCCGCGGTGCCCGCCCTCGGGCGTGGTCCTCACGGCCGTTACCACGAAGTCCGCCCGCACGCCGTTGGTGATGAACGTCTTCGAGCCGTTCACGACGAAGCCGCCGTCGACGCGCCGCGCGTGCGTGCGGATGCCCGCGACGTCCGAGCCCGCGCCCGGCTCGGTGATCCCGAGCGCGGCGATCTTCTCGCCCCTGATCGCGGGCGCGAGGAAGCGCCGCTTCTGCTCCTCGGTCCCGAACTTCCAGATCGGCGGCGTCGCGATGCCGGTGTGGGCGCCGATGCCGGCGGCGAGCCCGCCCGAGCCGCAGCGCGCGAGCTCCTCGGCGAAGACCGCGTCGTGGAGGTAGTCGCCGCCCTGCCCGCCGTACTCCTCGGGGTACTTGAGCCCGAGGTAGCCGTGGGCGGCGAGCAGGCGGAAGACCTCGTTCGGGAACCAGCGCGCGTCCTCCCACTCCTGCGCGTGCGGTCGCAGCTCGCGCTCGACGAAGCTGCGCGTCACCTGCCGGAAGTCCTCGTGCTCCCTGGTGAACGGGGGCGCCGGGGCGCGCGGGGCGCCCTCGCCGGGCGCCCGCCCGCTCGCGCTTGTCCACTGCCCGGCCATCGCCCGGCGCCGCTCAGTCGGCGGCGGCGACGCGCTCGAGCTGAGCGCGGACGTCCCCCCGGAGCGGGTCCGCGTGCCCGGGCCAGGCCGCCGCCGGCTCCATCTCCGCCAGCTTGCGGATGCTCGCGCGCGCCTGCTCGTGGTCGTGGTTGAAAGCGCGGTGGGGCACGCGCGGCTCGCCCCAGGCGCCCGTCTCGGGGTCGAGCGTGTAGAAGGTGTCCGAGACGAGCGCCAAGCGGTCGTCCTCCCGCCACAGCCCGATCAGCCCCGGCGCGTGGCCCGGGAGGTGCACGACCCGGAAGCCCGCGATCTCGTCGCCCTCCTCGATCGTGCCGGCGATCCGCACGGGCCCGCCGTCCCAGTGGCGCAGGAGCCACGGCATCGCCGCCCGCGTCGGCCCGGCCTTGGTGAAGCGGCGCAGCTTCGAGAAGTCGAAGTAGTGCTTGCCGCCGTCGCCCTCCGCGTCGGCGCGCTCGGCCGGGTGGCAGTGGACCGGCGCCCCGAGCGCCGGCGCGGCGCCGCGGTGGTCGGGGTGCCCGTGGCCCAGGACGACCCGCCTGATGCCGCCGAAGCGCGCCGCCGCGAGCTCGATCCAGCGCGCCATCGAGGCGACGCCGGCGTCGAACACGGTCACGCCGCCGTCGTCCTCGATCAGGTAGACGTTCATCCGCCGCGGGACGTCGCCGCGCACGAGCCAGACGCCGTCTGCGATCGGCTCGATGGTCGCGGCGAGCGGGTGGCGGCTCAGCCTGCGCCGCTGGGCGGTGGTCTCGGAGGGGCGTGCCATCGCTTCTCTCCTAGAGCCCGTAGGAGCGCCCGATCACCTCGAGCATGATCTCGTCGGTCCCCGCGCCGATGCGGTTCAGGCGCATGTCGCGCCAGACCCGCTCGACGCCGTACTCCTTCATGTAGCCGGCGCCGCCGTGGATCTGGATGCACTCGTCCGCGACCTCGACGGCCACCCGGGAGGCGTGCAGCTTCGCCATCGAGATCTCGCGCACGGGGTACTCGCCGTTCTGGAAGCGCCAGGCGGTGGCGTAGACCATCTGCCGCGCCGACTCGATCTTCGTGGCCATCTCCGCGAATTTGTGCCGGATCACCTGGAAGTGGCCGATCTCGCGGCCGAAGGCCTTGCGCTCGAGCGCGTACTGGAGCGTCCTGTCGAAGACGCGCTGCGCGCCCGCCACGCAGCCCGCGGCGCCGATCAGGCGCTCGCCCTGGAGCTCCCACATGATGTGGTAGAAGCCCTTGCCGACCTCGCCGAGCACGTTCTCCGCCGGCACGCGGACGTCCTGGAAGGAGAGCAGGGCGGTGTCCGAGGCGTGCATGCCGAGCTTCTCGAGCTTCTTCTCGCGCACCACGCCGGGGGTGTTCAGGTCGACCAGGAAGAGCGTGAAGCCGTCGTAGCCCGCATCCGGATCGGTCTTCGTGACGAGCACGATGAAGTCGGCGCGGTGGCCGTTCGTGATGAACGTCTTCGAGCCGTTGATGACGTACTCGTCGCCGTCGCGCACGGCGCGGGTGCGGATGCCGGCGACGTCGGACCCCGCGTCGGGCTCGGTGATGCCGAGGCAGGAGATCTTCTCCCCCTTGATCGCGGGCACGAGGTAGCGCTGCTTCTGCTCCTCTGTGCCGAACAGGTGGATCGGCGGCGTGGCCATGTCGGTGTGCACGGCGATGCCCATCGCCAGCCCGCCGCAGTTCGCCTTCGTCATCTCCTCGGCGAGGACGATGTTGCAGTAGTAGTCGCCGCCCTGGCCGCCGTACTCCTCGGGGTAGGAGAGGCCGAGGAAGCCGAGCTCGCCCATGCGCTTGAAGACCCAGTTGGGGAATGTCTCGCGCTCCCACTCCTCGGCGTGCGGGGCGAGCTCCCGCTCGACGAACGAGCCGATCGACTCGCGGAGCCGGTCGTGCTCCTCGGTGAAGATGAAGTGGCGCTTCCTGGTCCCGAAGTCGGGCTTGATGACTTTCTCGGCGGTTGCCATGCGGCGGCGTTCCTCCGTGCTCGAGTTGCTTGGGCGCACCGTAGACCAACCGCCGCGGAAAGTAAACAGTTGAGCTTCCTACTTCCCACGCGCGGGGCCCGCCGCGGCGGCGGGCCACGCAGCCGGCGCTCAGGCCCCGTCGGAGCCCGTGACGCGGCTCACGCGTTATGGTCCAGGGACAAATTCCGGGACACCGATCTCAACAGCGGCAGTCGGAGCAGGCGCAGGAGGGGCGCCGTAGCCGGCTGGAATCGTCGCCCCGCCGAGAGACGGGGCCGTTCGCGCTTCGGCGGCCGCGTGACGGCAGGAGTACTTCCTAATTGAGCACGATCGAGAAGACCACCGCTCACACGAAGCACAAGCGACTCGAGCAGTGGGTGGCCGAGGTCGCGGCGCTCACCGAGCCCGCTGCCATCCACTGGTGTGACGGCTCGCGCGAGGAGTACGACCGGCTCTGCGCCCAGATGGTGGAGGCCGGCACGTTCACGAAGCTCGCCGACGCGAAGCGCCCGGGCTCCTACCTCGCGCGCTCCGACGCGGGCGACGTGGCGCGCGTCGAGGATCGCACCTTCATCTGCTCGGAGCGCGAGGAGGACGCGGGGCCGACCAACAACTGGCGCGATCCGGTCGAGATGCGGAGCACGCTGACCGAGCTCTTCCGCGGCTCGATGCACGGCCGCACGATGTACGTGGTGCCCTTCTCGATGGGGCCGCTCGGCTCCGATAAGAGCTACATCGGGGTGCAGCTCACCGACTCGCCCTACGTGGCGGTCTCGATGCGGATCATGACGCGCATGGGGCAGGCCGCCCTCGACGTGCTCGGCGAGGACGGGGACTTCGTGCCCTGCCTGCACTCGGTCGGCATGCCGCTCGACGAGGGCGTCGAGGACGTGCCCTGGCCGTGCAACGCGGACAACAAGTACATCGTGCACTTCCCCGAGACACGCGAGATCTGGTCCTACGGATCGGGCTACGGCGGCAACGCCCTGCTCGGCAAGAAGTGCTTCGCGCTGCGCATCGCCTCGGTGATGGCGCGCGACGAGGGCTGGCTCGCCGAGCACATGCTCATCCTCAAGGTCACATCGCCGGCGGGGGAGACCAAGTACATCGCCGGGGCCTTCCCGTCCGCGTGCGGCAAGACGAACCTCGCGATGCTGATCCCGACGCTTCCGGGCTGGAAGGTCGAGACGATCGGCGACGACATCGCCTGGATGAAGTTCGGGAGCGACGGCCGCCTCTACGCGATCAACCCCGAGGCCGGGTTCTTCGGCGTCGCGCCGGGCACGAGCAGCGACACCAACCCGAACGCGATGGGGACGATCGAGCGCAACACCATCTTCACCAACTGCGCGCTCACCGACGACGGCGACGTGTGGTGGGAGGGGATGACCGCCGAGCCGCCCGCGCACGCGATCGACTGGCGCAGCGGCGAGTGGACGCCCGCCGCGGACGGCCCCGCCGCGCACCCGAACGCGCGCTTCACCTGCCCGGCGTCCCAGTGCCCGTCGATCGCGCCCGAGTGGGAGGACCCGGCGGGCGTGCCGATCGACGCGATCCTCTTCGGCGGGCGCCGCTCGACTGTCGTGCCGCTCGTGCACGAGGCGTTCGACTGGGAGCACGGCGTCTTCCTCGGCTCGATCATGTCGTCGGAGACGACGGCCGCAGCCGCGGGCCAGGTGGGCAAGCTCCGCTTCGACCCGATGGCGATGCTGCCGTTCTGCGGCTACAACATGGCCGACTACTTCCGCCACTGGCTGGAGATCGGCCGCCGCGAGGGCGCGCGGCTGCCGCGCATCTTCTACGTCAACTGGTTCCGCAAGGACGAGTCGGGCCGCTTCCTGTGGCCGGGCTTCGGCGAGAACTCCCGCGTGCTCGCATGGGTGTTCGGCCGCTGCGCCGGGACGGCCGACGCCGACGACACGCCGATCGGCCGCGTGCCGACGCAGGGCGGGCTCGACACCGAAGGGCTCGACGTCTCCGCCGCGGACATGGCGGAGCTCCTGAAGGTCGATCCGGAGGAGTGGAGGGCCCAGCTCCCGCAGATCAGGGAGCACTACGCGCAGTTCGGCGACCGCCTGCCGTCCGAGCTGCGCGACCAGCTCGAGGCGCTCGAGCGCCGGCTGGGGTAGCGCGCCCGCCGCGATGCTGGAAGGGCCCGGCGCCGCCGGGCCCTTTGCGTTTCCCGAGCGGCTAGCGGTGCCCGAGCTGCCCGACCCAGATGGTCGCCCGGTACCCGTGGAAGCGCCCTGACGTTCGCCCCAGGCCGATCGAGCGGAACCGGCTGCTCAAGAGGATGGCGCGGTGCTCGGGCGAGCTCGCCCAGGCCCGGAGCGTCAGGGCGACGGCGGGCGCGCGGCCGGTGTGGAAGGCGAGCACCTCGCCGAGCCGCCTGAAGCCGCCGCTCGCCTCGATGCGGGCGTCGTGGCCGAAGCGGTCCTCGCGCATCAGCTCGCGGGAGAAGGCCGACGCCGACCGGGTGAGGCTCCGCGACACGATCAGCGGCCGCAGCCCGTGCGCGCGGCGAAGGTCGTTGATCTTGCGGACCATCAGGTCCGTGGCGCTCGGGCCGTCGGCGACGGCGGGCGGCATCGAGGCGGTGAGGGCGGAGATAGCCACGGCACATGTTGCGAGCACACGGGCGCGGGGCATCGCTCGAAGGCCTCCTTGGTCGAACCTCTCTCGTGCGCCGGCGGGGTTAGCTGACGGGCTCGCGTCAAGAGAGCGACGCTACGGCGCGGTGCTGCGTCCGATTCGCCCCGCCGGGAGCTCTCGCCCCCCGCTTCTCTGGTTCCCCCACTCGCCCCGGGTCGCCCCGGGAGCGATTAGGCGGCGCGCAATATACCGCCGACCTCGGCCGATGCGCGAGGGCCGGCGCACGCCGGGGGGCGTCCGTCGCCGCGATCCGACACAGTAGGGAGCAGCGCTTGCCACTTGCCGCGGAGGTGACCTTGGCCTACGAGACGATCCAGTACGCGGTGGCGCCCACCGGGGTCGCCACCATCACGCTCGACCAGCCGGAGACGCGCAACGCGCTCTCGGACGAGCTGCTCGCCGAGCTGATCGACGCCTTCGAGTCCGCGCGCGACGACGACCGCGTGCGCTGCGTCGTGCTCGCGTCCTCGCACGAGACCGTGTTCTCGTCCGGCGCGAACCTCGGCGGCTTCTCGGGCGACGCGCCGCTCGTGCACAAGCACCTCGGCTCGGCAAAGTTCGTCAGGCTCTTCCGGCTGATCGGCGAGCTCGGGAAGCCGACCATCTGCGCGGCGGGCGGTCACGTGCTCGCCGGGGCGCTCGGCATCGCGCTCGCGTGCGACCTCGTCGTGGCCAAGGACAGCGCCACGTTCGGCACGCCCGAGATCAACGTCGGGGCCTTCCCCTTCATGATCATGGCGCTGATCTACCGCAACGTGCCGCGCAAGAAGACCAACGAGCTGCTTTTGCTCGGGGAGCGCATCTCGGCCGAGGAGGCGCTCGAGGCGGGCATCGTGAACCGGGTCGTGCCGGCCGAGGAGTTCGACTCCGCGGTCGAGGAGTGGGCCCTGAAGCTCGCCTCGAAGTCGCCGCTCATCATGCGGCTCGGCAAGGACGCGATGTTTCGCCAGCAGGACATGGCGTTCGCGGACGCGCTCGAGTTCCTGCACTCCCAGCTCACGATCGCGCTGTCGACCGAGGACATCGTGGAGGGCGTGAGCGCCTTCTTCGAGAAGCGGGAGCCGGTCTGGAAGGGACGTTGAGCGGGATCTCGCTGATCGCGCACCGCTGCCGCACCTCGGACCGCTCGGCGGGCCGCGCGCGCGGGGTGGACGCGCTCGCGCCGCTCGTCGGCAAGCGCCTCGGGGTCGAGCCGCGGGCGATCGGCACGCCCGCCGAGCCGCGCGAGCAGCGCTTCGACCGCGACCTCGCGGACGCGCGCGGCTGTCTGCTCGAGGCGGGCGGCCAGGTGGAGGACGCGCTCGTTCGGGGCGACGTCCCCGTGCTGCTCGCGGGCGAGTGCTCGGTCGGGCTCACCACGCTGCCCGCCGCGCTGGCGCGCCGTCCGGAGGCGCGCGTGCTGTGGCTCGACGCGCACGGCGACTTCAACACGCCGGAGACCACCGAGAGCGGGTACCTGGGCGGGATGCCGCTGGCCGGCGCCTGCGGCCTGTGGGACGCGGGCCTCGGCACGTGCCCGATCGACCCCGCGCGCGTCGTGCTCGCGGGGGTGCGCTCGCTCGGCGGCCCGGAGCGGGCGCTGCTCGAGTCGAGCCCCGTGACCGTAGTCGGCGCGAGCCTCGAGACGCTCGTGTTCACCCAGAACGCCCTCGACCGGGCGCCGGTGTACGTACACGTGGACCTCGACGTGATCGACCCAGCGGCGTTCCCGGCGCAGTTCCCCGCGCCCGGCGGGCTTGCGCCGGACAAGGTCTACGATCTGCTCGAGGCGGTGGCCGGCGAGTGCGAGATCGTGGGCGTGGAGGTGACCGGGTTCGAGGCGCCCGAGGACGAGCTCGAGCGCCAGGCGGCCGCCTCCACGGCTCTGCACGTGCTCGAGCCGCTGCTCGACGCGGTGGCGGGCGCCGGCTAGCCGCGCGCCGGCGGCCCGGGGCCCGGCCGCGCCGGCCCGGGTTGACGCTCGGTCGCCGGATCCGTCAGATTGAGAAGTAGCACTTCCCACTTCCGACGGAGGATCCCCCCAGCGATGTCCGCTACCGAAGCCGCCCCGCAGTCGATCCTGAGACCGCTCGTCGAGGAGCTCCACGAGCGGCGCGAGCGCGCGAAGCTCGGAGGCGGCGAGGAGAAGATCGAGCGCCAGCACTCGCTCGGGAAGCTGACGGCGCGCGAGCGGATCGACCTGCTGGTCGACGAGGGAACCTTCACCGAGCTCGGCATCCACGCCGGCCCGCACTTCTCGCAGCGCGCGATGGACGGCGTCGAGGCGCCGGCGGACGGCGTCATCACCGGCTACGGCAAGGTGGACGGCCGGCTCGTCGCGGTCTGCGCCTACGACTTCACGGTGATGGCGGGCGCGATGGGGATGACCGGCGAGATCAAGGTCGGCCGCCTGCGCGAGCTCGCCCTGCAGAAGCGCATCCCGTTCATCTGGCTGCTCGACTCGGCCGGCGCGCGCATCCAGGAGGCCGCCGGCTCGCTGTTCGCGGGCTCCGGCCACCTCTTCCGCGAGGAGGTGATCATGAGCGGCGTGATCCCGCAGATCGCCGCCCTGATGGGGCCGTGCGCGGCCGGGACCGCCTACATCCCCGGGCTCGCCGACTTCGTGCCGATGGTGAAGGGCCGCGGCTCGATGGCGCTCGCCGGCCCGCACCTCACCAAGGCGGTGACCGGAGAGGACGTGACCCAGGAGGAGCTCGGCGGCTCGCGCGTGCACTGCCGCGTCTCCGGCGTCGGCGACCTCGAGGTGAAGTCGGACGAGGAGTGCATCCGGCGGATCAAGGAGTACCTCTCCTACTTCCCGCAGAGCTGCGAGGAGCGCCCGCCGCGGATCGAGTGCGCCGACCCGGTCGACCGCATGGACGACGACCTGCTCGACGTGCTCCCCGACTCGGCGCGCAAGCCCTACGACATGTACGAGGTGATCCGCCGGATCGTCGACGACGGCGAGTGGTTCGACATCAAGCCGCAGTTCGCCAAGACGATCATCACCTGCCTCGCGCGCATGGGCGGGCGCCCGGTCGGCATCGTCGCCAACCAGCCGAAGCAGCTCGGCGGCATCCTCGAAAACGACTCGGCGGACAAGGCGGCGCGCTTCATCAACCTCTGCGACGCCTTCAACATCCCGCTGCTCTTCCTGCAGGACGTGCCCGGCTTCATGGTCGGGACGAAGGTCGAGCAGGCGGGCATCATCCGCCACGGCGCGAAGATGCTCTACGCGGTGTCCCGCGCGACGGTGCCGAAGATCACCGTGATCGTGCGCAAGGCCTACGGCGCCGGCTACTACGTCATGTGCGGCAAGGCGTACGAGCCCGACCTGATCGTCGCCTGGCCCACCGCGGAGATCTCGGTGATGGGGCCCGAGGGCGCGGTCAACATCATCTTCCGCAAGCAGATCGAGCAGGCCGAGGACCCCGAAGCCAAGCGCGCCGAGCTGATCGCCGGGATCCGCGAGACGATCGACCCCTACCTCGCCGCGCGCAACGGGATGATCGACGACATCATCGACCCGCGCGAGACGCGGCCCACGGTGATCCGGGCGCTCGAGATGGCGGAGGGCAAGCGCGTCGAGCGGCCCTGGAAGAAGCACGGTGTGATGCCGGTGTGAGCGCGAGGACCCGAGTGCGATTGGAGGCAGAGTGAGCGTCGAGGACCCGGTGATCATCACGTGCGCGATCTCGGGCGCCGTCGCGAGCCGCGAGCAGTGCCCGGCGATCCCGTACACCCCGGAGGAGTACGCGGCCGAGGCTCGCCGGATCGTGGACGAGGGCGGCTCGATGATCCACATCCACGCGCGCAAGCCGGACGGCACGCCGAGCTACGACGTGGAGGACTTCCGCGCTATCACGGAGGCGATCCTCGCCGAGGTCGACGACGTCATCATCAACTACTCGACCGGCGCGATCGGCGTGCCCGTGGAGAAGCGCGTCGAGTACCTGCGCGTGCTGCGGCCCGACGTGGCCGCGCTCAACATGGGCTCGATGAACTACGCGAAGTACTCGCCGCGGCGCAAGGACTTCGTGTTCAAGGCCGTGTTCGAGAACAGCTTCGACACGATCGCGGCGCTGCTCGAGCCGATGCGCGAGCTCGGCATCCGCCCCGAGCACGAGTGCTTCGACTCGGGCCACATCGCGAACCTCGACCCCCTGCTCGACATGGGGCTGCTCGAGCAGCCGCTGCAGATCTCCTGCGTGATGGGCGTCATCGGGGGCATCCGGCCGACTGCGCGGAACCTCGCGCACATGGCCGACCAGATCCCGGGCGGCCCGGACGGGCCGGCGAACTGGGGGGTGATCGGCATCAGCCGCGACCAGTGGCGGCTCGTGGCCGCCGCGCTCGCGCTCGGCGGCAACATCCGCGTGGGTCTCGAGGACAACTTCTATCTCCCGAGCGGCGAGATGGCCCGCTCGAACGGCGACCTCGTCGCCAAGGCGCGCCAGATGACCGAGGACGTGGGCCGGCGGCCGGCCACGGTCGCAGAGGCGCGCGAGCTGCTCGGGACTCCGAAGCGGGCGGTGGCCTGAGGTGTCCGCGCTCGAGGGCATCCGCGTGCTCGACCTCTCCCGGCTGCTGCCGGGCGGCTTCTGCTCGCTGCTGCTCGCCGACTTCGGCGCCGAGGTGCTGAAGGTCGAGGACACGGGCCTGGGCGACTACATCCGCTGGTCGCCGCCCTTCTACGAGGGCGCGGAGGACTCCGCGAAGTCGGCGCTCTACCTCGCGCTCAACCGCGGCAAGCGCTCGATCCGGCTGAACCTCAAGGAGGAGCGCGGGCGCGAGCTGCTGGTCGAGCTCGTGCGCGAGTACGACGTGCTGCTCGAGTCCTTCCGCCCGGGCGTGCTCGACCGCCTCGGCGTGGGCTACGAGCGCCTGCGACAGGAGAACCCCCGTCTCGTCTACTGCGCGATCACGGGCTACGGGCAGGACGGGCCCTACCGGGACCGCGCGGGGCACGACATGAACTACCTCGGGCTCGTCGGGCTGCTCGGGCTGACGGGCGAGCGCGACGGCCCGCCGGTCCAGTCGGCCGGGCAGATCGCCGACATCGGCGGCGGCGCGCTGATGGCGGCGTTCGGGATCCTGGCGGCGCTGCGCGAGCGCGACCGCTCCGGCGAGGGGCAGCTGGTCGACGTGTCGATGGCGCACGGCGCGCTCTCCTGGCTTGCGATGGTCGCCGGGCGCTACTTCGCCGACGGCGTGCCGCCGCGCCGGGGCGGGCTCGAGCTCGCCGGCGGTCTGATCTGCTACCGCCCCTACGCGTGCAGGGACGGCTGGGTCACGCTCGGGGCCCTCGAGCCGAAGTTCTGGCAGGCGTGGTGCCGCGGCGTGGGTCGCGAGGACCTGATCGAGAAGCAGTTCGAGGCGCCGGGGTCGGAGGCGCACGCCGAGGTGGAGCGGATCTTCCTCGAGCGCACCCGCGAGGAGTGGCAGCGGTTCGCGTCCGAGCACGACTGCTGCCTCGAGCCGGTGCTCGAGCTGGAGGAGGCGCTCGACTCGGAGCTCGTGCGCGCGCGCGAGATGGTGGTCGAGCTCGAGCAGCCGGGCGTCGAGGGCGGCGTGCGCCAGCTCGGCGTGCCGGTCAAGCTCAGCCGCACGCCGGGCGGGCCGGCCGGCCCGGCGCCGGTGCTCGGCGCCGACACGCACGCGGTGCTCTCCTCGCTCGGCTACTCCGCGGAGGAGATCGCGGAGCTCGAGCGGGCCGGCGCGGTGGCGGGACCGACGGCGGGCGCGCGCGGGAGCTTCCTAGCATGAGCGCGAACGGGCGCGGGGGCGGGCTGCTCAAGATGCGCGAGCTCGCGGAGGCGAGCGGCGTCAGCACGGGCACGATCAAGCACTACCTGCGCGAGGGCCTGCTGCCCGAGCCGGTGAAGACCTCGCGCAACATGGCCTACTACCCGCCCGAGTTCGTCGAGCGGATCAAGCTCATCAAGCAGCTCCAGGAGGATCGCTTCATGCCGCTCAAGGCGATCCGCTCGCTGCTCGAGGAGGACCCCGAGCGCGCGCGCAGGCTGGTCGAGCTCGAGGACCGCATCCTCGAGCGCGCGCTCGCCGGCGAGCGGCCGCGCGTGTCCGCGGCCGAGGTGAGGCGCCGCTACGACATGCCGCAGGAGGTGCTCGACCGGCTCGCGGAGCTCGGCGTGCTCACGCCCGATTCGCGCGGCTACTCGCCGAGCGACGTGAAGATCGTCGAGGCGATCAGCCGCTTCCGCGCCGGCGGCTACGACGAGCGCATCGGCTTCACGGTCTACGACACCCTCCGCTACAAGCGCGCGCTCGAGCAGCTCGTGAAGGAGGAGGTGCAGGTGCTGATGGGGCGCCTCGCGGAGGAGATGCCGCCCGAGCGCGCGGTGGAGATGATCGAGAGCGGCATCGAGCCGCTGCGCGACCTGATCGCCGCCCTGCACACCAAGACGCTCGTGGCCGAGCTGCGGCGGGCGCGCGAGGCGCGCGCGGGCTGAGGGCCCCCCCGGGCGGCTCGTCGTCGCGACCCGATCCGTGCGGCGCCCCCGTCCGCGAAGCTCCCGGCGCAACGCGCAGCCTGCCTCGAGCTTCGCGTGCCGACCGGTAGGCTCGCGAGCAGCGTGATACGTCGTCCAGGCAGAGCCCGATCGCGCCACCGCGCGGCGGCACTCGCCGTGGTGCTGCTCGCGGTCGCCTTCGCCACCCCTATGCAGCAGCTCGGCTGGGGGCAGACCTCGCAGCTCGCGCTCGTCAAGGCGCTCTCGCACGGCACCGCGCGGATCGACCGCTACCACTGGGAGACGCGCGACAAGGCGTGGTACCGGGGTCACTTCTATTCGGTGAAGTCGCCGGGGCTCGCGTTCCTGACGCTGCCGCTCTACGAGCTCGTCGACTCGCGTGCGTGGAGCCTCTCGAAGCGCGTGGCGGCGCATGCGCGCGCGGGCGGCTCGCGCTGGCACCGGACCTCTCCCTGGGTCGGCCAGTACGGCTACGAGGAGCGGATCGCGCGCGCGACTCGTACGACGATCGAGGACGAGACGCCGCTGGCGTGGCTCGTGGGGCTGCTCGGCACCGTCGCGCCGGCGGTCGTGCTCGTGCTGCTCGTGCGGGCGCTCGCCGAGCGCATCGCGCCGCGCTGGGGCACCGCGACCGGTGTCGCGCTCGGGCTCGGCACGCTCGTGCTGCCGTTCTCGGGGCTGTTCTTCTCCCACGTGCTCGCGGCCTGCCTCGGGTTCGCGGCCTTCGCCGTCCTCTGGCGCGAGCGCGAGGGGCGGCCGCGGCCGCGGCTCGTCGCGCTCGCGGGGTTGCTCGCCGGCCTCGCCGTAACCTGCGAGTACCCGCTCGCGCTGGTCGGCGCGATCGTCGGCGCCTACGGCGTCTCCCGCGGACCCGTGCCGCACCGCGCGCTCGCCTACGCGGCGGGCGCGCTCGTCGGCGTCGCGCCGCTGCTCGCCTACAACTTCGCAGCCTTCGGCACGCCGCTCGAGAACGGCTACGCCTATGCCGTGGCGATCCAGGGCGCGACCGGCCACGACGTGCTCGGGCTCAACAGCTCGGGCTTCTTCGGCGTCGGCGCCCCCAGCCTGCGCGTGGCCGCGGAGCTCCTGCTCGCGGCCAAGGGGCTGCTCGTGATGAGCCCGCTGCTCGCCGCCGGCGCGTTCGGGGTCGTGCTGCTCCACCGCTCCGGCAGGCGCGCTGAGGCGCTCACGATCGCGGCGGTCGGGCTCGCCTACCTCGTCTACAACTCCGGCTACTACCTGCCCTTCGGCGGCGGCTCGCCGGGCCCGCGCTTCCTGATCCCGGCGCTCCCCTTCCTCGCGCTGCCGGTCGCGCTCGCGTTCCGGCGCTGGCCGGCGGCCACGCTCGGGCTCGGGGTGGCGTCGGCGGTGATGCTCCTGACCGCCACCGCGACGCTGCCGCTGCTCGGCAACCAGGACGCCGGCTTCTGGGCCAGGCTCGCCGCGAGTGGGAACTTCGAGAACACCGTTCTCAGCGTGCTCGGCCTGGGGCACGGCTGGCTTGCGATCGCGCCGCTCGGGCTGGCGGCGCTCGGCGCGGCCACGGCCGCGGCGCTCGCCACCGGTCGGGTCCGCGTCACCCGGAGCGACGGCGCGCTGGCCGTGGCGGCGCTCGCCGGCTGGGGCGCCGTGGCGGCGGTCGCGCCGGACCTGCTCGGCCGCGACGCGGACGTCACCAACACGAGCGGGGCGCTCGCGCTCGTGACGGTGGCGATGGCGTGCGGGCTCGCGGCGGTGGGGGCCGCGGCGGCCGCCGCGGCGCCCAAGCGCTCTCAGCGGGGAGTCACGTAGAAGAGCACGACGCCGCCGCGGTCGACGCGCCGCAGCGGCAGGCCGCGCAGGGAGCGCTCGCGCCAGGCGGCCCACGGCGTGCCGTCGACGAAGCCGGGGTGCAGGATCACCGTCCGCACGCCCATCTGCCGCAGCAGCTCCGCGCTGCGGCGGTTCGGGAAGCCCGCGAGCTCGGCCTCGAGCCGCGCGAACTGGCGCGGCCTGAAGCTGCCGCGCCCGTTCACGAGCGCGGGGAAGCGGTCGGTCGACCACACGAGGTACTTGCGGCTGTCGAGCGTGTCGAGCGGCAGGTGGACCTGCGGCGCGGGCGCGCCGACCTGGCCGGCGGGCTGGGGAGGCACGCGCGGGTGCGCGGGCGCGGCCAGCGTCGCGCCCCGCTCGCCGAGGCCGAAGCCCGACCCCTCGATCAGCACCGCCGCGACGAGCGCCACAGCGGCGAGCGCCGCGGCGCGCCGGCCCCGGGCGCGCGCGGCCGACACGAGGCGCTGCGCGCCGAGCCCCGCGAGCAGCGCGAGCGCGAGCGAGGCGAGCGTCATCAGCCGGCCCGGGACGCGGATCCCCTGCCAGCCCGGGAGCAGCTCGTAGAGCAGCCGGTACGGCCAGGGGCCGTCGCCGTGGAAGCCGAGCGAGAGCACGAGCAGCGCGACGGCCGCGGCGGCGAGCCCGAGCCGCAGGGCTCGCGGGTGACGGCGGGCGAGCGCGCCCGCCGCCGCCAGCACCACGATCGCGACGCCGGGGAAGAGCGACATCTCGGGCACCCAGCGCAGGTGGTCGCGCACGCCCGCCGTGGCCTTGCCCCAGATGAGGTTCTCAGGCGGCGCCGCGAGGAAGGCGCGCAGCGGCGGCGAGAGGGTCTCGACCTGGGCGACGGTGCGCCGCGCCTCGGGGTGGTCGCGCAGCACGCCCACGTAGGGGATCGCGAGCAGCGCCGCCACGACCGCGAGCAGCGCCACACCCGCCGCCGTCGCCGCGAGCACGCGCCGCGAGGGCAGCCGCAGGCGACCGCGCAGGAGCAGGAAGGCGACGCCCGCCCCGAGCGCCGCGAGCAGGTACAGGAGCTGAAGCCCGAGCGTGAAGCCGAGGCTCACCTGCCAGGTCGCGGCCACCCAGCCGGCGAGCACCGTGCGCCAGCTCCCGCGACGGTACCCGCGCACGAGCAGGAACAGCGCGAGCGGTATCCCGCCGCTCGAGATGACGTGCAGGTGCCCGTCCTGCTCGAGCCGCCAGGGGGCGTACGCGAACGCCGCTCCCGCGACGGCGGCGCCCGCGCGCCCCGCGCCGAGCTCACGCGCGAGCAGGTAGCCGCCGAGGAAGGCGAGCGCGTAGGCGAGCATGAACAGGAGGTCGTAGCGCGCCACCGCGGCCTGCCAGCCGCTGCCGATCAGGCCCGCGGGCGCGTAGCCCACGAGCGCGTCGGAGAACGCGAGCGGGTTCCTCAGCGGCCAGAAGTCGTTCGCCTGGAAGTAGTCGAGCGGCTGGTGGAGCAGCGCGTGCCCTCCCCATGCGACCTGCCACGCCTGGGTGAGCGGGTCGCCGAGGTCGCGCGGCACGTCGCTTCCGAGCCGGATCGGGATCGGCCAGTGCATCGCGCAGGCGATCAGGACGGCGGCGAGCGCCGCGAGGGCGAGCTCCCTGCGGGCGATCCGGGGCGATGCGGGCGGACCGGCGGCAGCGCGCCGCCGCGCTTGCAGGCGTTCGGCCGTCACCACCACGCGTCGTGCGCCTCCATCACGCCGAAGCCCTCGGCGAGCCGGCCCACGCCGGGGAGCTCGCCGCTGAAGGCGCCGAACGGCTGCCGGTAGTCGGAGCGGACGACGAGCGCGTTCATGCGGTGCTCGCGCGCGCTCCAGGCGCGGAAGCGGAGCGCTCCGCCCTCGGCGAGCGCCACGCTCGAGAGGTCGGGCTCGAACAGCACGGGCCCGAGCTCGCGCGCGCGGCCGGCGACCCAGAGCGCGCGCTCGCTCGCCTCGCCGGCGTCGTGCACGCCGTCGACCAGGTTCCACGCCACCGGCTCGCCCGACTCCGCGCGGCCGACGCCCGCGCTCCACAGCCAGCGCGTGTGGCGCTCGTGGTAGCCGGCGCTCTCGTCCACGATCGCCCGGGCCTCCACGGCGTGGCGGCGGCCGTCGATCTCGACGCTGCCGCGCGCCGGCACCCCGCCGCGCTTGCGCGTCCAGATATAGCCGAAGCGGCCGCTAGCCGACACCACCTCGACCGCCTCGGCGGCGTCCGGCTCGAGCGAGAGGTCGACGCGCACGCCCGCGGCATGCACGCGCACGCGCTCGGGCTCGACCGCCACGCCGCCCCGTCGCGCGCTCGTGCGCTCGCGCAGCTCGCCGCCCGGCAGCGCGAGCGCCCACCAGCGCTGGGGCAGCGGGCCGACGCGCGCGTCGCCCGCGCACAGCATCAGCTCGGGCCCGAAGACGCCCACGTAGAGCCAGCGCTTCAGCGGACGGCCGCGCCGGACGAGCGGCATCCGGTCGGGCGGGAGCGGGAGCGGGAAGTCGCGAACCGCCGCCCCGCGCAGCGGCGGCGCGCCGGGCGCCTGCACGTCCGTCGCCATCGTCCACAAGTATGCGGACCCGCGGGCGGCCGTGCCCCGTGGGCGGACACGCTCCCGCCGGCGCCGCGGCCCGCGGTTAAGATTGGATTGACTCGTCAGTCAACTGCCGCTGGCGCAGCCCCAGCGTCGCGAGTCGGCAGAGGAAGGACGACCGTGCGCGCCGCAGCGGTTCAGCTCAACTCCACCGAAGACAAGCAACGCAACCTGGCCGCCGCGGACCGCCTCACGCGCGCCGCGGCCGCGGACGGCGCCGAGCTCGTCGTTTTGCCCGAGAAGTTCAACGTGCTCGGCAGCCGCGAGCATTACGCCGCAGGCGCGGAGACGCTCGAGGGGCCGACGATCGCCTGGGCGCGCGAGACGGCGCGCGAGCTGGGCATCGACCTCGTCGCCGGTTCGATCGTCGAGCGCCGCGAGGGCCGCGAGAAGCTGTCGAACACCTCCGTGCACGTCGGCCCCGACGGCGGGATCCGCGGCGTGTACCGCAAGATCCACATGTTCGACGTGGTCGTGGGCGGCGTCGAGTACCGGGAGTCGGAGTCCGAGGAGCCGGGCGACGAGCTCACGCTCACCGAGGCGCGCGGCGTGCCCGTGGGGATGACGGTCTGCTACGACCTCCGCTTCCCCGAGCTGTTCCGCATCCTCGCGATCCGCGGCGCGCGCGTGATCGTGCTGCCGTCCGCGTTCACCAAGGTCACCGGCCGGGCGCACTGGGAGATCCTGGTGCGCGCGCGGGCGATCGAGAACCAGGCCTTCATGGTCGCCGCCGACCAGGTCGGGGTCTCCGGCGACGGCAAGGAGAGCTTCGGCGGCTCGATGATCGTCGACCCCTGGGGGGAGGTGCTCGCGCGCGCTCCCGACGAGGAGACCTTCGTGGCTGCCGACCTCGACCTCGCGCGCCAGGACGAGGTCCGCGCGAGCCTGCCGAGCCTCGCCAACCGCGTGCCGTCCGCGTACCGCTGGCCGGAGGAGGCCGCCCGCTGATGGCGGCGTCGCGGCATCCGAACGCCGTCGACAAGCGGCGGCTGATCCTCGACGCGGCGATCCGCGTGTTCGCGAGCCGCGGCTTCCACGCCTGCCGCGTGTCCGACGTCGCCGACGAGGCGGGCGTGGCCTACGGCCTCGTCTACCACTACTTCGACTCCAAGGAGGAGATCCTCAACACGCTCTTCACCGAGCGCTGGCAGATCATGCTCGACGCGATCCTCGAGATCGATCGCCAGCAGGTCCCCGCGCGCGACAAGCTCTACCGGGTCGCGTCGTTCATCATCGACTCCTACCGGCACGACCCCGACCTGATGAAGGTCATCATCGTCGAGGTCACGCGGGCCGCGAACTCCTTCGGGCGCCTCCACCTCGGCAAGATCCGCGAGGCCTACGAGCTCATCGCCGGCATCGTGGAGTCCGCGCGGGCGGACGGCTCCTTCAAGGAGGATATCTCGGCCGACTTCGCCGCGATGTGCTTCTACGGGGCGATCGAGCAGCTCCTCTCGGGCTGGATCTTCGACCTCATGCCGCAGAACGACGAGGACTTCGAGCGCGCCAAGGAGCTGCTGGTCGAGACGATCTGCGGCGGGCTCGAGGCGCCCTCGTCGCGGACGCCGGTTTCCTAGCGGCGTGGCGGCTAGACTGCCCGCGACATGAGCAACGACCTGGTCAAGCGCCTGGCTTGGAGCGGCCTGCTCGCGGGTATAGGCGCGCTCAGCACCATCGTCGCAAATCGCATCGCCGCGGCGATCTGGGTGCGGGTCTTCAACGAGGATCCGCCCGAATAGCCATGAGCGCCGAGGACACCACGACCCACGCCAGCGCGTCCGAGCAGCCGACGGTCGAGACGGAGGCGGTCGGCCGCGAGGCGGCCGAGGCGGCGGCGGGGGCGCCGTACGGCGGGCAGCCGGAGGAGCGCTCGCCGCTCGACGCCCACGCGATCGCGGTGTCGGAGTCGCCCGACCGACCGGAGCTGCTCGTCGGCGCGGCGTTCGCGGGCGGGTTCCTGCTCGCGCGGATCCTCAAGCGCCTCGGAGGTGGCCGATGACCAGTCGCGACGGCGCGCCGCCCGCCACCGCCGAGAAGACGCTCGCCGAGATCGTCAACGAGGTGACGGCGAAGGCGACGCTGCTCGTCCACGAGGAGATCGAGCTCGCCAAGGCCGAGATGCAGGTCAAGGTGGGCCGGCTCGCGAAGGGCGCGGCGCTCGGCGCGGCGGCGGGCGTGTTCATGGTGTTCGTGCTGATCTACCTGCTGCACGCGCTGTCCTGGTTCTTCTACGACGTCTTCAACTTCAACCAGGTCTGGCTCGGCTACGCGATCACCACGGGCATCCTGCTCGTGCTCGGCGTCATCGTCGGGCTGCTGGCGCTGCGGCTCGTCAGGAGGGGCACGCCGCCCACGCCCGAGCTCGCGATCGAGGAGGCGCGGCGGACTCGCGAGACGCTCGAGGAGGCCCGGCACTGATGGCGGCCCGCTCTCCGGAGGAGATCCGCCGCTCGGTGGAGGCGACGCGCGCCGAGCTCGCGTACTCGCTCAACGACCTGCAGGGCAAGGTCCGGGAGCTCACGGACTGGCGCCGCCAGCTGCGCGAGAACCAGCGAACCGCGATCGTCGCCGCGGCGGTCGCCGGCTTCGTCATCGGCGGCGGGATCGCCGGCTTCGTCTCGCTCTTCCGCCGCTAGGCCGATCCGCGCGCGGCCATAGACTGCGGCCCACGTGGTGAGCGCCCGGACGATCGCGAAGGTCATCCTCGTCTCGGCGGGGGTGATCCTCCTCCTCTACCTCCTCTACCTGGTCCGCAGGGTGATCGGCCTCCTGCTGATCTCGGTCTTCCTCGCGATCGCGCTCGGCCCGGCCGTCGACTTCTTCCAGCGGCTCAGGGTGAGGCGCTGGCTCTCGATCCTGCTCGTCTACTTCCTGATCTTCGCGGCGATCTTCGGCATCGGGCTGCTGTTCGTCCCGCCGGTCGTGAGCGGCGTCAACCAGTTCGTCGACAAGGTCCCGACCTACGTCGACGACCTGCGCAAGAACAGGACGCTGCGCCGCTACGACGACAAGTACAACATCACCAGCGAGCTCCGGAAGCAGGCCGACAGGCTGCCGAACACCGTGTCGAGCGCGGCCGGGACGCTCCGCGACGTGACCGTCGGCGTCTTCTCTGCGCTCTTCCAGCTCCTGACCGTGCTCGTCCTCACCTTCTTCCTGCTGCTCGACGGCCGGCGGCTGGCGGAGTGGGTGTTCCGTGAGCTCGGGCCGGAGCGAGGTCCGCGCGCCCGCGCGCTCGCGGCCGACGTCTACGCGGCGGTCGGGGGCTACGTCGTGGGCAACCTGCTGATCTCCCTGATCGCCGGGCTGGGGGCCTACGTGGTGCTCACGATCCTCGGCGTGCCGTTCGCGATACCGCTCGCCGTGATCGTCGGCCTGCTCGACCTGATCCCGCTCGTCGGCTCGACGATCGCGGGCGTGCTGGTCGGGATCGTGGCGGCGTTCCACGACTTCCCGACCGCCCTGATCGTCTGGGCGATCTGGGTGATCGTCTACCAGCAGATCGAGAACAACGTGATCCAGCCGGTCGTCTACCGGCGGACCGTCGCGATGCACCCGCTGATCGTCCTGACCGCGGTGCTCGTAGGCGGCACGCTGCTCGGCGTGCTCGGCGCGCTGCTGGCGATCCCCGTGGCCGCCGGCATCCAGATCGTCGCGCGCGACGTGTGGCGCGAGCGCCAGAGGACGCGCGCCGCCCTGCCCGAGCGCACGCGCGCGCGGCCGGACCCGGCGCCGGAGGGCTGGTAGCGGACTAGCCGAACCAGTGGCGCGGGACACCGCCCACGCCGAGCAGCCCGGGGCCGGTGTGGACTCCGAGCACGGGGCCGATCTCCGAGATCCAGAGCGGCTCGTTGCCGAAGATCTCGCGGCAGCGATCGGCGAGCCGCTCGGCCTGGTCCGGGGACCGGATGTGCTGGACCACCCAGGCGTCCGCCCCCTCCGCCTGCCGCTGGCGGGCGTAGTCGACCATGCGCTCGAACGCGCGCTTGCTCGTGCGCACCCGCTCGACTGGCGTCATCTCGCGCTCGACCGTGAGGATCGGCTTGATCTTAAGCGTGGAGCCGAGCCAGGCGCTTGCGGCGCCGATGCGCCCGCCGCGCCGGAGGTACTCGAGCGTGTCGATCGCGAACCAGATCTTGAGGTCCCCCCGCGCGCCGGCCACGCGCTCGGCCACCTCTTCGAGCGGCAGGCCCTGCTGCGCGGCCTTCGCGGCGACGAGCGCGAGGATCCCGATCCCGCCCGCTCCGGTCTCCGAGTCGATCACTCGCACGCGGCCCTTGCCGTCGAGCGCCTGCGCCGCCTGACGCGCCGCCTCGACCGTTCCCGACAGGCCGCCCGAGATGTGGATCGAGACGACGTCCCGGCCCTGCTCGAGCAGCGGCTCGTACACCGAGACGAAGTCGCCGACGGCGGGCTGCGAGGTGGTCGGAAGCTGGTCGGCGGCGCGCAGCTGCGCGAAGAAGGCGTCGTAGTCGACGATGTCGGCTTCGCGCTCGGTGCGCTCGGCACCGAAGTTCACGTACAGCGAGACGAGCTCGATTCCGTTCGCCTCGGCTAGCTCCCGGGGGAGATAAGCGGTAGTGTCCGTCACCACTGCGACGCGCGACATTGCGCGCGCAGCCTACAGCGCCGCGGCGGGGGCTGCCGTGGCGCACCGAGGGAAGAGGATGGTCTGTTGCTAGCTGGGCACGACAGGGAACGCGTCGAGGCGCTCCTTCGTGAGCGGGCAAGGGAGCTCGTGCGGACGCGCGTCGCGCGCCCGGCCCATGGCATCGCCGCCTCCGCAACGTCCGCGAGCGGGGACGCTCCCGCAGACGTCGCGCGGGGCGGCGTGACCTGCGTCTCGTGCGGGCGCGAGATACCGCCCGCGAGGATGAGGGTGGTGCCAGGCGCCGTGCGCTGCGTGCGCTGCCAGCTCCGCTTCGAGGCGACCGCGCCGGAGACGGCTTAGCCGCCGCCCGCCAGGACGTACACTCGTCCCGATGGGGAAGACGCTGGTGACCGGCGGCACCGGCTTCGTGGGGTCCGCGGTCGCCCGCCTGCTCGCGGAGCGCGGGGACGAGCTGCGCCTGACCGTGCGCGAGCGCTCGCGCCTCGACGCGGTCGCGGGGCTCGACTTCGAGCCCGTGCGCTGCGACATCCTCGACAGGCGCGCGGTGCGGCGCGCGCTGCGGGGCGTCGAGCGCGTGTTCCACTGCGCGGGCGTCGTGTCGCTGCGCGCGCGCGACGCGGACCTGCTCTTCAGGGCGAACGTCGAGGGCACGCGCGTCGTGCTCGAGGAGTGCCTGCGTGCGGGCGTCGAGCGGGTCGTCTACACCTCGAGCGCCGCGGCGGTCGGCCCGGCGCCGCGCGGGGGGACGGCCGACGAGGCCCAGCTCTTCACCGCTGCGCGCCTCGGGATCCCGTACGTGAGCTCGAAGCGCGAGGCCGAGGTCGAGGCGATGCGGCTCGCCGCGCAGGGGCTGCAGCTCGTGTGCGTGAATCCCTGCTTCGTGTTCGGCCGCGGCGACGTGACGGGCGGCTCCACGGGGGTGGTGCGCCGCTTCCTGCTGGGCCGGATCCCCGCCTACACCGACGGCGCCCTGAACGTCGTGGACGTCGGCGACGTTGCCCGCGGCCACCTGCTCGCGGACGAGCGCGGTCGCGTCGGCGAGCGCTACATCCTCGGCAACCGCAATTACACCTGGGACCGCCTGTTCGCCGACCTCGCGCGCGTCTCGGGCCGCGAGCCGCCGCCGCTCAAGCTGCCGCCGCGGCTCGCGCTCGCGTTCGCGCAGGCGCTCGAGGCGGCGCCGGGGCGCGCGCCCTTCTCAGTCGACGAGGCGAAGGGGGCGGCGCAGTGGTGGACGTTCAGGAGCACGAAGGCGGAGCGCGAGCTCGGCTACCGCGCCTCGCCGCACGAGGACACGATCGAGGCGACGGTCGACTGGTACCTCGAGCGCGAGGCCGACCGGCTGGCGCGCGTCCCCCGCTCCCAGCCGATCCAGTACAAGGCCGCGGCGCGCGCGCTCGGCGCGCTGGAGCGCGCGGCCGGGCTCGCTCGGCGGCTCAGCCCGGTTTGAGGCATCGCGACGCGCGCGGCGGGTAGAGCGGTCACTAAGCTCGCCTCATGGCCACGCTGTACCGCTGCAAGACCCCGACGAACCTGCTCTGCGCCTGCGGCAAGGTCGCGCGCAGGCTCCAGAAGGCGGGCATCGAGTTCGAGGAGGTGCGCGTGCCCTACCTGAAGCGCCACCGGCCCGAGGTCGAGGAGCTCACCGGCCAGCGCTGGGTCCCCGTGCTCGTGCACGGGGACGAGGTGATCCACGACTCGCGCCGGATCGTCGAGTACATCGACCACCTCGAGCGCACGAGCCGCGCGCGTGCGGGGGCGGGCCGCTGATGCCGGGCTACCGGCGCGCGTTCAGGTACGCGCGGCGGCTCTACCCGCTCGCGCTCGCGGCGTGGCGGCGCTGGGAGCGCCTGCCCGACCACGAGAAGGAGCGCTACCGCGCGCTCGCCGCCGAGGCCGCCGCGCGCGGCCGCGCCGCCGCCGGCGAGGCGGTCAGACGCGGCCGCGATCTCTACGGGCGCTCGCGCGGGAAGCGCTAGCGGCCGTCTAGCCGAGCCTGTTCTCGAGCCCGAGCGGAGCGGATCCCGACTGGCCGGGCGCCTCCGGGCCCTCGATCGGCTCCGCGTCCTTCGGCTGCTCGACGCCGAGCGCCTCGGCGAGCTCGCCCGACTCGTACATCTCGAGCACGATGTCGCAGCCGCCGATCAGCTTGCCGTCGATGAAGAGCTGCGGGATCGTCGGCCAGCCCGAGATGGCGGAGAGCTCCTCGCGGATGCGCGGGTCGGGCAGGACGTCCATCGCGGCGTACTCCACGCCCATCGCGTTGATGGCGGCCGCCGCCCGCATCGAGAAGCCGCAGCGGGGGGCATCGGGCGTGCCCTTCATGAACAGCATGACGCGGTTCTCGGCGATCGCGTTCTGGAGGAACTCGCGGATCTCCTGGTTGGTCATCGGTCGCCCCCTGGCGTCGAAGTCTTGATCGAGAGCGCGTGTATCGGGCCGCCGATCTCGTCCCCGAAGATGTCGTAGACGAGCTTGTGCTGATCGATGCGCGAGAGGCCGTCGAAGCGCTCGGACACGACCTCGGCGCGGAAGTGGTCCCCGCCACCGGTCAGGTCCTCCACGACGACGCGCGCCCCGGGCAGGGCCTGCTCGATTCGTGCTTTCAGCTCCTCGGCCGTGGGCATGCGCTCCCAGTCAAGAAGATAGCGATGGCGGGCGCCGGGCCTGCCGGCGGCGGCTGCCGCTGCCGCCGGCCCCGCCCCGGCCCGTCGGCCGCGGGTGCCCGTGCCGCTAGAATCGGGGCCGATGGTCAGCCTGACTGAAGTTGCCGCCAGGAAGGTGGGGGAGTTCCTGCAGAGCCAGAGCGCGGGTCCGACCGCGGGGTTGCGCGTGGGCGTCCGTGGCGGGGGCTGCTCGGGCTTCCAGTACGCGCTCGCGCTCGACGAGGAGCGCGAGGGCGATCACGTGTTCGAGGACCGCGGCATCCGCGTGATCGTGGACGACGCGAGCCTCCGGTACGTGAAGGGCTCCACGGTCGACTACAAGGAGAGCCTCATGGGCGCCGGGTTCGAGGTGAACAACCCGAACGTCGTCGCGGCCTGCGGTTGCGGCTCGTCCTTCCGGGTGGCCGACGAAGAGCCGAGCTGCGGCGTCACCGTCTAGCGCCCGCGGAGCGGGGTCCCGTCCTGCGGGCGCCGGCGCGATTTCCCGCTCAAGCGGGGGCGTTGTCGAGCGACTCCCAGAGGTAGAGGCACGCCAGCGAGCGGTGCGGACGCCACGGCTCGGCGATGCGCTCGAGGTCGTCCGGCGTCGGCGGCCGCTCGAGCGCGTACGCGCGCTCCACGGCCCGGCGTATGCCGAGGTCGCCCACCGGGAGCACGTCGGGGCGGCCGAGGTGGAAGATCAGGAACATGTCGGCCGTCCACTGGCCGAGCCCCTTCACCGCGGTGAGCTGGGCCGACACCTCCTCGTCGGGCAGCTCGGCCAGGCGCTCGAGCTCGAGCTCCCCGGCGAGCACGTGCTCGGCGAGCGAGCGCAGGTAGGCCACCTTGGCGCGCGATAGGCCGGCGGCGCGCAGCGCCTCGGGGTCGGCCTCGAGCAGGTCCTGCGGCGCGGGCGCGCGCCCGCCGAAGAGCTCCGTCAGCCGGGTGTAGATCGAGCGCGCGGCCTTGGTCGAGAGCTGCTGGCCGACGATCGAGCGCAGCAGCGCCCCGTAGGGGTCCCGCGGCCGGCCGCGCCTGCGCTGCTCGTGGTCGAGCGGCCCGATCGCGTCGATCAGCCGCCGCAGGACGGGGTCGGCGGCGCGCAGGGCCTCGAGGGCGGAGCCGGCGCCGGCGCCCGCCGGCTCGGGTGAGGTCGAGGTCAACGAGCTACCGGATCAGGACCGGCGTCCCGACCGGGACGCGCGGGTAGAGGCGCTTGATGTCGCTCACGTGCATCCGGATGCAGCCGTGCGAGGCGCGCGACCCGATCGACCAGTCCTCCGCCGTGCCGTGGATGCCGACGCCGTCGCCGAGCGCGATGAACGCGTACTTCAGCGGGTTGCTCGGCGAGCCCGGCGGCACGGTCTGCCCGGCGAGCGACCCCGCCCAGGGGCTGTTCGGGACGTGCCAGGTCGGGTTGAGCTCCTTCCAGAGCACGCGGCGCAGGCCGGGCGGCGTGTCGTGCCCCGCCATGCCGACGGCGATCGGGTAGGTCCTCACGTGCCGGAGCCGCTTGAACAGCCGCAGCTTGAAGTGGCGGCGGTCGACCGAGAGGTACGCGGGGTAGAGGCGGCGCAGATCGCCCGTCGAGATCCGCGGCCGGATCGAGCGCACGCCCGCCTTCACGATGCGCTGGGGGGTCGGGCGGCGCAGCTCGGCGAAGAGCGCCTTGCGCAGCGCGGCGGTGTCGAGCCCGCGGCCGCGCCGCGCCCGAATTCGCACGACCCTGGTGATGCCGAAGCGCACGCGGGCGTCCCGGGGCGCGCGGTAGAACGGCCTGCCGAGGGCGACCGCGGCGCGCGTGAGCGCCTTCCCGTCGTAGTCGCGGTCGAGCCGCACGTGCACGGGCTGGCGCGCGGCCGCGAGCCGGAAGGCCCGGTCGATCATGGCCGCGTACTCGATCGTCTGCCCGGCCCGCCGGGTCGAGATGCGCTGGTCTCGCGATCCGACGCGCACCGTGATCGGCCGCTCGTAGACCCGGCCGAGCGCCTGCTCGACGGTGCGGCGCGCCCCGCTCGCGTCGAGCCCGCCCACCGGTACGCGCGCGATCGTGGCGCCGTCGGGCAGCGTCAAGTGCTCCTCGGCGGACGCCGGGAGCGCGAGCGCGAGAGCCGCGGCGAGCGTGGCGCAGGCGATCGGCCGCCTCACAGTGGCATAAGGATTACCGGTCGGCCCGCGGAGGCGCGGCGTGGGCGCCGGCTTGCGCTAGGTTGCCGCCTCGATGAGGCTCGTGACCTACGACTCTGGACGCGGCCCGCGCGCGGGGTTGCTCGCAGGCAGCGATGCGATCGTCGACATCTGGGACGCGCTCGGCGACCCGCCGCGGGGCGAGCCGAGCGTGAGCGCGCTGCTGCGCTCGGGGCGCCTCGCCGAGGCGCGCGGACTCGCGGACGCAGAGCCCGCCGCCCGGCTCGGCGAGGCCGAGCTGCTGCCGCCGATCACCGACCCCGGCAAGATCGTCTGCCTCGGCCTCAACTACCGCTCGCACGCCGAGGAGGCGGGCCTCGAGGCGCCGGAGCAGCCGACGATCTTCGCGAAGTTCGCGAACGCCCTCGCGGCGCCCGGGGCGACGGTGAAGCTGCCCTCGTTCAGCCGCAAGGTCGACTACGAGGCCGAGGTCGCGTTCGTGGTCGGCGAGCGCTGCAAGGACGTGCCGGAGGCCGAGGCGCTCTCCAAGGTCGCCGGCTACATGCTGCTCAACGACCTCTCCGCGCGCGACTTCCAGTTCAAGACGCCGCAGTGGATGCCCGGCAAGGTGTTCGACGGCGCGGCGCCGTGCGGCCCGGCGCTCGTGACGCCCGACGAGGCCGGCCCCCACGACGCCATCGAGATCGAGCTGCGCCTGAACGGCGAGGTGATGCAGCACGCCACCACGGCGGACCTGATCCATTCGGTGCCCGCGCTGGTGGCGCACCTCTCGCTGCTGATGACGCTCGAGCCGGGCGACATCGTCTCGACCGGCACGCCCGCCGGCGTCGGCAGCGTGCGCCAGCCGCGCGTGTGGTTGAAGCCGGGCGACGAGATCGCGATCAGCTCGCCCACGCTCGGCACGCTGGAAACCAGGCTCTCAGGCTAGGGCTGGCCCTCGACCGCCCCGGGCACGCCCGTGTTGGTGGAGTACTTCGGCTGGATCTTGGTCTCCGGCCGGATGTGGTGAACGGCCTGCGCCACCGCGATCGCCGCCTCCGCGAAGCCGGTGGCGATGAGCTTGAGCTTGCCCTCGAAGGTCGTGATGTCGCCGGCCGCCCAGACGCCCTCCATCGAGGTCCTCATCTGCGGATCGACCACGATCGCGCCCTTCGAGATCTCGAGCGGCCAGTCCTTGAGCGGGCCGAGCGCCGTCTTGAAGCCGAGCTGCAGCAGGACGGCGTCGCAGTCGACGTCCACCACGTCGTCCTCGTTCTCGGAGTGGAAGAGCCTGACCCGCTCGATGCGGCCGTTGCCCTCCACCTCCTTGATCTGGTACGGCACGCGCAGGTCGACCTTGCCCGCCTCCGCGGCCCGCATCACCTCGGCGACCGTCACCTCGTGCGCGCGGAAGCCCTCGCGCCGGTGCACGAGCGTTATCCCTGCGGCGGTGTCGAGCAGGTTCAGCGCCCAGTCGCAGGCGGAGTCGCCGCCGCCGACGATCACCACGCGCTTGCCGGCGAACTCGGCCTTCTCGCTCACGATGTAGTGGGCGCCGCGCCCCTCCCAGGGCGTCATGTCGTAGCCGGGCAGCCGCTTGGGCTCGAAGGCGCCGTGGCCGCCGGCGATGATGATGGTGCGGGTGAGCAGGTCGCCGCGGTCGGTGACGAGCCGCAGGATGCGCCTGTCGGGGTCGTCGGGGTCGGGCTCGTACTCGACGCGCTCGGCCGTCGTCTCGAGGTGGACCGGCACGTCGAACTGCTCGATCGACTGCTTGCGCAGGAGCTCCACGAGGTCCTTCGCGAGCACGCGCGGGTGGCCCGGCACGTCGTAGATCCACTTCTCCGGGTAGAGGGTGGTGAGCTGGCCGCCGAGCTCGGGGAGCGAGTCGACGATCCGCGAGCTCGCCTCGCGCATGCCCGCCCAGAACGAGGCGATCAGGCCGACGGGGCCTGCGCCGATCACCGTGATGTCGCGGATCCCGCTGTCCTGCTCGATGCCGGGTGTGCCGTTCCTGCCCATCGCCATGCCGGGTCGCCCGCTAGCTGCGCACCGCCGCGGGGACCGCGCTGCCGTCGAGCGCGTTCAGCGCCCGCTCGACCGAGCACGAGACGCACGTGAAGATCGGGGTCTCGCTCTGCGTGTACGAGCTCGACTCCGTCTCGCGCAGCTCGTGCACGAGGTCGAGGAACTGCGAGGGGTCGTCGGTGTCGAACGCCACCACGAACTCCTGGTCGTCGAGCCCGAACGAGTAGGCCGTGTTGGTCTCGATCGTGGGGTACCGGCGCGCCGTCTCGATGTGCCCGCGCATGATCCGCATCCGCTCCTCCGCCGGCAGCAGGTACCAGTCGCGGCGCTTCCACATCGGGTAGACGATCAGATAGCTCGAGTCGCTGCCTGGCCGCGGCGCGAGCGGCCGGGGCTCGTCGGCGTAGGCCGACTCCTTGGTCATCGCGAGGTACGAGTAGGGGATCTCCGCCCACGCCATCAGGCCGGTCTGGTTGAGCAGCACGTGCAGCTCGTGGATCGGGTCGAGCGTGGGCGAGACGGCGCGGATCATCAGGTCCGCGTCGCCGCGCGTGCCGACCAGCGAGTAGGCGCGGAGGTAGCGCTCCTCGGCGAACGCGTTGCAGGCGCTCGCGAACTCGGCCTTGTGGCGCGCCCGCTCCTCCCCGGGCAGGCGGCGCCAGGCGGGCTGGACCTTGACGAAGGTGTACTTGACGTAGTTGCGGCGGTCGGACATCGGTCGCTCTCCATAGAGTTTGGCGCATGCGGTCGATCGCGGCGGTCCTAGCCGTCTCGGCGCTCGCGCTGACCGCCGCGCCCGCCGCCGCGAGCGGCGGCGCGGGCGACCTCCAGTCTGACGGGCCGCGGGCGCTCATCGCCTTCCTGCCGACCAGGCCGGCGCCACGCCAGCCGCTGCTCGGCGAGCTCGCGCACCGGCCCGGGCTCGCGATCGGGCTTACGAGCCCGACCCTGGGCGGCTTCTCGCCCGCGCAGATGGCGCTCGACATCAGCCAGGGCACCCGCATCTCGACGCGCGCCTACGGCGAGCGCCTCGGCCCCCTCGCCTTCTCGAGACGGGGCGCGGGCGGCCTCGTGGCCGGCTGGGGCGACGCCGTGCGGCGCGCGGACGACGCCCCGGGCGAGCTCGTGCCGGGCCTGCTCGCCACGACCGTCGAGCGCGCCGGCGGACGGGTGGGCTACGTCGGGCCGGACGGCGCCGACCAGCTCGAGGCGATCGTGGCGGCCGACGAGCGCGGCCGGGTGGAGGAGGCCTCGCTCGGCCCCGCCGGGACCGTGGCCGCGCGCGCGGTGCGGATGTGGCGGCGCGCGACGCTCACCGTCGTGCGGCTGCCGGGCGACGCCGCGGGGCTGCGCGCGCTCGACGCCCTGCTCGCGGCCCGGCGCCCGGGGGACCTGCTGTACGTGGTGCGCGCCGCGCCCGCCGGGCTGCGCCTGCTGCCCACCGGGATCGCCGGCCCGGGCTTCCGCGGCGGCGTGCTGCGCTCGGCCACCACGCGCCGCGACGGGCTCGTGACCGCCACCGACGTGGCGCCGACGGTGCTGCGGTTCCTCGGCCTCAGCGCGCCGAGCGAGATGGAGGGTCAGCCGATCGAGAGCCGGCCGAGCCCGTCCGGGCCGGCCGCGGCGCGCGACCTGCAGCGGCTCTCCGCGCGGCTCGACGTGGTGATGACGCGGCGGCTCGGCGTGTTCCGGGTCGCGCTGCTCTCCTGGCTCGCCGTGCTCGCCCTGCTCGGCGCGGCACGGCGCGCGCGCGGGCTGCGCCAGGGCCTGCGGATCGCGTTCCTGAGCGCCCTCTGGCTGCCGGTGCTCGCGCTGCTCGCGGCGGCGCTCCGGCCCGGCCGCACCGCCGAGTCCCTGCTCGTCGCGCTCGGCGCCCTCGCGCTCGGCGCGCTCACCGATCGCCTCGTCCGCTGGCCGGTGGCGCCCGCGCTCCCCGCCGCGGTCTCGCTCGCCGCGCACGCGGCCGACCTCGCCGGCGGCTCGTCGCTGATCGCCCTGGCGCTGACGGGGTCGAACCCGAAGGGGGGCGCCCGCTTCTACGGCATCGGCAACGAGCTCGAGATCATCCTCAGCGTCACCACGCTGATCGGCGCGGGAGCGGCGCTCACGACTGTCGCGCCGCGGCTCGTCCCGCGCGGCTTCGCGCTCGCCGCCCTCGCGGCCGCGGTCTTCATCGGCGCGGGCCGGCTGGGCGCGGACGTGGGCGGGGTGATCACGCTGGGCGCCGGCGCGGCCGTGGCGGTGCTCGCCTCGCTTCCGGGCGGCGTGACGAGGCGCGCTGCGGCGGTCGCGGTCGCCGTCCCCGTGCTCGCGGTGGGAGCGCTGATCCTGCTCGACGTCGTGAGCGGGGGCGGGGCGCACCTCACCCGCTCCGTCGTCGACGCGGGCAGCCCGGGGGACGTCGTCGACATCGTCGTGCGTCGACTGCGGCTCTCGACCGCCGGCATCGGGAAGGGCACGATACCGATCAGCATCGGCGTCTCGATCGCCCTGCTGGTCGCGGGCGTGGCGTGGCGGCGGCCGCTGCTCGCGCCGCTCGACGCTGCCGCCGACGGCGGCCGCTCCTTCCGCGCGGGGCTCGCGGGCGCGCTCGCGGCCACGGTCGTCGGGGCGCTCGCGAACGACTCAGGCCCGGTGATCCTCTTCATCGGCACCGTGTCCCTGGTGCTCGCCGTGGCGTACGTGCACGGCGCTCTGGCGGCAGCCGTAGGGCGCGGCCGCCGCGCGCGCGTCTAAGATCCCGGGGTGCGCGTCGCTCTCGTCTCGCCTTACTCGTTCACGTACCCGGGCGGGGTCGGCAGGCATGCCGAGGCGCTCGCGAGCGAGCTCGCCGCCCAGGGTCACGAGGTCCGGCTGCTCGCCCCGTACGACCCCGACGACCGCCTCGCTCGCGCGATGCACCGCGGCGCGCGCCCCGAGGCGCGCGAGATCCCCGACTACCTCGTCCCGCTCGGGCGGACCGTCGGCATCCCGGCGAACGGCGCGGTCTCCAACCTGAGCGTGTTCCCCGAGGCCGTCTCGCTCCTGCGCAGGGAGCTGCGGCACGGCCGCTACGACGTCATCCACGTCCACGAGCCGAACGCGCCGGTCGTGAGCTGGTCCGCGCTGGGCGCGCCGGAGGCTCCCGTCGTCGGCACCTTCCACGCCTACGCCAACCGGCCCATCGCGCTCGGCCTCGCGCACCTCGCCGGCATGTGGCGGCAGTACAACCACCTCCGGGTGCGCATCGCCGTGTCCGAGGCGGCGCGCTGGACCGCCGAGCGCTTCGCCGGCGGCCGCTACCGGATCATCCCCAACGGCGTCGACCTGGGCGCCGCCCCGGCCGGGCCCAAGCGGCGCGGCGAGGAGCTCAAGATCCTGTTTCTCGGCCGCGCGGAGGAGCGCAAGGGGCTGCCGGTGCTGCTGCGCGCCTTCGAGGCGCTGCACGACGCGGACCGGGCGTGCAGGCTGATCGTGGCGGGCGCGACGCCCGAGGAGGTGGACCCGTACCTGCTCGAGCGCGAGGGCGTCGAGATCCACGGCCGCGTGATCGAGGCGGAGAAGTGGCGGCTGCTCCACGAGGCCGACCTGCTCTGCGCGCCGTCGCTCGGCGGCGAGAGCTTCGGCATGGTGCTCACGGAGGCGTTCGCGTGCTCGACGCCCGTGGTCGCCTCAGACATCCCGGGCTACCGCGACGTCGTCCGCGACGGCGTCGACGGAGTGCTCGTGCCGCCCGCCGACCCGCGCGCGCTCGCCGAGACGCTCCTCTCGCTCGTCGTCGACCGCGAGGTCGTGGCGCGCATGTCCGAGCGCGCGCGCGAGCGCGCCGAGCGCTACGCCTGGCCGCGCGTGGCCGAGGAGGTCCTGCGCGCCTACGAGGACGCGATCGAGCTGCCGGCCCCCGCGGGGGCGATCGCGCGCGCGGCCGTGCGGGTCGGGCTCAGGCCGGCCGACGGCCTGCCCCCGCGGCCGCCCCGCCGGATCCCCTCGCTCGAGCCGGCGCTCCCCGGCGCGGGCCGCCGCCGTGCGCTGAAGACCGCGCGCCGCGTGGGCGTCGCAGCCGGCGGGGCGGCGGCCGTGGGCCTCGGCGCGCTCGCGCTGCAGCGCATCGGCCTCCAGTCGATCGCCGACGCGCTGATCGCCGCCACTCCCACGTGGGTGCTCCTCGCCCTCGCCCTGATGTGCGGCTCGATGCTGCTGCGCGCGGAGGCCTGGCACGCGGTGCTCCGCGCAGCGCTCCCGGGCGTGCGCGTGCGCCGCCGCGACGCGGCGCGCGGGACGATGATCGGCGTGCTGATGTCGGCCACGCTGCCCGCCCGCCTGGGCGAGCCCTCGCGCGCGCTGATCGTGTCGCGCCGCCTCGGGCGCGTGCGCGAGCGGCTCCCGCTCGTCCTCGGCACGGTCGTCTCGCAGACGATCCTCAACCTCGTGGCGCTGCTGGTGCTCGGCTCGGTGATGTTCGCCACGGTCGGGGTCTTCAAGGGCCACGAGAAGGCGCTCATGGTCGTCTCGATCGCGCCGGCGGCGATGCTCGCGCTGGTGCTGGCGGCGCCGGCGCTGCTCCGGCGCGGGAAGCCGTCGCGGTTCGCGCGCGTGCAGGCGGCGGCGAACGTGGCGCGGCGCGCGCTGGTGCAGCTCCGGCAGGGGCTCACGGTCTTCCGCCATCCGCGGCTCGGCCTGTGGGCGGCGTTCAGCCAGCTCGCTGCCTGGGCGATCCAGTGGCTCGCCTGCTACGTGCTGCTCGCCGCGCTCGGCCTCGACCAGGTCGCGGGGATGGGGGCCGCCGCCGCGGTGCTGTTCGCGGTCAACGTCACGGCCGTGCTGCCGGCCACGCCGTCGAACCTCGGCGTCTTCCAGGCCGCCTGCGTCGCGGTCCTCTCGGCCTACGGCGTGAGCCACGCCGACGCGCTCGCCTACGGGATCATCCTGCAGGCCGTGGAGATCGCCACCGCGCTCGCCATGGGCATGCCCGCGCTGCTGCGCGAGGGCATGACCTGGAAGGACATGCGCCTGCGCGCCCTGCACGCGGCGCCGGTCGAGATCTCGCTGCCGGGACGCCGGCGCGACGCGCGCGGCGCCAAGCTCGAGCAGCTCTAGCGCCGCTCGGTCGCGGCCGTCTCGGCGGAGCCCGCGTCGGCGGACTCGTCGGCCGGCGCGCCCTCGGGCGGCTCCTCGTCGGTGGGCAGCTCGCCCCCGCGCTCGGTGCCGGCGATCAGCTCGTCGGGCGCCTTGTCCTTCGGGACGAAGCCCGACTTCATGCCGAAGTAGACCGCCTGCGGGTGGTGGGCGACGATCGCGACCGTCGACTGTTCCGGCTCGACCGCGTAGCCGCCCGAGAGCGACAGGCCGATCCGCTCGGCGCCGAGCAGGCGGAACACCTTCACGTGCTCGGACTGGTCCGGGCAGGCCGGGTATCCCCAGGAGTAGCGGCGCCCCTGGTCGGGGTCGATGCCGAGCGCCCGCCGCACCTGCGCGTGCAGCCACTCCGCCATGCCCTCGGCGGTCTGCACGCCGAGCCCGTGGACGAAGAGCTGCTCGGAGAACTCGCCCTCCCGCTCGAGCCGCCCGATCAGCTCGGTCACCTCGGGTCCGGCCGTCACGGCCTGGATCGCGCAGACGTCGCGTTCGCCGGACTCGAGCGGCCGGTAGAAGTCGGCGAGGCAGATGCGGTCGTGGCGCGGCTGGCGCGGGAACACGAGCCGCTCGATCTCGCGGTCGTGATCCTCGGGATCGAAGATCACGAGCTCGTTGCCGTCGGCGTTGCAGGGGAAGTAGCCGAGCAGCGCCCGTGGCCGCAGGTAGTCCTGCTCGCGCCACATGCGCTCGAGCCGCGGCTTGAAGTCGTTCTCGACGAGCTCGCGCCAGGCGTCGCCCTTCACGCCGCGCCCGCCCCAGTGGAGCTTGAAAAGCACGTGCCGGTCGAGGTAGGGGAAGACCTCGTCGAGGTCGACCGGGATCTCGCGCACGCCCCAGAACGGCGGCTCGGGGATCGGGTTGTCGGTGCGCACCTTCGACCGCACCGAGTCGTCGGTCACGGGCGGCGCGTCGTCCTCGACCTCGCCCTTCTCGCGCAGCGCCCTCGCCTCCGCCCGGATCTTCTCGACCAGCGCCTTGCGCGCCTCGGGGTCGATCAGCCGGTCCATCACGTCGAGCCCCTGGAAGGCGTCCTTGCAGTAGAAGACGCCGGGCTCGTAGATCTCGTCGGACTCGGTGCCCTTGGGGTAGAGGATCCGCCGGCCGAAGTCGCGGTTGATCGCGGCGCCGCCCACGAGCACGGGGTAGTCGAGGCCGCGCTCGTGCAGCTCGCTGACGCAGATCGGCATCTGCTTGGAGGTGGACACGAGCAGCGCGGACAGCCCGATCGCGGTGGCGTCGTGCTCCTCCGCCGCCTCGATGATCCGCGACACCGGCACCTGCTTGCCGAGGTCGACGACCGTGTAGCCGTTGTTCGTGAGGATCGTGTTGACGAGCGACTTGCCGATGTCGTGCACGTCGCCGAACACGGTGGCGAGCACGACGGTGCCCTTCGTGTAGCCCTCGATCCTGTCGAGGTACCGCTCGAGGCGCGCCACGGCCCGCTTCATCACCTCGGCGGACTGGAGCACGAACGGCAGGATCAGCTCGCCGGCGCCGAACTTGTCGCCCACCTCCTTCATCGCGGGCAGCAGCACGTCGTTCAGCGTCGGCACCGCCCCGATCTTCTCGACGGCGCGGTCGATCTGCTCCTCCACGCCCTCCTTCTTGCGGCGCAGGATGTGCCAGTGGAGCGCCTCCTCGGGCTCCATGCCGGCGGTCGGGTCGGCCTGCTCGGCCTCGCCGGGGCCCGCCTTCTGCTCGAAGTGGGCGATGAAGCGCTCGAGCGCGTCCTCGCGGCGGTTGAAGACGAGGTCGTCGGCGAGCTCGCGCTCCTCCTCGTCGATCTCGGCGTAGGGCGTGATGTGGTTCGGGTTGACCATCGCGAGGTCGAGCCCCGCCTCCACGCAATGGTGGAGGAACACGCTGTTGAGCACGGCGCGCGCCGACGGCGAGACGCCGAAGGAGACGTTCGAGACGCCGAGCGAGGTCTTCACGCCGGGCAGCTCGGCCTTCACGCGCCGGATGCCCTCGATCGTCTCGATCGCGGAGTCGCGCCACTCCTCGTCGCCGGTCGTGAGCGTGAAGGTGAGGACGTCGAAGATCAGAAGCTCCGGGTCGAGCCCGTGCTCGCCGCAGGCGATGTCGCGGATGCGGCGCGCCACCTCGAGCTTGCGCTCGGCCGTCTTGGCCATGCCCTGCTCGTCGATCGTCAGCGCGATCAGCGCGGCGCCGTGGGCCTTCGCGAGCGGGATCACGCGGTCGGCCTTCTCGCGCCCGGCCTCGAGGTTGATCGAGTTCACGATCGCGCGGCCCGGGATCTGCTCGAGCGCCGTCTTGATCACGTCCGGCTCTGTCGAGTCGATCTGGATCGGCGCGGGCTGCGACAGCGAGATGCGCTTCACGACCTGCCGCATCTGCTCGGCCTCGTCCTGGCGCTCGGTGAGCGCCACGCAGACGTCGAGCACGTGCGCGCCGCCCTCGACCTGGTCCTCGGCCACCTGGACGAGGCCGTCGTAGTCGTCGGCGAGCAGGAGCTCCTTCGCCCTGCGCGAGCCCTGCGAGTTCACGCGCTCGCCGACTAGCGTCGGACGCGGCTCCTGCACGAGCGGGGTGGCGGTCATCATCGACGAGAGGTGCGGACCCCAGGCGTCGCGCGGGCGCTCGCCGACGGGCCGGCCCTTGACCTTCTCGGCGATCGCGCGGATGTGCTCGGGGGTGGTCCCGCAGCAGCCTCCGACGATCGACACGCCGTAGCGCTCGACGAACTCCTGCAGCGTCGACGACAGCGACTCCGGCTGCTCGGGGAAGATCGTCTCGCCGTTCGGCCCCTGCAGGGGGAGGCCCGCGTTCGGGATGCAGTGCACGGGCAGCGGCGAGTGCTCGCCGAGGAAGCGGACGGCGTCGCGCATGTCCTCGGGGCCGGTGGAGCAGTTGAGCCCGATCGCCTGCACGTCGAGCGCCGAGAGCGTCGTCAGCACCGACTGGATGTCGGTGCCGAGCAGCATCTTCCCGCCGTTGGGCAGAAGCGACACCGAGCACTGGATCGGGAGCGCCCTGCCCGTGAGCTTGAACGCCTCGCGCGCGCCGAAGATCGCCGCCTTGACCTCGAGGATGTCCTGCGCGGTCTCGATGATCAGCACGTCCGCCCCGCCCTCGATCAGGCCCTGGGCCTGCTCGGCGAAGACCTCCACGAGATCGCCGAAGCGGATCTTCCCGAGGGTTGGGTCGTCGGAGGCGGGCAGGTGGCCCGTCGGCCCGATCGAGCCCGCCACGAAGCGGTGCTCGCCGGCGGCCTTGCGCGCGATCTCGGCGGCCCTGCGGTTGATCTCGAGCGTGTGGTCGCCGAGGCCCCACTCGTCGAGCTTCAGCCGCGAGGCCTGGAAGGTGTCGGTCTCGACCACGTCGGCGCCCGCCTCGAGCATCGACTCGTGGACCCCCTCGATCACGTCGGGCCGGTGGAGGACGAGCGCCTCGTGGCACTTGCCCTCGAGGCCGCCGTAGTCCTCGCGGCTCAGGTCGAACTGCTCGAGGGTCGCGCCCATGCCGCCGTCGAAGACGACGACACGGCTGCGTATGGCTTCGAGGTAGTCGCGCATGGGTCCGTTCGATCGTAGCGAGGGCCGCGGAACCTTGACACAAGTTTGGCAACCTTGTCGAGGCGGGCGAGACAGATCGATTCCTCGATCCGAGTCCCTACTGCTCCAAAGCCGTCAAGCAGGTCACGGCGCCCGCCATCGTCTGTTCATCGTGGCGTGGTGGCAGCTCCGCTTCCGGCGTCAGCGTCACGACAGTCGAGGCGGCTTGTGTATAGCGACCACCTCGAGTCGAAGGTACGATCGCCCGCGGTCTCCCAAGGCCGGATCGAGCTCGAGGAGCGTGCAGCGGCTCCTTGAGCGAGTGGTGGGCAGCCTTCGGGAAGTACTTCAGGAGCGAGCGATGGGCCTCTTCAGAGCGCGTCGAGCCGAGGCGAGGGCTCGTGCTTACGCGGTCCTGGGCGTGTGCGCGCTCGTCTTTATCGCTGCGTCGCTTCCCTCGCTGGCTGCGGGGGCGATGCACGAGCAGAACATCTTCGCGAGCGACTTGGCTGCGGCGAAGCGGGCGCTGGAACGCGCGCACCAGCGACTGGCGAACGCGAACGCAGCGATCGCCGCCGCGGAGGCGGAATTGCCCGCCGCGCAGGCGACGTTGACCCGAGCCGAACCGATCGCGGCGCGCTTGCGCCGAGCCGCGGACCGGCTGCTTGCGACCGCGAACCGCCGCGCCGCGCAGGTGCGCGCGAGACGCGAAGCGGCACTGACCAGAGTGACATCGGCGCGCGCGGCCCATCGCTCCGAACTAGCGCGATGGCACGTTCGTCGAGGTCGATTCGTCTCGCTTGCCGCGCTGCTTGTCGCGCTGGGAGGCGCGGGACTGCTCATGGTGCGGACGGCAGCCAGCGCGCCAAGCGATGACGAGCGCGCCCGACGCGCCAACGCAACAGCGCTCCTTCTCGGGTCAAGCGTGGCGCTCTACCTCTGCGGGTTGATTGCGGCACTCTCTGCGGTGGGGGCGTGGTGGTTCTCCTGGTGGGCGGTGGGAGCGGCAGCGGTGGGCCCCGTGGCCGCGGTCGCGGGAACGCTGCTGGCTTGGCGCCGAGCACGGCCGCTTCACGGCTGGCAGCTCGCGACAGCCGCCGTCTCGAGCACGCTGCTGATCGCCGCTGCCGTAGTTCCGTCGGCGCTTGCAATGAAGTCGAACGCACCGCGCCCGCCAGTGTTGGCAGCGTCGACGCTGCGGCTCGCCGAGCTTGCCCGCGTCGGCGGGTCCTTGCCGCCGCACGTTCAAGCGCTTCGCGAGAAGGCTCTTGCGGCGGACGAGCGGGCTACCGCCGCTGAGCATCGCTTCGATGCCGCGTCATCGCGTGTCGACGAGTTGGAGCGGCAGAGAGACGCCGGTTTCCGCCGGCAGCGGAGCGCGATGAACGCCGTCGAGCAGCGGTATCGGGAGTTGCGCGACGTCCAGGCTGAGTACGACGACTACCAGACGCTGCTCGTCGACACGGGGGGCGGCGGTGACGAGGTCGACGTTCCGTACGACGTGGGCCCCGGCGAGGGCTACTACCTGCCGTCAGCCCCAGACGCGCCGACCACGGAGAACTTCGGCAGCGGCCGGGGCAGCATCGGGCTCTGCGCGGACGGCACGCTCAGCGACTCCATCGGGCGGCCGGGGGCTTGTTCGCATCACGGGGGTGTCGGCTAGCGATTGCGCTCTGGGCTTGGCTTCTGATCGCCGCCGGCACCGGACTGCTGGTCGGGCTCGAATCCTGGGCGTGGATGCGCTACGGGACCTCGGCGATCGCGCTCGCGATCGGCGGGGCAATCTCCATCGGAGTGACGCTCGCCATCGCAGCGATCTGTCTTGCGATCGCGTACGGAGCCCTGAGCGGCATTACAGGCGTCGATCCGCTGGGCTGGGAGGCCAACTCCAGCTCTTCGAGTTCATCGAGCGGCGCATGTGACCCCAACTACAAGGGCGAATGCCTGGACCCGAACGCCAGTGACTACGACTGCGCCGGAGGAAGCGGCGACGGCCCTGAGTACACGGGCCCGGTAGAGGTCGTAGGGAGTGACGTCTTCGGGCTCGACCGCGACGGCGACGGCTACGCCTGCGGATGGTAGCCCTCACCTTTGCGGCTAGTCCGCCGGCACGAGTGCGCCGAGCTCCGCTCGCGCACAGCAGACGCGCGGTTACTACTTGCGAATCGGCCTCGGGCGGTCCGCCCGCGGCGACACGCCGTTGGCGGCGCGCTAGCGTCTCGAATCGACCCGCACCGAGGAGCCCGATGTGACCACGACCGAACAGCCGCCTGCCGACGCTCGCAGCCACGCCCCCGACCCGCGCGACTTCCTCGCCCTCGACTCCCTGCTCACCGACGAGGAACGGATGATCCGCGACAACGTCCGCCGCTTCGTGCGCGAGCAGCTTCTGCCGCAGGTGCCGGAGTGGTTCGAGGCCGGCGTCCTCCCGCGCGAGGTGGCTTCGCAGCTCGGCGCGCTCGGCGTGCTCGGCATGCACCTGAAGGGCTACGGCTGCGCCGGGGCGAGCGCGGTCGCCTACGGGCTCGCCTGCCTCGAGCTCGAGGCGGGCGACAGCGGGCTGCGCAGCCTCGTGTCGGTGCAGGGCTCGCTCGCGATGTTCGCGATCTGGCGCTGGGGGTCGGAGGAGCAGAAGCAGGAGTGGCTGCCGCCCCTGGCGCGCGGCGAGGCGGTGGGCTGCTTCGGCCTCACCGAGCCCGACGCGGGCAGCGACCCGGGCTCGATGCGCACGCGCGCCCGGCGCGACGGGAGCGACTGGATCCTCAGCGGCCAGAAGATGTGGATCACGAACGGCTCGACGGCCGACGTGGCCGTCGTGTGGGCGCGGGCCGACGACGGCATCCGCGGCTTCCTCGTCCCGCGGGGCACGCCCGGGTTCACCACCCAGGACATCCACCGGAAGCTGTCGCTGCGCGCCTCGGTCACCTCGGAGCTGCTGCTCGACGACGTCCGCCTGCCCGCCGAGGCGATGCTGCCCGAGGCGCGCGGGCTGCGCGGGCCGCTCTCGTGCCTCAGCGAGGCCCGCTACGGGATCGTGTGGGGCGCGATGGGCGCGGCGCGCTCCTGCTACGAGGCCGCGCTCGAGTACAGCACCACGCGCGAGCAGTTCGGCAGGCCGATCGGCGGCTTCCAGCTCACGCAGAAGAAGCTCGCCGACATGGTGGTGGAGGTGGGCCGCGGCACCCTGCTCGCCCACCACCTCGGGCGGCTGAAGGACGAGGGCCGGCTGACGCCCGAGCAGGTGAGCTTCGGCAAGCTCGCGAACGTCGACGCCGCCCTGCGGGTGGCGCGCTCGGCCCGCACGGTGCTCGGCGCGAACGGCGTGACGCTCGAGTACCCGGTGATCCGGCACGAGAACAACCTCGAGTCCGTGCTCACCTACGAGGGCACCGCGGAGGTGCACTCGCTCGTGCTCGGGCAGGCGCTGACGGGGATCTCGGCCTACCGCTGAGGGCGCGGCGGCCCGCCGCCGCCGCCGAGCAGCTCGTCGGTGTGCTCGCCGAGCTTCGGCGGGGGAGAGGACGCGTTCATCGGCTCGCCGTCGAAGCGCCAGGGGGAGCCCACGAGCCGCAGCCCGCCGGCGAGCGTGATCGTCGCCTCCTCGCCCGCCGCCGCGGCCGCCTCGATCGCCTCGAGCGGGCCGCGGATCTTCCCGGCCGGCACCCCGGCCGCGTCGAGCCGCTCGAGCCAGCGCTCCGCCGGCTCCTCGGCGAAGCGCGCGGAGAGGATCTCGACGAGCTCCTCGCGGTGCTCGACGCGCGCGGCGTTCGTCGCGAAGCGCTCCTCGGCCGCAAGCCCCGCGAGGCCCATCGCCCTGCACAACTGCTCGAAGGTGGAGTCGTTGCCGACCGCCACCGCGATCTCGCCGTCCGCGGTCCGGAACACCTGGTAGGGCACGATGTTGGGGTGGGCGTTGCCGTAGCGGCGCGGCTCGCTGCCCGTGGCGATCGCGTTCGCCGCCTGGTTGACGAGCCCGGCGAGGCCCGCATCGAGCAGCGACACCTCGATGCGCTCGGCCCGCCCGGTCGCCTCGGCGCGCCGCAGGCCCGCGAGCAGCGCCATCCCGAGGTGCAGGCCGGCCAGCACGTCCACCACCGCGACGCCCGCCTTCGTCGGGCGCTCGTCCCCGGTGATGCTCATGAAGCCCGACTCGGCCTGGACGATGAAGTCGTAGCCCGGCCGCCCGGCGGGCTCGCGGCCGCTGCCGAAGCCCGTGATCGTGCAGAAGACGATGCCCGGCCTGCGCTCGGCGATCGCCTCGAAGCCGATGCCGAGCCGGTCGAGCACGCCCGCCCGGAAGTTCTCGACGACAACGTCCGCCGTCGCCGCGAGGTCGAGCAGCGCGGCGCGGCCCTCCTCGGTCGCGAAGTCGATCGCGACGCTCCGCTTGCCGCGGTTGACCGACAGGTAGTAGGCCGCCTCGCCCCCGACGAAGGGCGGGCCCCAGCCGCGCGTCTCGTCGCCCTGGCCGGGTCGCTCCACCTTGATGACGTCCGCGCCGAGGTCCGCGAGCAGCATCGTGCAGTAGGGGCCCGCGAGCACGCGCGAGAGGTCGAGGACCCTCACGCCCGCGAGCGGGCGCTCGCGCTCAGCTCGGCTCGGCTCGCTCATCGCGTGGGGCAGGCTATACCCGCCCGCGCGCGGGCGAGCAGGCGGCCGCGCGGCGATCCGGGCCGCCCCGCGCGCATACACTCGGCCCGTGCCTCGACCCCCGGCCGGACTCTGCGACGGCTGCCTGCACCAGCGCCTGATCCGCAACACCCGCGGCTCTGAGTTCTCCATGTGCGGGCGCTCCAGGACGGATCCGGCCTACCCGCGCTACCCGCGCCTGCCGGTCGTCGCGTGCGCGGGCTGGGAGCGGCGGCCCGTGGGGCAAGCGGCGCCCGTCGGTCCGGAGCCGCCCGCCGGGCGCGGCGGGGCTACGGCTCGGTGACGACCGTCTTGCCGTCGTCTGCGACCTTCGCCTTCGGCGCCTTGCCGACGATCTCGCCGGTGAAGGTGCCGCCCACCTCGCCGCCGTCGGGGCGCACCGCCCGCGCCTTGCCGTTCAGCCCCGCGGCCACCCGGTAGGCGATCTTGAACGGCCCCGGCTGCACGGGCGTGACGCTCCACTCGAAGCGCTTCACCTGGCCCGGCGCGAGGGCGCCGAGCGCATAGGTGTTCACGTACGCCGTGTCGCCGCCGGCCGGCGGGCGGTTCACGATGAAGACGGGGCGCTCGGGGTCGGCGAGCGTCGGGTCGCTCTTGCGGCGGTCGAAGGAGTCGACCGTGACCGCCACGTTCGGCACGGTGCGCGAGTCGACGTTCTTGACCGCGATCACCATCGAGGCGCGCCGCGCGACCGCCTGCCTCGCGGGGAAGGACGCCTGCACCACCTCGACCTTGAAGTCGCCCGACGGCTCGTGCGCGTCCTGGCGCTCGCCGCCGCCGCAGCCGGCGGCGAAGGCGACGGCCGCCCCGAGCGCGCAGGCCGCGAGCAGGCGCCGTCCGGTCGCGGCCGCCCTCGCGGGCACGTGCCCTCCTTGCTCCCCCCGGGCTTCCACGCGCGCTGAACATACCACCGCGCAACGGCGCGGGCGCGGGCTCGGGCGGACGCCGCACGCCCGCCGCCCAGCGACGCGTCGGTTGTTGACCCCTCGAACATGCCTTAGGCTTCGCTCGCGCGTTTGTGGGCGCCGTGGGGGTGGCGCCTGGGGAGGAGTGCCTCCGTGGTCCGTGCCGTAGCCGATCGAGCCTTCCTACCGACGAAGAACCTGCTCGAGCAGGTGGGGGACATGATGATCCTGACCGGCAAGACGATCTTGTCGGCGATCAGGCCCCCGTACCCGTACGGCACGGAGTTCGTCAACCAGTTCCTGTTCGCGCTGCGGCTCTGCTGGCTGCCGCTCTTGATCTCGACGATCGCGTTCGGCTACGGCGCGCCGGGCCTCCAGGCGGGCAACTTCCTCGTGCTGTTCGGCGCCATCGACCGGCTCGGCGGCTTCTTCGTGCTCGCCTCGATCCGCGAGTTCGCGCCGGTGGTGACGGCGATCATCCTCGCGGGAGTCGCCGGAACCGCGATCACCGCTGACCTCGGCGCGCGCAAGATCCGCGAGGAGCTCGACGCGCTGCAGGTGCTGGGGGTGGACCCGGTGAAGAACCTCGTCGTGCCGCGCTTCCTGGCGCTGATGGTCGTCACCGCGCTGTTCAACATCTACGCCCTGCTGTTCGGCATCTTCGGCGGCGTCCTCGCCACCCTCACCTTCCAGGCGCCGCTCGGGCCGTTCTTCTCCACGCTCCTCACCAACGCGTCGGTCACCGACCTCTGGGGCTCGGTGGTCAAGACCACGCTGTTCGGGGCGATCATCGCGATCGTCTGCTGCTACAAGGGCATGACGGCGTCGGGCGGCGCGGAGGGCGTGGGCCGCGCGGTGAACCAGGCCGTGGTGATCGCGTTCCTCGGGATAGGAGCGTTCAACTACGTGTTCACGCAGACCCTGCTCGCCACCCACCCCGAGATCTCGGTGATCAAGTAGCGATGGGACGGACTTGGCTCGCAGTTCCGCGCGACTGGGTCGCCTCGTTCGGCGACATAGTGAAGTTCGCCGCGCGCGACTTCGGGGAGGTCTTCGGCGGCCGCGTCTTCCGCTTCTTCGGGGAGGCGCTCAGGCAGGCCGGCATCCTGATCCTGGGCTCCTCGCTCGTGATCTGGAGCCTTGCCTTCATCCTCGGGCTCCAGTGCGGCATCGAGGGGGCGTACTTCAACCGCTCGGTGGGCGCTCCCGCCTACGCGGGCGTGTTCTCGGCCTGGTGCGACCTGCGCGAGATCATGCCCTACGCCTTCGGCTACATGATGGCCGCGAAGGTGGGCACGGGCCTCGTCGCGGAGATCGGGGCGATGCGGATCACCGAGGAGATCGACGCGCTCGAGGTGATGGGCATCAGCTCGATGACGTTCCTCTGCGCCACCCGCCTGCTGGCGGCGTTCATGGTCCTGCCGTTCATGTACATCGTGGCCGTCGGCGTGGGCTTCTTCGCCTCGTACCTGGCCGTGGTCAAGCAGATCGGCGAGGTCTCGTCGGGAGGCTTCTCCCTGATCTTCTGGATGTTCCAGAACCCGCCCGACCTGCTCTACAGCCTCATCAAGGGGATGGCGATGGCGACCGTCATCGTCATAGTGGGCACCTACTACGGCTACACCGCGAGCGGCGGCCCGGTGGGGGTGGGGACCGCGACGGCGAAGTCGATGGTGCTCAACACCGTCATGGTGCACCTGGTCGGGATGCTCGGCACCCAGATCTTCTGGGGGTCGAACCCGAGGGCGCCGATAGGCGGCTAGGGGGATTCGAGGAGGGATCCATTGGCTGACGAGGAGCGCACGGAGAAGCAGCGGGGAGGAGGCGCGCAGGACGCGCCGGAGAAGCCGGCGAGCCGGCTGGAGGGCGACGGCCGCGCCGCGGTCGTGAGCGAGCCCGCGCCCGCGGGCGAGGAGGATCCCTTCCGCTGGCACACCGGGGCCAAGCGCGATCACGGAGCCGAGGACGCGATCGAGTTCATCGACGTCAAGAAGTCGTTCGGGCGCAACACGGTCCTGAACGGCCTCAACCTCAGCATCCCGGAGGGCAAGATCTCGATGATCCTCGGCCCCTCCGGCACCGGGAAGTCGGTCTGCATCAAGCACATGGTCGGCCTGCTCTACCCGGACGAGGGCGACGTGCTCGTGCACGGCGAGTCCGTGCCGAGCATGTCCGACGACGAGCTGTTCGAGATGCGCAAGAAGTTCGGGGTGCTGTTCCAGGACGGCGCGCTCTTCGGCTCGATGAACCTCTACGACAACGTCGCCTTCCCGCTGCGCCAGCACACCGACAAGGGCGAGGACGAGATCGCCGAGATCGTCAACCGCCGCCTCAAGGAGGTCGGGCTGGCAGGGGCCGGCGACCGCATGCCGAACGAGCTCTCGGGCGGGATGCGAAAGCGCGCCGGCTTCGCGCGCGCGCTGGTGCTCGACCCCGAGATCGTGCTCTTCGACGAGCCCGACTCGGGCCTCGACCCGGTGCGCACCGCCCTCCTGTGCGAGCTCATCAAGGAGGTCCACGAGGAGAACGGCGGCGCCTACGTCGTGATCACCCACGACATCATGTCCGCGAGGCGGGTCGCGGAGTACATCGCGATCCTCTGGAAGGGCCGGATCGTCGAGGCCGGCCCGGCGGAGGAGCTGTTCAACTCCGACAACGAGTTCGTCAGGCAGTTCCTCGCCGGCGAGGCCCAGGGCCCCCTCGGCATGGAGTGACGGACCCGATCTGCCGACAGACCGCTCGTGCACCGCTACCCAACCATGCCGGCCGCGCTTGACATCGAACTAACCTCACCGATCGACGGACGGAGACCGTCGACGCGCAACTGGACTCGCGCTTGCGCTCGTCTGCATCGACAGCACCCACCGGAGCCGGCGCTGGGCTAGGCCGCCCGGCGCGGGGCCCGGGCCGCGGGACGCTCGCGGCTCGCGCCGCGGCCGTGGCCGTCGTCCTCGCGGCGGCGGTCATCGTCGCGCTGCTCATGTTCGGCTCGAGCGGCGGCACGACGCTGACCGCCTACTTCGAGAACGCCGGCCAGCTCGTCAAGGGCAACCAGGTGAAGGTCGGCGGGCGCACGATCGGGTCGGTCACCGACGTGGGGCTCAGCCGCAACGGCCAGGCGATCGTGAAGATGAAGATCGACGGCGGCTTCGGCCGGCTCCACCAGGGGACGACCGCGGTGATCCGCGCCCCCTCGCTGTCAGGCATCGCGAACCGCTACGTCTCGCTCCAGCCCGGCCCGAACAACGCGCCCGAGCTGCCGGACGGCGCAGTGCTCACGAGCGACAAGACGACCGCCCCGGTCGAGGTCGACCAGATCTTCGACACGTTCGATCCCAAGACGCGCGAGGGTCTGCGCAACTTCATCCGCGGCTCCGCGGCGCAGTACCGCGGCAAGGGACGGCAGGCCAGCGAGAGCCTGCGCTACCTCGCGCCTGCGATCTCGACGACCGCGCAGCTCACCGACGAGCTCGCGCGCAGCCAGGCCGAGCTCGAGCGCTTCGTGCGCGACACCTCCGGCGTCGTCACGACGCTCGCCAGCCGCAGCGACGACCTCTCGGCGCTCGTGCGCAACGCCGCCGCCACGAGCGCCGCGATCGGCGACGACCAGCAGGCGCTCGCGCGCACCCTCGACGTGCTCGCGCCGGCGCTGCGCAAGGGCTCCGACGCGTTCGCCGGGCTGCGCACCACGCTCGACCGGCTCGACCCGCTCGTCGCCGTGTCGAAGCCGGTGGCGCCGAAGCTCGCGCCGTTCTTCGCCGCCTTGCGCCCGCTCGTCCGTGACGCGCAGCCGACCGTCGAGGACCTCCGCTTCCTGATCCGCAGCGCCGGCTCGGGCAACGACCTCACCGAGCTCACGTCCGAGCTGCCGCAGCTCGCGAGCACCGCCCACACCGCGTTCCCGAACTCCATCCGGGCGCTGCAGAAGTCGCAGCCGGTCGTCGAGTACATCCGGCCGTACACGCCCGACTTCACCGGCTGGCTCCAGAAGTTCGCCGAGGTGGCCGCGCCCTACGACGCGAACGGCCACTACGCGCGCGTGCAGCCGGTGTTCGCCTCGTTCCAGTACTCGGCCGACGCGAGCGGGGCGAGCCTCACCGCGATTCCGCCGCAGCAGCGCCTCGGCACGTTCCAGTTCGGCAACCAGCGCCGCTGCCCGGGCACCGCGACCCAGAACAGCGACGGCTCCGCCCCGTTCCTCGACATGGGCCAGCTCAGCGGCTCGTGCGACCCGAGCAGGAGGCTGCCGGGACCGTGAGGCGGATCGTCGGCATAGCGCTCGCGATCGTCGCGGTCCCGCTCGTGCTCGTCGTCGGGCTCGGCGCCTCGGGCGGAGGCGGCTCGGGCTACGAGGTCCGCGCGATCTTCGACTACGTGCGCGCCGTCCCCGGCGAGGACGTGAAGATCTCCGGCGCGCGCGTCGGCACGATCAAGTCGCTCGATGTGACCAAGGACCAGAAGGCCGTCGTCGTCTTCAGCGTCGAGAAGGGCGGCTTCACGCCCTTCCACACCGACGCGCACTGCTCGATCCGGTCCCAGTCGCTGATCGGCGAGACCTTCGTCGAGTGCCAGCCGGGCACGCGCTCGAAGCCCGAGCTCGCCCGCATCCCCGACGGCCAGCCCGGCGCGGGGCAGCACCTGCTGCCGCTCGCGAACACGAGCTCGCCGATCGACATCGACCTCATCAACGACATCTGGCGCCTGCCGATCCGCCAGCGGCTCGCGATCATCATCAACGAGTTCGGCGCGGGCCTCGCCGGCCGCGGCGCCGATCTCAACGAGGTGGTCCACCGCGCCAACCCGGCGCTGCGCGAGACCGACAAGGTGCTCGCGATCCTCGCGAGCCAGAACCGCACGCTCGCGCGGCTCGCGCGCGACTCCGACCGCTCCCTCGCGCCGCTCGCGCGCCAGCGCAAGCGGTTCGCGCACTTCATCCAGGCCGCCAACGAGACCGCCCAGGCGAGCGCCGAGCGGCGCGCCGACATCTCGCGCTCCTTCGAGCGGCTGCCGCGGCTCCTGCAGGAGCTCCGTCCGACCCTCGCCGACCTGCGCGACTTCGCAGGCCAGGCGACGCCCGTCGTCTCCGACCTGCGCCGGGCCGCCCCCGGGCTCAGCACGTTCTTCCAGAAGCTCAAGCCGTTCTCCGAGGAGTCCGTGCCGGCGTTCCGCACGCTCGGGACGGCGGCCGACGTGGGACGCCGCGCACTCGACGCCTCGCAGCCGACGCTCGCAAAGCTCGCGCGCTTCGCGAGCGACGCGCGGCCGGTGGCGCGCAACCTCAGCGCGCTCGCCACGAGCCTGGACCGCACGAAGGCGATCGACAACCTGATGCTCCTCGTCTACCACGGCACCACCTCGATCAACGGCTTCGACGAGATCAGCCACTTCCTGCGCGCCGCGCTCGTCGTCAACACCTGCGCGACCTACGCGACCGTGCTCGTGCCGAGCGCGGGCTGCTCGGCGAACTTCACCGTGCCGCGCTCCGTGCAGGCGGCGAGCGGCCCGTCCGACCCCGCGCTCGCGGGGCAGCGCCAGGCGATCGCCGCGATGAGCGGAGGCGGCGCGGGCGGCGGCAGCGGCTCCGCCGGCTCGCAGGCCGGTGCCGGCCCGAGCGCCGGCGACCCGGCGCTGCTCCGCCAGCTGCTTGCCATCGTCGCCCCGAAGGCCGATCCGCAGGCGGAGGCCGAGCGCAAGCGCGTCGTCGCGCAGATCCAGCGCGGCGCGAAGTCCATGCCGCGCGGCGTCGAGACCGGCGATCCGGCCCAGCCCGTCCTCGACTACCTCCTGGGGAACGACCGGTGAACCCGCGCCGCCGCTCAGCCATCGCCGGCAGCCCGGTGCTCATCGGGGCGGTCACGACGCTCGTCACGGTCGTGGCGGTGTTCCTCGCCTACAACGCGAACAACGGCCTGCCGTTCGTCCCGACCTACGACCTCAAGGCCGACCTGCCGAACGGCGCGAACCTCGTGAAGGGGAACGAGGTGCGGATCGGCGGCTCGCGCGTCGGCATCGTCACGAGCATCGACCCCGTGCGGCGGCCCGACGGCACGACCTACGCCCGGGTCAACATGAAGCTCGAGCGCCGCATCGAGCCGCTCCCGCTCGATTCCACGGTGCTCGTGCGCCCGCGCTCCGCCATCGGGCTGAAGTACATCGAGATCACCCCCGGCCAGTCGCGGGCCGGCTACCCGAACGGCGCCACGATCCCGCTCTCGCAGGCGACGCCCAGGCCGGTCGAGATCGACGACGTCCTCAACACCTTCGATGCGAGGACCCGGCAGGGCTCCAAGCAGTCGATCCGCGGCTTCGGCGACGCGCTGATCGGGCGCGGCGCCGACATCAACACCGCGATCCAGGAGTTCAAGCCGCTGCTCGCGCACCTCGAGCCCGTCGCCGCGAACCTCGCCTCGCAGAGCACCGCGCTCGACCGCTTCTTCCCCTCGCTCGAGCGCGCGGCGTCCCAGGTCGCGCCCGTCGCCAGGCAGCAGGGCGAGCTGTTCGCGAACCTCGACACGACGTTCACCGCGCTCGCCGGCATCGCGCGTCCCTACCTGCAGGAGACGATCTCGAAGTCGCCTCCCGCCGAGGACGCCGCGATCCGCGAGTTCCCGAAGCAGCGCCCGTTCCTCGTCAACAGCGCGGGCTTCTTCCGCGACCTGCGCCCCGGCGCCGCCGTGCTGCCGCGCGCGGCGACGAACCTCGCCGCCACCGTGCGGGCCGGCGTGCCGGTGCTGAAGGATTCGCCGCGCTTCAACCGCGAGCTGGCGGACAGCTTCCGCTCGCTGCAGGACTTCGCGACCGACCCGCTCGTCCCGCGCGGGCTCCAGCGGCTCGACGACCTGATGACGACGCTCGACCCGACCCTGCGCTTCCTCACGCCGGTGCAGACGACCTGCAACTACGTGTCGGTGCTGCTCCGCAACGGCCAGGACCTCCTCGGCGAGGGCAACGGCCGCGGCACCTGGCAGAGCTTCGTGATCGTCAGCTCGCCCGTCGGTCCGAACGCCGAGGGCAGCCCGGCGAGCGCGCCCGCCAACGGCCCGACGATCGACAACCACCTGCACTCCGACATCTACCCCAACACCGCGTCGCCCGGTCAGCCGAAGGAGTGCGAGGCCGGCAACGAGCCCTACATCGCGGGCCGCACGGTGATCGGCAACCTGCCCGGCAACCAGGGGGTGGTCACGGACATGCAGCCACGGAAGGGGGGCTCGCGGTGAGGCGCGTGCGCGTGAAGGGCCTCTCGCCGTTCAAGGCCGGCCTGATCGCGGCGATCGTGATCGCGATCGTGAGCGTGCTCGTGTTCACGAAGGACATCCCCTTCACGCAGCCGTACACGATCAAGGCGGTGTTCGCGAACACCGCGAGCCTCGCCCCGCGCTCCCCGGTGCGCATCGCAGGCGTGGACGTCGGCCAGGTGAAGAAGGTCGAGCCGTTCGAGGACGGCTACGGCCAGCGCACGAGCGCCGCGGTCGTGACCATGCAGATCGAGGACAAGGGCCTGCCGATCCACCGCGACGCGACGGTGAAGATCCGGCCGCGGATCTTCCTCGAGGGCAACTTCTTCGTGCAGATCGACCCCGGCACGCCGTCGGCGCCGACGCTTCATTCGGGCGACACGATCCCGATGACCCAGACCCGCGCGCCGGTCCAGATCGACCAGGTGCTCGCGACGCTCCAGACGAGCACGCGCACCAGCCTCCAGAAGCTGCTCGTCGGGTACGGCGACGCGCTCAACGGCCAGCCGCTCCCGGGCGAGGACGACGACCAGGACCCGGCGGTGCGCGGCGAGACCGCGGGCAAGGCGCTCAACCAGTCGCTGCGCTACTCCCCGGACGCCCTGCGCGGGACCGCCGTGGTGAACGAGGCCCTCCTCGGCGTCGACCCGCACGACCTCTCGAAGCTCGTCGCCGGGACGCAGAAGGTGTCGGCCGCGCTGAACGCCAACGAGGGGCAGCTCCAGGACCTCGTCACGAACTTCAACCGCACGGTGGCGGCGTTCGCCGCCGAGCAGGGCAACCTGCGCGAGACGATCCGGCTCCTGCCGGGGGTGCTCGGCAAGGCCGAGCGGACCTTCACGCACCTGACGCAGTCCTATGGGCCGACGCAGCAGTTCGCCCACGACCTGATCCCGGGCGTGAAGGAGACGCCCGCGACGATCGACGCGGCCTACCCGTGGATCGCGCAGACGCGCAGGCTCGTGTCGCCCGCCGAGCTGGGCGGCCTCGTGGCCGACCTGCGCCCGGCGGTGCGCGACCTCGCCTCCACCACCGACGTCTCGCTGAAGCTGATCCCGCAGCTCAACCTGCTCGCGCGCTGCACGACCGACGTGATCGTGCCGACGGGCGACAAGCCGATCGACGACCGCTTCGCCACGGGCCTGCCGAACTACCAGGAGTTCTGGCAGTCGATGGTGGGCCTCGCCGGCGAGTCGCAGAACTTCGACGGCAACGGGCCGTACACCCGCTTCCAGACCGGCGGCGGCTTCTTCCCCGTGAGGACCGGCAGGGTCACCGGCACCGCGATCGACACGCTCTACGGCAACGCGATCCGGCCGATCCTCGGCACCCAGCCCACGATGCCGGCGAAGACGCCGCCGATCCGCACCGACGTGCCCTGCTACCGCAACGGCGTCCCGAACCTCACCGGCAGGATCGGAGCGGGCCCGTGAGAAGCGCGATCCGCAAGCACATGCGCGACTTCATCGCGATGACGCTGGTGTTCGTCGCGGCGCTCGGCGTGGCCGCGTACATCCTCGGCCACCAGCGCTTCTACCTGCCTTCGTGGGTCCCCGGCGTCGGTAGCGACTTCTACACGATCAACGCCGACTTCCAGACCGCGCAGGCGGTCGTGCCGGGCCAGGGCCAGACGATCAACATCGCCGGCGTCCCGGTGGGCGAGATCGGCAAGGTGGACCTGGTCAACGGCGTCGCGCGGGTGGAGATGAAGATCAGGCGCAAGTACGCGCCGTTCTACCGCGACGCGCAGCTCCTGCTGCGTCCGAAGACCGGCCTCAAGGACATGTTCATCGAGGCCTCGCGCGGCACGCCGAGGGCGGGCGCGGTCCCGGAGGGCGGCACGATCCCCGTGAGCAACACGCAGCCCGACGTCAACCTCGACGAGCTCCTCTCGAGCCTCGACACCGACACCCGCTCGTATCTCGCGGTGCTCCTCAACGCGGCCGGCGAGGCGTTCGGCTCGAAGGGCTACTCCTCCGACCTGCGCGAGACGCTCAAGCGCTTCATGCCGACCGCGCGCGACACCCGCCGCATCACGCAGCTTCTGATCGCGCGCCGGCGCAACATCCGGCACGTCACCCACAACTTCCAGCTCCTGGCGACCGAGCTCGCGAAGCGCGACGAGCAGCTCACGCAGCTCGTCGGCTCCTCGAACGCGAACTTCGAGGCGATCGCCCGCGAGGACGCCAACCTGCGCGAGGCGCTGCGCCTGCTGCCGCCCACGCTGAGGACGGCGCAGGGCGCGCTCACGAACGCCGACGAGCTGGCGCGCAACCTCGGTCCGGCGCTGCGCGACCTGCAGCCGGCCGCCCGCGCGCTCGCTCCGGCGCTGCGCGCGAGCCGCCCGTTCCTGCGCGACACCACGCCGATCGTCAAGAACCAGCTGCGCCCGTTCGCGCGCGAGGCGCAGCCGCCCGTGAGGACGCTGCGCCGGGCGGCCGGCGGACTCGCGGACGCGAGCCCCGGTCTGCTCGACACGGCGAGGTTCCTCAACAAGCTGTTCAACGCGCTCGCCTACAACCCGCCGGGCAGCGAGGAGGGCTTCCTCTACTGGCTCGCGTGGGGCAACCACATCGGCGCCACGATCTTCGGGACGCAGGACGCGCACGGCCCGATCCGCCGCGGCATCGTCATCACCGACTGCACGAGCCTCAGCGTGCTCCAGACGATCGGCAAGACGAACCCGAACCTCCAGGTGCTGATCGACCAGCTCAACGCGCCCTCGCCGCAGAGCGTCAACTGCCCCGGCGCGACGGCCACGGCGGGCGCGGGCACGGGATCCGGGACAGGGGGGACTCCCTGATGCCGAAGCAGGCGCCCAGCCTCGGCCGCGTGCTCATGATGGTGGTCTTCGCGCTCTCCTGCGTGGGGATCCTGCTCTACCTCTGGCTCGTGTTCGGCGGCGCCAGCCCGCTGCGCGCCAAGGGCTACCAGCTCAACGTGGACTTCCCCGAGGCGACCACGCTCGCCCAGGAGGCGGACGTGCGCATCTCCGGCGTCACCGTGGGCAAGGTCAAGAAGAAGGAGCTCGTGCGCGTCGACGGCCGGACCAAGCCGCTGACGAGGGTGCGCATCGAGATCGCCCGCCGCTACGCGCCGATTCCGCGCGACACCCGCGCGATCCTCCGCCAGAAGACGCTGCTCGGCGAGACCTACGTGGAGCTGACGCCGGGGCACCGGGCGTCCGGCGAGCTCCCCGACGGCGGCACCCTTGCGCAGGGCAACGTGGCGCAGACGGTCGAGCTCGACGAGATCTTCCGCACCTTCGACCCCGAGACGCGCCAGGCCTTCCGGACCTGGCTGCAGCAGCAGGGCACCGCGCTGCGCGGCCGCGGCCAGTCGCTCAACGACGCGCTCGGGAACCTCACGCCGTTCGCGGAGAACACCGACAAGGTGCTGCGGGTGCTCGACGCCCAGAGCGCCGAGACGAGCCGCCTGATCCGCAACACGGGCGTCGTGTTCCGCTCGCTCGCCGAGCGGGACGGCCAGCTGCGCGACCTGATCACGAGCTCGAACCGCGTGTTCGCGCAGACCGCCGCGCGCGACCGCCAGCTCGCCGACGCCTTCCGCGCGTTCCCGCGCTTCCTCGACGAGTCGCGCGCCACCGTCACGCGCGTGTCGAGGTTCGCCGAGGACACCAACCCGCTGATCACCGACCTGCGCCCGGCGGCGCGCCAGCTCTCCCCGACGCTCGTCGCGCTCGACGGGCTCGCGCCCGACCTGCGCGGCCTGTTCGAGAACCTCGGCCCGCTGCAGGAGGCGGGGCGGCGGGGCCTGCCCGCGCTCTCGCGCTTCCTCGACGACACCACTCCGCTGCTCGGCCAGGTCGACCCGTGGCTGCGCAACGTGAACCCGATCCTCCGCTGGATCGGCCTCTACCGGCGCGAGATCGCCGCCTTCTTCGCGAACGACTCCGCAGCTACCCAGGCCGTGGCCTCGCGGCCGGGCGCGACCGCGCCGCGTCACTACCTGCGCGTGATGAACCCCGTGAACCCGGAGGTGCTCGCGGCCTATCCCAACCGCATCAGGTCGAACCGCTCGAACCCGTACGTGGCGCCCGGCGGCTACGAGGACCTCGCGAAGGGCGGCCTCAAGGTGTTCGACCCCTCGCTCTGCACGAGCAACCCGGTGCCGACGCTCACGCGCGACACAAGCAGGCTCTCCCCGGACACCGCGGCGATGTACCAGCAGCGCACCTTCGACCTGATCGAGCAGTTCATCTACGGGACGAAGACCCCCGACCAGGTGGCGGCGCCGCCCTGCCGGGCGCAGGCCCCGCTCGGCAGCGCGATCGGCCAGTCGGGCAGGTATCCGCACCTCACCCAGGACCCGGCGCGCTGAGCGGCCGGCCCCGGCGCCCGCCTGGCCGTGACCTAAGCTGAGACGGTGCCGAAGCGGGACTGGTTCGCACGCATCGTGGGAGCGGCCGCCCGCCGTCCGCTGCCGGTCGTGGCGGTCGCCTGCGCGCTCGCGCTCGGCGGCGCGGCGCTCGCGCTCCGGCTCGAGCCGAGCACGGGCACGAGCACGCTGGCGGGCAAGTCCTCGAGGTCCTACGAGGCGACGAGGGAGCTCGAGCGCACCTTCGGCGGCGACGCCGTCGTCGTCCTGGTGCAGGGGAACCTCCAGCGCACCGTGCTGACGACGGACCTCGGCAGGCTGCTGCGGCTGGAGGGCTGCCTGTCCGGCAAGGTGCCGCCCGTCGGGCTGAAGGACCTCCCGGCGGTGTGCTCGTGGTTCGCCCGGCACAAGCCCGCCTGGGCGGTCTACGGCCCCGGCACGTTCCTCAACACCGCGGCGGACCGCCTCACCGAGGGGCTGGCCGAGCGGGCCGCCCAGGAGCGCAGGCTCGAGTCCCAGGCGGCGGACACGGCCCGCAGGCTCGCGCGCAGGCGGGGCCTCCCTCCGGCGGAGCAGGACGCAGCCGCGCGGCGGGCGCGCGCGGCGGTGGCCGACCAGTACCGGCTTTCGCTGCTCCAGCTCTCGCTGCGCTACGGCATCACGCGGCCGCCCGCGATCGACAACCTCGACTTCGTGGGACAGGTCGTGTTCGACCCCGCCCGCGGCGCGGGGCAGCCGAAGGCCCGCTTCGCGTACCTGTTCCCGAGCGCGAACTCCGCGCTCGTGCAGGTCCGAATGAAGCCGGGGCTCTCGGAGCGGGAGCGCGACGCGGCGATCGCGAAGGTGCGCGAGGCGGTCGCGCAGAGGCCGTTCCGGCTCGAGCACGGTCAGCGCTACGTCGTCACCGGCGTGCCCGTGGTCGCGAAGGGGCTGGCCGACGCGGTGCGCCACTCGATCGTGATCCTGCTGGTCGCCGCCGTGCTCGTCATGGCGGCCACGCTCGCGCTCGTCTTCCGCACGCGGCTGCGGCTGCTGCCGCTCGCGCTCGCCCTCGCAGCCGCCGCGCTCACCTTCGGCGCTGTGTCGCTCGCGGGCGGGTCGCTGACGATGGCGTCGATCGCGGTGCTGCCGGTGCTCGTCGGCCTGGCCGTCGACTACGCGATCCAGTTCCAGGCGCGCTACGACGAGGCGCGCGCCGAAGGCCTCGCGCCGGCCGCGGCGGCGCCCGCGGCCGCCGCGGCCGGCGGGCCGCCGCTCGCGCCCGCGGGGCGCGCCCC
>JADGHQ010000120.1 GCA_019683805.1 Thermoleophilaceae bacterium
GTGACCGGGTTGTAACGCGCCACGTCGTGGATCCAGCCCTTCAGCAGGTCGAGCGGCACGTAGACGGGCGCGAGGAAGAGGATCGTGAAGATCGGTATCTGCATGAACGGCCCCGCCTGCAGCGACTTCGCCCGGTAGGAGACGCCCGCGCCCCAGAGCGTCGAGGCCGCGTTCAGCAGCAGCCCGAGCAGGAGCAGGCCCACGAGATCCACGCCGTCGCCGAGGATCTCCATGCCGCCGATGAGCCCCGCCGCGGTCACCCACACCGTGGTGAAGAGGAAGCGGACGACGCCCGCGAGGAGGTAGCCGAGGAGGAGCCCCGAGCGCCGCGGGGCCGCGAGCAGCAGCCGGCGCGCGAACCCGGACTCGAAGTCGGCCGCGATCCCGAAGCCGGTGAACACGCCTCCGAACGCCGCCGACTGCAGGAGCACGAACACGAACTGGAACGACGTGTAGCCGGCCGGGAAGTCGAAGCCCGGCACGCTGCCGACCCGCGAGAGACCGCCCGCGAACGCGATCAGGAAGATCAGCGGGAAGAGCAGCGAGGGGACGAGCAGCAGCGGGTTGGTGAACGCGTGCTTGAGGTTGCGCCGCGCGACCGCGACCGTCACGTGCCGGACCTGGGCGCTCACGTGCGCGCCATCCTCGTGCGGAGCGCGGCGACGGCCGCGCCGAAGGCGAGCGCCAGGATCGCGACCGCCACCCCGAGCCCCTTGCCGAGTGCTGCCCAGTCCCAGCCCGTGATGACGAGCGAGCGCAGGGCCTCGATCAGGTAGCTCACCGGGTTCCACGTGGCGACCGTGCGGAACCAGTGGACCGGGATCAGGTTCCGCGGCATGTTCATCGACGACAGGAAGAACGTGACGAACAGCAGCGGGAACAGGCCCTGCACCGCCTCCGCGGAGCCCGCGCGGAGCGCCATCACGGAGCCGACCGCTCCGAACCCGAGCGCGATCAGGACAGCGAGGAACAGCAGGAACAGCGCCCCGCCCACGCCCGCCTTCACGGTCGCCCCTGCCGCGAGCCCCACCACGAGGTAGACCACGGCGCCGAGCAGCGCGACGAGCACCGCGCCCGCGAGCTGGCCGACGAGGATCGCGGCGCCGCGCAGGGGCGTGAGCTGCAGGCGGTTGAAGAAGCCGGTCTCGATGTCGCTCGCAAGCTCGGTGCCGGCGGTGGTGGAGGCGAACAGCGCGCCCTGCATGAACGTGACGGTGAGCGCGAAGTCGAGGTACGAGTCGGTCGGGAAGCCGGGGATCTTCGTGGCCGCGTCGAGCCCGCTCGCGTTGACCGCGAGCAGGAACAGCGGGAACACGATCGTCGGCACGATCAGCGCGGGCTGGCGCAGGGTGCGCCGCACCGAGCGGTCGGCGATCAGGGCGACCTGCGCGAGCGCGGCGCCGCTCACCGGCGCGCCGCCTCCCGCCGGGGCTCCTCCCGCCCGTCGTCGCCCGCGCCCTCGAGCGAGCGGCCCGTCTTCTCGAGGAAGACGTCGTCGAGGGTGGGCGTGTGGAGCTGGATCTGCGCGACATCGACGCCGTGGCCGTCGAGCGCCCGCACCACGTCGCCGAGGTCGGCGGTGCTGTCCGTGAGGCGCACCGCCACGCTCTCGCGCTGGGTCGGCACGGGCTCGCCGAAGCGGCCGAGCACCGCCTCCACCGCGTCGCGCGACGAGCCCTGCGCCGGCACGGCCTCCACGGTCGACCCTCCAATCTCCGCCTTCAGCTCGTCGGGGGTGCCCTCGGCCACGATCCGGCCGTGGTCGATGATGCCCACGCGGTCCGCGAGCTGGTCGGCCTCCTCGAGGTACTGGGTGGTGAGGAAGACGGTCACGCCCTGCTGCTTTGCGAGCCGCTCGACCTCGTCCCAGAGCGCGGCGCGGCTCTGCGGGTCGAGGCCGGTCGTGGGCTCGTCGAGGAAGAGGATCGACGGCCGGTGGACGAGCGCGAGCGCGAGGTCGAGCCGGCGCTTCATCCCGCCCGAGTAGCCGCCCACCTTGCGGTCGGCCGCCTCAGACAGGCCCACGCGCGCGAGCAGCTCCTCGCCGCGGCGCTCGCGCTCGGCCCTCGAGAGCCCGTGCATGCCCCCCTGCAGGTGCATGTGCTCGCGCCCGGTGAGGAAGTTGTCGAGCGCCGCCTCCTGCAGCGCCGCGCCGATCGCCGAGCGCACCTGCGCCCCCTGCCTCACGACGTCGAACCCGGCGACCCTCGCGGTCCCGGAGGTGGGCGGCAGCAGCGTGGTGAGCATGTGGACGGTGGTCGACTTGCCCGCGCCGTTCGGCCCGAGGAAGCCGTAGATCTCGCCGGGCGCGACGTGCAGGTCGATCCCGTCGACAGCCCGGATCCCGCCCTTGAACTCGCGGGCGAGGGCGCGCGCCTCGATGCCGTTGTCGCGAGCCATCTGCCGAGACGTTATCCGGCCGGCGCGGCCTGCTCGCCCCCGAGCGGCTACGCCGGCGGCGCCCGTCCGGCAGCGCCCCCGGCTTCACGCCGCCCAAGGGGTCGTAAGAACGGCTAGAAGCGCAACACCGCCGCGATCGACCCGCGGTTGTCGAGCTCGGCGTGGTGGCGCATCTGGATCACCTCGGCCGACTGGACGATCGCGAGCTGGATGGCGGCCTCGATGATGTCGTCGCGTCTCTCGACCTCGCCGCCGTCCACCGGGCAGCTCGGCGCGTCCGTGCCGGTCCAGCCGCACTGCGGGCACGCCACCCCAGGGGCGGTGAAGCCGGGGTCGAGCATCAGGATCTCGACCTTACGCTGGTTGAGCTCCGCGAGCACGTCGTCGAGCCCGGCCGCGGCGCGGCCGCCGGTGCCCAGGCCCTCCTCGAGGCGGTCTAGCGCCTTGCGCTCGCGCGCGCGCTCCGTCTCCTCGATGAGGGGAGCGGCTGCGTCGCGGACCTGGTCGGCGGTCGAGTTCTCGACATCCACCTCGATGCGCCCCACGTAGCGCTCCTTCACGTAGGGATGGAGGCGCTCGCACATGGCGCTCACCGCCTCGTCCGGCCCGCCGATCAGGAGCAGGTCGAAGGCGCCGCGACGCAAGCGCCGGAGCAGCACCTCGGAGGTGCGCTTGAGGTGGTCGTGGATCTCCTTCTCGATGCCGCGCTGGTAGCGGGCCTGCGACCAGCCGCCCTGGGCGTGCCAGCCGTGGACGTCGTCGTCGAGGCGGAAGACCTCCTCGAAGCCCGCGTCGCGCGAGCCGCGCAGGATGCGCGACATGCGCCGGTTGACGAGCAGGATCGCCCAGTCGCCGACGGTCGCCAGGTCGGCGAGCGGCTCGAGGTAGGGCCCGTCGTCGATCACGACCTCGGACTCGATCGGGCGGGGAAGCTTCACGACCTCGAAGACGCCGGCCTGGCCGGAGGCGAAGATCGCGAGCGCATGGGCGCCCTTGAGGTCGGCGCCGGCCGAGAAGAGACTGCGTACGCGCTCGACGTCCTGGCGCAGCGCGGCGCGCTGCTCATGGGTCAGCCAGTCGCCGTTCCGCAGCCGGCGGTCGGCCTCGTCGAGCAGCGACCTCACCTCGGTCGCGCGCGCCTGTCCGGTGGCGAATTCCGAGGGGTCGAGGTTGAGGTAGAGGCTCAGGACCTTGGCGCCGTCGGCACGGATCCCGGCCAGTTCGCGGAGCTTCTCGCGGTTGAGCTGGTTGATCTGCATACCGCCTCGCTAGC
>JADGHQ010000041.1 GCA_019683805.1 Thermoleophilaceae bacterium
TTGTATAAGAGACCGCCCGCGCGCCGGGCCGACGCCTGCCGCCCGCATGGACGCCGATTCGACCGCAATTACCACGCGTGGGGGATGCAGCGCCCCCCGCTTGCGGTCGATACAGCCCTCGGCCCGGCCCGCGAGGGCCGAGAGATCCGACCCCAAACAGAAGGATCCCGACCCTCACGTGTACTCGCCTCGAAGGGCCGGGCTTGGACTCACGAAGGAGCTGTAGTGACGACGAACACCGACGGCAGGACGCGTGGCCGGCGCATTTCGCCGGAGGATGCGATGGCCCTGTGGCAGGAGTACCGCCGCACCGGCGACGCGCGCCTCCGGGATCGCCTGATCATGACCTACGCGCCGCTCGTGAAGTACATCGTTTACAAGAAGATCCGCGAGCTCCCGGCGCGCTGCGAGGTCGAGGACTTCATCTCGTGCGGCCTCGAGGCCCTGATCTCGTCGATCGAGCGCTACGACCCCGACAAGGGCGCGACGCTCGAGCAGTTCGCGTGGACGCGCATCCACGGCGCCGTGCTCGACGAGCTGCGCCGCCAGGACTGGGCCCCGCGCTCGCTCCGGCGCTGGGAGCGCGACATCGCCAGGGCGCGCGAGCAGTTCATGGCCTTGCACAGCCGGCGGCCGAGCCGCGAGGAGCTGGCCGACGCCCTCGGCACCACGCCGGAGGAGCTGGCCGACCGCGAGCACGACATCGCCAACTCGGAGGTCACCTCGCTCAACACGCTGGTGATCGGCGACGAGGAGACGACCGTCGAGCGCATCGACACGCTCGTCTCGCACGACGGCGACGGCGACCCCGAGAGCGCCACCGCGGCGAGCCAGGCGAAGGAGCGGTTCCGCCGTGCCTTCGGCCGCCTGCCCGAGCGGGAGCGCGAGGTCGCCGTGCTGCTCTACGTGAAGAACCTGACGCTGCGGGAGGTGGGCGAGATCCTCGGCGTGTCCGAGAGCCGCGTCTGCCAGATCCACAGCCAGCTCAAGCGGAAGCTGCGCGAGCAGCTCGCCTCGGAGGCGGCGCTGTTCAGCGAGGTCGCCTGAGGCTGCGGCGAGCCGTCCGGGGGCCGTAGCGACCAGAGCGGCCACACCGGGGAGCGGCGCCGCCTGTGACGGGAGCCGGGCCGAGGCCCGGCTCCGCTCTTTCCGGGGGCTCAGGCGCCGCCCGCGGCGCCGGGTCCGCCGCGTCCCGCGCGGGAGGCGCGGCGGTCGAGCCCGAGCGCCCACACGAGCGCCTCGGCCACGGCCACGTAGAGGTCCTCGGGGATCTCCTCGCCGAGGTCGAGGGCGGCGAGCGCCTCGGCGAGCGCGGGGTCCTCGCGGATCGGCACGCCGTGGGCCCGCGCGAGCTCGAGGATGCGCTCGGCCAGGTGGCCGCGGCCGCTCGCCACGACCTTCGGGGCGGCCGACTCGCCGCGCAGGTAGCGCAGCGCCGTTGCGCGGCGCTCGTCAGGCATAGACGTCGAAGGGGTCGCGGCGTTCATGCAGGCGGACGTGCGCGGGGCGGCCGAGCGAGCGCTCGAGCGAGGCGCGCAGCTCCTCGAGCGCGGTCCGGCCGAGCTCGGCTGGCGGGCCGTCCGTCATCTCGACGCGCGCGCTGACGGCGCCGCCCTCCAGGGCGAGCCTGAAGTCGACCCGCCCCAGCGCCTGCGAGCTGAAGCTGACGCGGACCGCGGCCGCGCCGCGCGCGCCGCTGCCCCCGCCCTCGCGCTCCCCGACCTGGATCAGCGCCCGGGCGCCGCCCGGCAGCGGCAGCGCCGCGGCCGGCGCGGCGTCAGGCGGGCGCCCGGCGGCCTGGGGCTCGTCGGAGCGCGCGGGCTGCGACCCCTCCGGGCGGGCGGGCCGCCTCTCCGCCTCGGGCTTTTCGAGCACCTTGAGCACGACCCGCTCGGCGCTCACCTCGTGCACGAGCAGGCGCAGCCGGTCGCCGGGTCGCACGTGCTCGGGCAGCTCCGCGGTCAGCGGCGCGCCCGCGAGGATCAGCAGGCCGAGCCGCGCGCCGCGCTCGGCCACGCGCGCCACGACCGTCGCGCCCGGACGCAGCAGAACGTCGGGCAGCAGGGGGCGCAGGAGCGCGGGATCGATCGCGAGGGGACGCATCGCCCAGGTGATCGACCGGCGGGGCCGCGGCCTCAAGGATCGAGGGGGACGGACGATCACGGGGGCGGATGGAACGGGGGCTCTACATCGCCGCGTCGGGGATGCTCGCGCAGACCCGGCGCCAGGACCAGCTCGCGAACGACCTCGCGAACGGCTCGACCCCCGGCTACAAGCCCGACCGCTCCACCGTGCGGAGCTTCGGGGAGCTGCTGCTCTCGAACCGCGCGAGCGGCGCCGTCGTGGGGCCGCTCGGGCTCGGCGTCGAGGTCGACCGCACCGTCACGAGCCTCGCCCCCGCCCCGATCAGGGACACAGGCCAGCCGCTCGACTTCGCGATCGAGGGCGACGGCTGGTTCGCGGTGCGCACCCCCCGGGGCGTGCGCTTCACGCGCAACGGCCAGTTCACGCTCGACGGCCGGGGCTTCCTCGTGGACCAGCTCGGCAACCCGGTGCTGGGCCAGGGCGGCCGGCCCGTGCGCGCGAAGGCCGACGGCACGGTCGACCCCGCGCGCATCGGCGTGTTCGCGGCGACCGGGCTGCGCAAGCAGGGCGACAACTACTTCACGGGCGCGGCGGCGGGCCGGGCCCCGGGCTCGGTGCGCGGCGGCGCGCTCGAGGCCTCGGGCGTCGACCCCGCGCGCACGATGATCGACATGATCGCCTCCTTCCGCGTCTTCGAGGCGGGCCAGAAGGCGATCCGGACGATCGACGAGACGCTCGGCAAGGCCGCCAACCAGGTCGGCTCGACGAGCGGCTAGCCGGCTCCCTGCTCGATCAACCGTCCAGCCGGCTAAAGGCCGCCCGGCCGCGGTCGAATACCCCGGCTGACCATCGGGAGAAGGAGCTGGACTGCATCCGCAGAGGCCGTTCTCCCAGCCCAAGAGACACGCAAGGATTACGGATGCTGGAGGGCCTGTACTCGTCCGCCGCCGGCATGGCGGCACAGGAACGGCGCATGGATGCGGTCGCGAACGACCTCGCGAACGTCTCGACGACGGGCTACAAGCGCGTCCGCGTCGCCTTCCGCGACCTGCTCTACGGCAACGCCCCGATGCGCGGCGCGGCGCCGCAGGTGCGCACCGGCGCCGGCGCGGCCGCCTCGCCGATCGGCCGCGACTTCGGCCAGGGGTCGCTCGACCCCACCGGCCGCCCGCTCGACGTCGCCATCGAGGGCCCCGGCTTCTTCCGCGTGCGCGAGCCGAACGGCGTGGTCGGGCTCACGCGCGACGGCAACTTCCACATCGACCCGCGCGGGCGGCTCGTGACGACCTCCGGCGCGCAGGTGCTGCCGGGCATCAGGGTGCCGGCCGGCACGAACGTCGATGAGATCTCGATCGCCGCGGACGGCACGGTCAGCGTCGGCAGCAGGCGGCTCGGCAGGCTCGACGTCGTGACCGTGCGCTCCCCGGACGGGCTGACGGCGCTCGGCGACAACCTCTACGCCGTGAGCCCGGCGAGCGGCCCCGCGCGCCGGGTGAGCCCGGCGACGACCGCGCTGCGCCAGGGGATGCTCGAGTCCTCGAACGCCGACATCGCGGACGCGATGGTCGACATGATCGAGGCGCAGCGCAGCTACTCGCTCGCCGCCAAGGCGATCCAGACGCAGGACGAGATGGCCGGCATCGCGAACGGGGTGAAGCAGTGATGCCGGGCGCGCTCGACAGCCTCTCGACGCTCACCCCCCTGCCCGTCTCGACGCTCCCGCAGGAGGTGCGCGAGGGCAGCGACCGCGACCGGCGGGTCTACCGCGCCGCGCTCGGCTTCGAGCGCCAGCTCCTCGCCGAGCTGACGCGGTCGGCGAAGCCGCAGGACGGCGACGAGGGCTCGGCCGACGCGGGCGTGCAGTCCTACGAGCAGATGCTGCCCGACGCGCTCGCCGACTCGGCGATCGCGAGCGGCGGCACGGGCCTCGCCGAGGATCTCTACCGCGCGCTCCGCCAGGGGGAGGCGCGATGAGCGCCCCGCAGGTCGCCCAGAGCAGCCCCGTAGGCGCCGACGCGGCGCTCGCGCGCGACGTGCTCGCCCACCTCGAGCGGCAGATCGAGTCCGCCCGCCGGCTGCTCGCGACGATCCTCGCCCAGGGCGCGGCGATCCGCGAGCGCGACGTGGACTCCGTGATCCGGCGGCTCGCCGAGATGAAGACCGAGATGGAGCTGCGCGGCGCGCTCGAGGCCGAGCGCACCGACCTGCTCGTGCGCGCCGGCGAGGCGCTCGGCCTGCCCCCAGCCGCCGTGACGCTCGAGGGCATCACCAGCCTGATGCCCGAGGCCGAGGCGCGCACCGCGCGCGAGCGCAGCGCGGAGCTGCGCGGGCTGCTCGACGAGATCGCCCGCGAGCACGGCATCAACCGCGCGCTCATGCGTCAGGAGCTCGCCTTCCTCGACCACCTCGTCCGCCTGCTCGGCCAGGAGTCGGAGGGCGGCTACCGCCCGTCCGGCCCCGCGGCCCCGCAGGGCAAGCACCGCGTACTCAACGTCCAGGCCTGACCGATGCCGATCTCAACCTTCCTCGGACTCCAGACCACGTTGCGCGGCCTCCTCGCCCAGCAGCGCGCGCTGGACGTCACCTCGCACAACATCGCGAACGCGAACACGGAGGGCTACTCGCGCCAGCAGGCGGTGATGACCGCCTCGCAGGGCCTCCAGGTGATGCCGGGCCTGACCGACCTCGCCTCGGGCGGCTCCGCGATCCTCGGCACGGGCGTCGACATCGCCCAGTTCCTGCGCATCCGCGACGACTTCCTCGACGCCCAGTACCGCGCCCAGGCGATGCGCCTCGGCGACGCGCGCGCCCGCAGCTCCGCGCTCGACCGGGTGCAGCTCGCGTTCGCCGAGCCGAGCGACAACGGCATCTCGAAGCAGCTCGCCCACTTCTGGGACGCCTGGTCGAACCTCGCCAACGCGCCCGAGAGCCCGGCCACGCGCCAGGCGGCGATCGAGCAGGGCGTCACCCTCGCGAGCTCGATCAACCAGCTCTACGCGCAGCTCGAGACGGTGCGCCAGCAGTCGCGCGACGAGTTCGACGCGATCACCGCCGCGGGCAGCGGCGAGGTCGCGATGGCCGTCAAGGACATCGTCGACTACACCGACACGATCCAGCGCCAGATGGCGACGGGCGCGGTCCCCAACGACCTGCTCGACAAGCGCGACGCCCTGCTCGACAAGCTCTCGCAGCTCGCGCAGGTCTCCGTCCAGGACCTCGGCGGCGGCGCGATCAAGGTGACCTTCGGCGACGCGGCGCTGCCGCTGATCGACCAGGACCCGGTGACCGGCGCGCCCGTCTCCAACTGGCCGCAGGCGCTCACCCAGGCGGCCGGCGGCAAGCTCGGCGCGCTGCTCGCGCTCTCCGACGTGCCGGGGGGCGAGATCGACTCGCTCGAGGCCGACCTCGACACGTTCGCGCGCGAGCTCCGCGACGCCGTCAACTACCTGCACAACCCGACCGGCACCGGGGTCGACTTCTTCACGGGCACGGGCGCGTCCGACATCGCCGTGAGCGCCACGGCGGGCACGGTCGTCGCCTCGCTCTCCCCCGACAAGGGCGCGAACGACATCGCGCTCGCGATCGCCGCGCTGCGCTACTCGCCGAGCACGCGCCCGACGAGCCCCGGCCTGACGCCCGACCAGCTCTACGCACAGCTCGTGTCGCGCGTCGGCGGGGCCGCGAAGGACGCCGAGCGCACCGAGGCCACCGCCGAGCAGCTCACGAACGCGGTCGAGGACCGGCGCCAGAGCACCTCGGGGGTGTCGATGGACGAGGAGATGGCGAACCTGATCCGCTTCCAGCGCGCGTTCCAGGCGTCCGCCCGGGCGATGTCGTCGATGGACGAGGTGCTCGACGACCTGATCAACCGGACCGGGAGGGTGGGCCTCTGATGAGCACGCGCATCAGCACCGCGATGACGGCGCGCGCGGTGCTCGCCGACCTGCAGGAGGCGAGCAACCGCCTCGCCCGGACCCAGCGGCAACTCTCCACCGGCAAGCTGCTGACCAAGCCCTCGGACGACCCGTTCGCGACCAACCGCGCGCTCGCGCTGCGCGCCGAGGTCGACGGCCTCGACCAGTACAAGAAGAACGTCGACGACGCCTCGTCGTGGACGACCGTCACCGACACGGCGCTCTCGCGCATCAACGACATCGCGCAGCGCGCGCGCGAGCTGCTCGTCCAGGCCTCGAGCGACTCGACCGGCCAGGACGGCCGCGTCGCGATCGCCGAGGAGATCGACCAGCTCATCCAGGGCGCAAAGCAGGCGGCCAACGCGCAGTTCGCCGGCCGCTACGTGCTCGCGGGCACGAAGACCGACCAGCCGCCGTACCAGCTCGGCGCCGTCGACACCTTCGGCGGCACGACGCTGCCCGCGGGCGCCGTGGTGCGCGAGATCGGGCCCGGCGTGTCGGTCCAGATCAACGTCGTCGGGCGGGACATCCTCGGCGACGGCGTGAGCGGCGACGGCGGGCTGCTCGGCGTGCTCAGGGACATCGCCGCGCACCTGCGCGGCGGCACGCCGGCCGATGCCGACCTGCTCCGCGGCCAGGACCTCCAGCGCCTCGACGCCTCCCTCGACAACATCACCCAGACGCGCGCCACCGTCGGCGCGATCGCCAACCGCCTCGAGACCGCCTCCGCGCGCCTCGACCAGATGAACGAGGCGTCGACCAAGTTCCTGTCCGACGTCGAGGACGCGGACATGGCGAAGACGATCATGGACTTCTCGCTTCAGCAGTCGGTGTACCAGGCCGCCCTGAAGTCCGGGGCGAACATCATCCAGGCGTCGCTTCTCGACTTCCTGAGGTAGCGCGGCGCGGAATCACCAAGGAGGTTCGATGTCAATCACCGTCGACACCACGCGCTTCGGGACTATCGAGGTCGACGAGGCGTCCGTGGTCGAGTTCCCCAACGGCCTGATCGGGCTCGGAGGCAGCCGCTACTGCCTGCTCGCCCGCGAGCCGGACGCGGCCTTCGTCTGGCTGCAGTCGCTCGAGGAGCCGACCCTCGCGCTGCCGCTCACCAACCCGTGGCGCTTCTTCGCCGACTACGCCGTCGAGCTGTCGGACGCCGACGCCCAGCGCATCGGCCTGACCGATCCCGAGCAGGCCGAGGTGTGGGTCACCGTGCGGGCGACGGAGGCGATCGAGGACTGCACCGCCAACCTGCGCGCGCCGATCCTCATCTGGCAGGGCCGCGGTCACCAGGTCATCAACGAGGCCGAGCACGCCCCGCTCCGCGCGCCGCTCTTCGCCGACCTCGCCTCGCGACCCGTCGCCGCCGCTGCCGCGGAGCAGGCGGCCTAGCCGGACCAGGAACCCACGCCGTCGTTTCCAAGGAGGAAGAGACCGTGCTCATCATCACCCGCCGACCCGGCGAGCGCATCATGCTCGGCGACGACATCACGGTCCACGTGATGGAGGTCGTCGGCTCGAGCGTCCGCATCGGCATCGACGCGCCGAAGAGCCTGCCCGTCTACCGGGAGGAGCTCTGGGCGGCGATCAAGGACGAGAACAAGGCTGCGGCCGAGGCCCAGCCCGAGCGGATGCCCGGCACGACGCGCGGCGCAGAGGCGCGCGTCTAGCGGGAGCCAAGGAGGACAAACGACCGATGTCACTGCGTATCCAGCACAACGTCGAGGCGATGAACGCCCATCGCCAGCTCCTGGGGACGAGCGACCAGCTCTCGAAATCGATGCAGCGGCTCGCGTCCGGGTACAGGATCAACTCCGCTGCCGACGACGCGGCCGGACTCGCAATCAGCGAGAAGCTGCGTAGTCAGATCAAGGGCCTCTCGCAGGCCCACCGCAACCTCCAGGACGCGATCTCGCTCGTGCAGACCGCGGAGGGCTCGCTCAGCGAGGTGCACGCGATGCTCCAGCGCGTGCGCGAGCTGGCGGTGCAGTACAAGAACGGCACGGTCTCGGCCGACGGCCAGGCGGCGATCCAGTCCGAGATCGACCAGCTCGCCTCCGAGATCGAGCGCATCGGCAACACCGCCCAGTTCAACGGCATCAGCCTGCTCTCGGGCAACGTGACGATCACCTTCCAGGTCGGGGCGAACGACGGCGAGGTCGTCTCGATCGCGACGCAGACGCTCTACGGCGGCGCCGTGGACGCGAACACCTTCGCGCTGTCGGTGAACGGCGCCGACATCTCGGAGATCGACGCCGCGATCGGGAACGTCAACGCGATGCGCGCCGCGTACGGCGCCGTGCAGAACCGCCTCGAGCACATGGTCAACAACGTCTCCGTGTACGAGGAGAACATCACGGCCGCCGAGAGCCGGATCCGCGACGTGGACATGGCCCAGGAGATGGCCGAGTACACGAAGCTGCAGATCCTGCAGCAGGCGGGCACGGCGATGCTCGCGCAGGCGAACCAGTCCTCGGAGAGCGTCCTCAGCCTGCTGCGCGGCTAGCGCGGCGGGTCCGCGGGAGGCCCCGGCGCCACAGGGCGGGCGGCGGGGCCTCTTCCCTTCTTTTATTCTCGCGCGCGGATGCGACTGGTCCTCCGGATCGCGGCGGCGCTCGCCGCCTTCGGCGCGGGCGTGGGCGTGGCCGAGCTGCTCGGAGCCGCCGACCTCGGCGTGGCCTTCGGCGTGGGCGAGATCGCGTTCGCGCTCGCGGTCGCCGCGCTGATCGTGCTCGACCGCCGGCCGGACGCGCGCTAGCGCGCGCACCGCGCGCGTCAGGCCAGGGCCGCCTCCGCCTCGGCGAGCTCCTCGGGCGTGTCGACGCTCCAGACGACGCGCGCCGGGAGCTCGACGCGCACCGGGTCGAGCGACTCGACCGTCGCGGTCAGCGCCGTGTCCCGAGGCGCCCGGCGAAAGACTTCCAGGCACGCGGGCGCGTAGACGCCGAGCAGCGGCTGCAGCACGCCGTCGGCGACCGCGACCGCGGCCGGGGCGCTCGCGCTCGCCGCGGCGACCAGGGCGCGCAGCGCCTCGCCTGTCACGAACGGCATGTCGGCGGCGCACACGAGCACGGGCGCACCGGCCCGCTCGAGCGCGTACGCGATCCCGGTGAGCGGGTGGCGCGGCTCGTCGGGCTCGTCCCAGCGCTCGACGGCCCCGAGGTCCGGCAGGGTCGTGTCGCGCTTGCACACCACCGCGACGCGGTCGCAAACCGCTGCGAGCGCGTCGGCCGGGTACCGGGCGAGCGGCCGCCCCGCGAGAGTCGCCGCGGGCTTGGCGCCGCCCATCCGGCGGCCCGCGCCGCCCGCGAGCAGCGCGCCGATCACGCCGACCCTCCGTCCACCGGGCTATGCTGCCACAGCCTTGGGTGTGGGCACGTTCATCTCGGTCGGCCGCTCGCTCGAGACCGCGATGCAGCGCGTGCGCCGGGCGGAGGAGCTCGGCTACGAGTCCGTCTACGTGACGCACATCGCCGCGCGCGACTCGCTCACGGTCCTCGCGGCGTACGCGTCGCGCACGTCGCGCGTCCGCCTCGGCACCGGGGTGCTGCCGATCTACTCGCGCACGCCCGCGGCGACCGCGCAGGCCGCGGCGACGATCGACGAGCTCTCGGGCGGGCGGCTCGTGCTCGGCCTCGGCGTCTCCCACCGCGTGACCGTCGAGAACTGGTACGGCGCCTCGATCGAGAAGCCGGTGCGCGACATGCGCGCATACGTGGCGGCGCTGCGGGCGATCTTCGAGGGCGGCGACCCGCCGGCGGAGGGACCCTTCCCGACGCGCTTCCACTTCATGGGCTACCGGGCGCGCGCCGACCTGCCGATCTACGTCGCCGCCCTCTCCCCCGCCATGCTCCGGCTCGCCGGGGAGATCGCCGACGGGGTGATCCTCTGGCTCTGCAACCCCGACTACATCGAGCGGGTCGTGGTGCCCGAGGTGCGGGAGGGGCGGCGCCGCGCCGGACGCGAGCTCGAGGGCTTCGACATCGTGGCGGCGGTGCCGGCGGCGGTGACCGACGACCCCGAGAGCGCGAAGGCCGCGCTCCGCCAGGACCTCCTCCCCTACTTCTCGCTGCCCTTCTACCGCGCGATGCTCGAGCGCTCGGGCTACGGGGCCGACCTCGAGGCCTTCGACCACGGGATGGCCCAGGGCGACGTCCAGTCCGCCGTGAGCGGGATCTCCGACGACTTCCTCGCCGCGCTGGCGGGGATCGGCCGCGCCGAGCAGGCGCGGGCCGCTGTCGAGCGCTACCTCGAGGCGGGCGCCACCTCCCCGTGCGTCGGCCCGGTTCCGCGCACCGACTTCGACACCACCCTCCAGGCGCTCGCGGGGCTCGCCGCGCCCGCATGAAGCCGCGGGGCTCTTGGGCGCTCAGGGGCGCGGTGTCAGAATAGGGCTCATGGAAGGGTCCGCCCCCGAGTCCCTCGGCACCTCCTCCAGCTGGCTTCGCTGCTACCGCTGCTGGTCGCGCAACCTCGAGGTCCAGGTGCACTACGAGGGCGTGCTCAAGGTCGATCCCGATTCCGGCGAGGCCGTCGACCCGGTCGAGGAGGTCCAGGAGGCGGTGGTCCAGTGCCTCGACTGCCTGCACGACCAGCCGCACCTGAGCCTCGCCTTCTACGAGGAGGACGGCCGCCGCGTGAGCCGCATCGAGGCGGTTGAGGACCGCTGGGAGCGGATGGTCGCCGGCACTCCCTGGGTCGCGTCCTGCACCGTGACCGTTGACGCCGACCAGGTCGAGACCTGCTCCGGCCCGGACGCGGCCGACGCCCTCGCGTACGGCGCCTTCGGCGACTACGGGACGCGCGAGTTCTTCACGCACGTCCGCTTCCACAAGCACGAGGGCGACCAGATCGTGGTGCACATGCTCGTGGAGCTGTACGCGCGCTCGGCCGAGGAGGCCTCCGAGGTGCTCGAGCAGGCGGCGCGCGGCGAGCTCGCGATCACCTCGCTCGCCGAGGAGTCCCGCCCGCCCGCAGCCGCGAGCGGCGGCGGCGACGCGACGCACTAGGGCCGAGCGGGGCCGCGGCGGGCTTCGGGCCGCGCCGCCGGCCGGGCGCTAGAGCACGCCCTCGAGCGTCAGCAGGAAGCGCTTGCGCTCGATCCCGCCGGTGTAGCCGCCGAGCGCGCCGCCGCTCCGCAGCACGCGGTGGCAGGGCACGACGATCGGCATGGGGTTCGAGCCGAGCGCGTTGCCCGCGGCGCGCGCCGCCCGCTCGTTGCCCGCCGCGCGCGCCACCTCGCGGTAGCTCGCCACCTCGCCGAAGGGCACCGCCGCGGTCGCCGCGAGGATGCGGCGCGCGAAGCCCCTCACGAGCGCCCAGTCGATCTCGATGTCGAAGCTCCGCCGCCTGCGCTCGAAGTACTCGTCGAGCTCGCGCCGCAGCGAGTCGAGCCGCGCGGGCGCCTCCAGCACACGCGGCGACAGCCGCGCGGCGAGCTGCTCGAGCACCGGGTCGACCCCCGAGTCCGCGTAGCTGAGAGTGACGAGCCCGCGCGGGGTCCGCGCGGCGACGAGCGTGCCGAGCGGCGAGTCGACCACCGCGTAGGCGATGTCGAGCAGCCCCTCGCTCGCGGCGCGCTCGGCCAGCCGCAGGCTCGCCGCCTCGAGCGCCCCGGGGGCCGCCCCGGGCAGTCCGCTGCGGAGCTCCCGCTCGATGTCACTCATCGTCCAGCTCCCTCCTCAGGCGCTTGAGCGCCTGGCTCACGCTCTGCCGCGCCGCCTCGGGCGAGGTGCCCATCGCGGCGGCGATGTCGGCGTAGTCGAGGTCGGCCGCGAAGCGCAACAGCAGCGCGTGCCGCTGTCGCGCGGCCAGCCCGCGCGCGGCCGCCCAGAGCCCTCGCTCGCCGTCGCGCGCGCCGTCCTCGGCTCCCCGCTCCGGGAGCTCCGCGACGGCGACCGCGCCGCGCGCGCGGGCGCGGTGAACGTCGAGCGCCTTGCGGTGGGCGATCGTCATCACCCAGGCGCCGAGGTTCGAGTCCGCCCTCAACCTGGGATATGCGCGCAGGGCTGCCATGAAGGTCTCCTGGAAGCAGTCCTCCGCGTCCGCCGGCCCGACGGACGCCACGAGGAACCGGAACACCCGGTCCCTGTGCTCCTCTAGGAACTTCTGGAAGGGAGGAACGCCCACTCATCCATTACAACGGTCGCGGGCCGCGCGGCGTGAGCCACGGCCCGCGCGGGCTCGCGCGCCACCCCGCCCGGCGACTCCGCGGCGCCCGGGTCCTTCGCCCCTGGCGGGCCTAGACTTGCCGACGTGGGGAGCCGCTCGACAGGTCGCGCCATCGTGCGCTTCCTGGCGGCGGTCGTGGCCACCGCCGGCGCGCTCCTGATCGCCGACGCCGCGCTGACCGTCGCGTGGCAGGAGCCCGTCTCCGCGCTGATCGCGAGCCGCGAGCAGAGCCTGCTGCGCGGGCAACTCGACGACCTCGACCGGCAGTCGGCCGACGACGCGCGCGGGGTGCGCGGGATGCGCGACGAGCGCGCGCGCCTGGCGAGGCTCGCAGCCCGCGCGCGCGCTCGCGCGCGGGAGGGCCACGCGATCGGCAGCATCCGCTTCCCCACGCTCGGCCGCCGCTACGTGATGGTCCAGGGCACGGACCTCGCCTCGCTGCGCAAGGGGCCGGGGCACTACCCGGACACGCCCTTCCCGGGCGAGCGCGGCACGGTCGCGGTGGCGGGCCACCGCACGACCTACCTCGCCCCCTTCAGGGCGCTCGACAAGCTCGAGAAGGGCGACCGGATCGAGCTCGAGATGCCGTACGGGCGCTTCACCTACACGGTGGAGACGACGAGGATCGTGGCGCCGACCGCGCTCTGGGTGACCCGGCGCGTCGACCACGACCGGCTGGTCCTGAGCGCCTGCCACCCGCTCTACAGCGCGTCTCAGCGGATTGTCGTGTTCGCGAGGCTCGCGTCCGAGGCGCCCGTCGGGGCGCCAGCGAGCAGCGTCCCGCCGCTCACCGAGGTCGGGTCGCGCGATTCGAAGAAGAGCACGAGCGCGACCAGCAGCGCGAGCGCCAGCACCAGCACCGCCAGCCAGTAGAGGGCGCGGCCGAGCAGGCGCATCAGACGCTCCCCCGCGCGGCGGAGCGCGCCCCGTCCGCCGTCTCGTCGAGCTCCGCGCGCAGCTTGCGCAGCGCCCTGTACACCCTGCCCTCCACCGTCGAGACCTTCTCGCCGAGCAGCTTGGCGATCTCGGGGACGGTCATGTCGCCGCCGAAGCGCAGCGAGACCGCCTCGCGCTCCTCGTCGCTGAGCGCCGCGAGCGCGCGGCCCAGCTCGTCCCGATCCTCGACCGCGGCGAGGCGCGCGCCGCTGTACTCGGTCTCCGGCGGCGCCCCGACCCGCTCCAGCGCGCGGCCCTCGGCGGCAGCGCGCCGGTAGTGGTCGCGCAGGCGGTTGAGCGCGATCGAGTAGACCCAGGTCTTCTCGCTCGACCGCCGCGGATCGAAGCGTCGGCGCGCGCGGAGCACGCGCTCGAAGGTGTCGGCGAGCAGGTCCTCCGCGAGCTGGCGGTCGCCCGTGCGCTGGGCGAGGAACCCGAACAGCGCGTTCGCATGCTCGGCGTAGATCCGCTCGAACTCCTCGACCTTCATGCTCAGATGATGGACCCCTCACAGGCGGATCGGGGGCAGTAAGGAATCGCGGGCGTGCTTCGTATAAGCCCTCGATGACCGACTTCCATGGGGAGCACGTCCCGCCCGACCTGCACGAAGTGGCCGAGCGGCTGCGCAGGGATCGGCCGCAGCTGTCCGCGCTCGAGCTCGACCAGGTCAAGCTCCGCGCCCGGTCGCAGGCGGCGCGGCGTGCGCCCGGCTTCCTGTCCCGTCAGAAAGGATTCCTGATGAAGTCACGCCTTGCGCTGACCTCGGTGCTCGTCATCGGCCTGCTCATGAGCTTCACCGGCGCCGGCCTCGCCGTCTCGGGCGTCGCCTCGAGCGGCAGCTCCGCGGGCGCCCAGTACAACGCTCCGGCAGGCGGCCAGAAGGGCCAGGTGCTCGCCACCCAGCAGCAGCCGACTCCTCCCGCGCCAACGCAGGTTCAGGCGGTGCGCCAGGTCAGCGCCCCGAGCAGCGGCTCGCTGCCGTTCACGGGCTACCTCGCGATCCCGCTGCTCGTGGTCGGCGTCGCGATGCTCGGCACGGGCCTCGTGATCAGGCGCAAGTCGCGCGGCTCCGAGGCCTGAGCCTCGTTCGGGCTCAGCGGACGGTGAGGCGGGCGCTCAGCGCCCGCCTCTTCCATTTGCGCGGGTCCGCGGTCCCGAACATGCGCACCGCCTCGCGCGCCAGCGGCTCGAAGCGGTTGAGCGCGAGCGCCTCGCGCGCCTCGAGCCGGGGATCGACGCCGGTCGCGCCCTGGACGATCGCGAGGCCGTAGTGGTACTCCCAGTTGCCGCGGTCGCGCGCGATCGCGCGCTCCATCTGCTGGCGCGCGAGCGCGCCGAGGCCGGCGCGCGCGTCGCAGTAGGAGAGGATCTCGAACGGCTCGGCGCGCGCGCCCAGCGCGGCGCTCGCGCCGAGCGCCTGGTCGACCGCCGTGCGGCAGTCGCCGCGCTTGAAGGCGCGCACGGCCGCGTCCAGGCGGGACTGCGAGACCGCCGCGAGCGCCGGCGTGACAGCCAGCACGAGCACGCCGATCGCGACGACCACCCGCACGAGCCGCCCGGGGACGGACGGCGCCCGCCGGTCGTCCGGCGCCGACGCGAGCGCCGCGCCCCCGAGCGCGAACACCCACAGCGTGACCACCGGCATCTCCCAGTCCCAGTCGATGCCGGCGTGGAGCGCCCAGGCGAGCACGGCCGCAAAGAGCGCGGAGTAGAGCGCGCGGTCGGGGCCGCGCCGGCGCGTGAGCAGCCCGGCGAGCAGCGTCAGCACCACGGCCAGCACGAGCACGAGCCCGACCACCCCCAGCTCGCCCATCGTCTCGAGGTAGAGGGAGTGCCCGTCGTGGGCGTCGAACGCGATGCCGCGGTCGCGCGCCCACAGGTTCGCGAAGGTGCCCGCCCCGTGCCCGTGCAGCGGGCTCGCGCGGAACTCGTCGAGGGACACGCGCCAGAGCGGCAGCCGTCCGTTGTTCCCGGGGTCGCCGAGGCGCGTGCGCAGGTCCGCCGTGTCCGGCAGCTCCGTGCCGTTCACGAAGCGGTGGTACTGCCTGTCGACGCGGCCGGGGAGGTCGAGCCCCACCGTCAGCGCGACCGCCGCGACCGCCGCGGCCACCGCCGCCCCGGTCCGCACCTGCCTGCGCGCGCCGCTTGAGAGCCGCACCCACGCGAGCCGGTCGTCGAGCATCAGCATGACCGCGCGCAGGAGGAGCCCCGCCGCGGTGCAGAGCCCCACCGCCAGCGCCACGTGATGCCCCTGGTGGACCGCCTCCGGCCCGGTGGGCGTGTAGGTGGAGAGCCTGTCGGCGTCGTAGGCCGCCTTCAGCGCGATCGCGGTCACGGGGGCCGAGGCGAGCACCCCGGTCGCGAGCGCGCGCGGGCGCCCGAGCGCTAGGTAGGCGACGACGGCGACTGCGGTCGCGGCGATGCCGCCGCGCGAGAACGTGAACAGCAGCGTCGTCCCGAGCGCCGGCAGCGCCGCCGCGCCGAGCACGCGGGCGGCCCTCGGCTCGCGCTCGGAGCACGCCAGGTGCAGGCACAGCACGATGCCGACCGCCGCCAGCAGGCCGAGCGCGTTCCAATAGGTGATCGGGTAGCTCAGCCGGTTGTTCGCCACGTTGGGCGAGACGGGCCAGACGTCGGGCGCGATCCGCGTGATCAGGCCGGCTCCGCAGACGACGTAGATGCCCGCCGCGAGGCCCCGCACGCCCCACGACAGGCGGCTGTGCACACGCGCGAGCGAGGCGAAGAGGACGAAGGCGAACAGGTACAGCAGGCCGCGGCTCAGCTCGAGGACCGCCCGGCCCGGGGCGTCCGACCAGGCGGAGGAGACGAGCACCCAGACGCACAGCAGCCCGGTGGCCGCCGCGGCCGTCGCGGCCCAGGGCCCGAAGCCCTCGAAGGGACGCGGCGCCACGGTGACCCGCAGCACCAGGGCGATCGCGAGCGCGCACGCCGCGATCCCCGGCGCGGTGGGGAAGAAGCCGCCGGCGTTGAACGCCAGGTAGACGGTGAGCGCGCCGGGGAGCAGCAGGAGCAGCCCGGCGAGCCGACGGTGTCCGAGCATCGCGCGATCATAGGATTCGAGGCCGGATTCGGGCGGGCGCTCCGGCGCGCTGCAATCATTGGCAATCTCGGGCGACCGGGGCTATCGTCGATTGATGGCACGATGCCCAGCTCTGGTACCGCCACGTGGGACTTGACTGATCTCCCGCTCCTCTCCGCACCTGAATACCCGCACCACGCCGACCACCCCGGCTCCGTGCGGGTCGAGGCCCCGAGCATGGTCGAGCTCTCCCCTGCGCGGACGCGCCGGGCGCTCACGCGCGGCCGACACCCCGGCCGACGCGAATCGGCGCAAAGCTCGATCATGTGAGGAACGTTGAACGAACAGCAGCGCGCAGAGCGTGGCGCGTGCGGCGGAAGCCCGCGAGGGCAGGCCCGCTCGTCGCCGCTCAAGCGGCGAATCGAGACTGCCGAGAACTGAATCTCGAGGAGCTATGGACGGCTCGATAGCAAGTGGAGCATCGGAGCGGCTCGCATCCGAGCTGACGGTTCCGCGTCTCACGGACGCGACGGTCTCGGCGCGCGGGTCGCGCGGCCGCGAGCGCTGGAACGTCCTCCGGCGTATGCTGCTCACCGCCGACCTGATCGCCGGGACCGCCGCGGGCACGCTCGCCGCGGGCGTGGCCGGGCTGAGCCTCGAGCACGGGCTGCTGTTCGCCACGGCGGTCGCCCTCTCCTGGCCGCTGACGGGGTTCGTCTTCGGGCTCTACACGGGCGGCGGGCTCGGCACGTGGGCGAGTGGCGTGAGCGAGGTCCCCCGCATGCTCGTCGCCGCGCTGGCGCTGTCGTGGCCGGCTTACGCGCTCGCCGAAGCGCTCGGCGCCGGCAGGCCGGCGTTGGGCGGCATCGCGAGCGCGCTCGGCATCGCCCTCCTGAGCGGCACGAGCCGCGCCGCTTGCCGGGCGATCGTCCACTCGATCGCGCCGCTGCGGCAGAGGACGGTGATCGTCGGCTCGGGACAGGTCGCAGGGCAGCTCGCCCGCAAGATCAAGACCCACAACGAGTTCGGGCTGCTGCCGATCGGGATCGTCGACGACGACCCGCACCACGTCGGGACCCCCGACCTGCCCCACCTGGGGCGCATCGACGACCTCGGCAAGATCCTGCAGCTCCGCAGCGTCGACCGCGTGATCGTCGCCTTCTCGCGCGCAAGCCACGAGGAGCTCCTGAAGAGCATCCGCGCGTGCCGCGACGCGCGCGTCAGCGTCGACGTGGTGCCGCGGCTGTTCGAGTTCCTGGACGGCGCCCGCGCGCTCGACGACATCGGCGGTCTGCCGCTCCTCTCGATCGACGTGCCCAACCTCAGCACGGCCTCGCGCGCGGCCAAGCGCGTGCTCGACGTGGCGATCTCGACGCTCGCCCTGGTGCTGCTCGCGCCGGTGCTCGTCGTGCTCGCGATCGCGATCAAGCTCGACTCGCGCGGACCCGTGTTCTTCCGCCAGATCCGCGCCGGACAGCGCGGCCGCACCTTCAGGGTCTTCAAGTTCCGCTCGATGTACGAGGACGCGGACGAGCGCAAGCGCGAGCTGTTCGCGGTGAACGACGCCACCGACGGCGTGATGTTCAAGATCCGCGAGGATCCGCGCATCACGCGCGTCGGCAAGTTCCTGCGGCGCTTCTCGCTCGACGAGCTCCCCCAGCTCATCAACGTGCTGCGGGGCGAGATGAGCCTGGTCGGCCCACGGCCGCTGATCCTCGACGAGAGCAACGCGCTCGAGGGCTGGCACGTCCGCCGGCTCGACCTCCGCCCCGGCCTCACCGGCCCGTGGCAGATCTCCGGGCGCTCCGACGTCCCGTTCGACGAGATGGTCCGCTTCGACTACCAGTACGTGTCCGGCTGGTCGCTCGCGCGCGATATCGAGATCCTGCTCGCGACGGTGCCGGCGGTGCTCTCGGGCCGCGGCGCCTACTAGCTCTCGGCGGGGAGCGGTCGCCCGAGCAGGGCGGCCCTGACCGCGGCGGCGAGCGGTCCGTCCGACGCTCGCGCGCCGCTGCGCCTGGGCGGGACCTCGGCGACCGCCGCCGGGAGCTCCCGCGTGTCGAAGACGGGGATCACGCTGCCGCTCTCGGCCAGGCGCTCGATCAGCTCCGACTGGTGGTCGTCGACGTGCTCGCCGAGGTCGGCGCGCCGGGGCACCACGACCGGGGTGTGGCCCAGCCGCATCGCGCACAGGAAGCTCCCCACTCCCGCGTGCGTGACGACGACCTCCGCGCGGTCCATCGCGTCGACGACGTCCGGGAAGGGCATGAACGCGCGCGCCTCGCGCACGCCGCGCGGGGGCCGCGCGTGCCCGTACTGCACGACGAGCTCGTCCGCGGGCAGCGCCTCGAGCGCGTCGACGAGGCGCTGGAACGGCTGCCCGTGGGTCCCGACCGTCACGAAGATCACAGGATGCTCCCGCGGTAGATCGCGCGCCCCCGCCCGGTCGCGGCCTGCGGCCACTGCACGAAGAAGGCGTGCGCGAGCGGATAGACCATGCGCCCGGAAAGCGACAGCGAACGCGTGCGCGTGAGGCTCTCCACGTACACGACCCGGCAGCCGAGCAGCCGGCCGACGAGGAAGAACGGCACGGCGAGCGCCGCGCCGGTGGAGAGGATCACGTCCGGCCGCAGCCCGCGAACGGTGCGCCAGGCGAGCAAGAGGTTCCGCAGCAGCTTCGTGAGGGACCGGTTGGTGGGGCCGTGGGCGAGCACGACGCTCTCGCCCTCGAGCAGGTGGCCGACGTCGGCCCCCGGAAGCGTCACCCAGGTGCGGTCCATGTCCTCCCACGCCGGCCTCAGCGCGAGCAGCTGCTGGAGGTGACCGCCGGGCGAGCAGACGAGCAGCGCGCGGACGGCGCGGTCGGCTGTGTGCCGGTCGTGGGCGGAGGGAGCGGTCAAGGGCCTCTGGCCCGAACCGTAGCGGCGGCCCGCCGAGCATGCGGGCGCCAGGACCGCAGACGGATGTTCGAAGCGCTTGGACAACCTTTCGATTTCCGCCTGAGCCCGCTCGTCGCCTGGGGCGGAGTCGACGACGCACAGACCTGTCCCTGTCTTCGACCGACTCCACCCCCATATGCACCCTCCAGCCATCAGAAACCGCCGGGCGGCTCGCTCGGCGGCCGTCGCGGCCACCCTCGCGGGCGCCGTCCTGGTGACTTCCCAGGGCGCGCCTGCGCTGGCGAAGCCGCATCCCTCGATCCTGCGCCCGGTCGCCCACGCGACCGTGTCGGGAACGACGGCCTTCAAGGCGCGGGTAGGCCACGGCGCGTGCTCGGTCTCCTACTGGATCGACGGACACCGCCGCTGGGTCGACCACTCGGCGCCTTTCGCCTTCCGTGGGCGGGGCCGCCTCGACACGAGCCGGCTCAGGAACGGGCGTCATCGGCTCACCGTGAAGGTGCGGTACTGCGGGCGGCCGCGCGCGCGCCTCGCCCGGCGTACGAGAATCGTCTTCGTGAGCCACCACGATCGCCACACGCACAAGCGGAGGTCGGGCAGCGGCACCGGCACGAGCGGATCCGGCACCGGCACGAGCGG
>JADGHQ010000042.1 GCA_019683805.1 Thermoleophilaceae bacterium
CGGGCGAGCCTGCCGAGCAGGCGGCCGCCGAGGCCGAGGGCGAGCCCACCGGGCAGGAGGAGGCCCGTCGCCCGCGCGGCAGGCAGCAGGAGCGCGGCCGGCGCGAGGACACCGAGCAGAAGGAAGAGGTGATCCCGGGCGAGCACCTCACGCCCGACCTCGTGCTCGAGCAGACGCGCGCCCGCGGCGAGGAGGAGTTCGTCGACACCTACGCCGACCAGTTCGCGGAGGCCGGGGCCGAGCCGGAGGCGCCCGAGGCGCCCGCCGAGGCGGAGGCCGAGGCCGAGCAGGCCCCCGAGGCCGCCCCGCGCACGGCGCTCGAGCTCGCAGCCGACGCGCGCTACTTCGCCACCGGCAAGCGCAAGACCTCAGTCGCCCGGGTGATCGTGAAGCCCGGCGAGGGCCGCTACACGATCAACGGCCGCACGCTCGAGGACTTCTTCCCGCGCGTGACGCTGCAGAAGACCGCGCGCCAGCCGCTCGAGGCGATCGGCTACGAGACGCGCATGGACGTGATCGCGAAGATCCACGGCGGCGGCGTCTCGTCGCAGGCGGACGCGCTCCGCCACGGGATCGCGCGCGCGCTGGTCGAGGCCGACCCGAGCCTGCGCGGCGAGCTCAAGCGCCGCGGCTACCTCACGCGCGACGCGCGCGTGAAGGAGCGCAAGAAGGCCGGCCTCAAGAAGGCGCGCAAGCGTCCTCAGTTCTCCAAGCGCTAGGCGGTCCATGGGGGAGGCCCCTCCGGCAACGCCGCCGCGGCGGCTGTTCGGGACCGATGGCGTGCGCGGCGTCGCGGGCGAGTTCCTGTCCGCGGAGCTCGCGCTCGCGCTGGGCCGCGCGGCGACGGCGGAGTCGCCGGCCCCGGCGCCGCAGGTGCTCGTGATCCGCGACACCCGAGAGTCCGGCGAGATGCTGGAGGCAGCGTTCGCGGCCGGCGTGGCCGCCGCTGGCGGGCAGGCGCTGCTCGGGGGCGTGCTCCCGACGCCGGCCGCCGCCCTGCTCGTGCGCCGCTACGGCTTCGACCTCGCGGCGGTGATCTCGGCCTCGCACAACCCCTACCGCGACAACGGCATCAAGCTCTTCGGCTCCGACGGGATGAAGCTCTCGGACGCCGACGAGGCCCGGATCGAGGAGTCCGTCCGCGCGGCGCAGGAGACGGGGCCGCCGCCCCCGCCGGCGCGGGGGCTCGGCCGCATCCGCACGCTGCACGGCGCGGACGGCGACTACCTGCGTGAGCTGCAGTCGCGCTTCCGCGATCTCGACCTCAGCGGGAAGCGGATCGTGCTCGACTGCGCGAACGGCGCGACCTACCGCGTCGCGCCCGAGATCTTTCGTCGCCTCGGCGCGGATGTCGAGACTGTCGGCGCAGAGCCCGACGGCCGCAACATCAACGCGGGCTGCGGCTCGACGCACATCGAGCGGCTGCGCGGCGAGGTGGCGGAGCGCGGGCTGGACCTCGGCTTCGCCTTCGACGGCGACGGCGACCGCGTGCTCGCCGTGGACCGCCGCGGCGAGGTCGTGGACGGCGATGAGCTGATCGCCCTCGCCGCGCTCCATCTCAAGCGCGTGGGCCGGCTGCCGGGGCCGGGCGTCGCCGTCACGCTGATGACGAACCTCGGCTTCCACCACGCCATGCGGGACGCCGGGATCGAGGTCGCCACGACTCAGGTGGGCGACCGCTACGTGATCGCCGAGCTGGTCAAGCGCGGCTGGGCGCTCGGCGGCGAGCAGTCGGGCCACATCATCGAGACTGGGTTCGTCCCCTCCGGGGACGGCATCGCCTCGGCGCTGCTCACGCTCGAGGCGCTCGGCGACCGCGACCTCTCGGACCGCGACGCGATGCGCAAGCTCCCGCAGACGCTCGTGAACGTGCGCGTCGCGAACCGCGGCGCGCTCGAGCAGGCGGCGGCGGTGTGGGAGGCCGTCGAGCGCGAGCAGCGCGAGCTGGGCGACCGCGGCCGCGTGAACGTCCGCCCCTCGGGCACCGAGCCCGTCGTGCGCGTGATGGTCGAGTCGCCCGACGCCGCTCGGTGCGAGGCGGTGGCGGGTCGCCTCGCCGCGCTGATCGAGCGCGAGCTGGGCTGAGCCCGCGGGCGCCGCCCGTCGCCGGGAAGTCCCGCGAGGCGCGTCCCCGCGCCGCCGCCACGCCCCGCCGGCCGGGTACCGCATTCGTCCAATCCGCCGCCAACTTCTTTTTTAGCCGTGGCATAATCTCGGTTGAGTTGGGCACGCAGACTCGGCAGGAACGTCCGTCCTCGGCGGTCGAGGACTACGCGAAGGCGATCTACACGCTCCAGTCGGCGAGCGGCGGGGCCGTCTCCACCAACGCGATCGCCGAGCGGCTCGGCGTGACGGCGGCGTCCGCCTCGAGCATGGTCCGCAAGCTCGGCTCGCTCGGGCTCGTGGAGCACGTCCCCTACCGCGGCGTGCGCCTCACGCAGGCCGGCTCGCGCGTGGCGCTCGAGGTGCTCCGCCACCACCGGCTGCTCGAGCTCTACCTGGCGGAGACGCTCGACCTGCCCTGGGACCGCGTCCACGACGAGGCCGAGGTGCTCGAGCACCACCTGTCCGAGCAGCTCGAGGAGCTGATCGCCCGCAAGCTCGGCGACCCCACGCACGACCCGCACGGCGACCCGATCCCGACGCGCGACCTCGTGCTCGAGGAGGACCGGACGGTGCCGCTGCAGTCGCTCGAGCCCGGGACGCGCGGCCGCTTCGTGCGCGTCTCCGACTCGGACCCGGAGATGCTCCGCTACCTGGGCGAGCGCGGCATCGCGCTCGGCGACGAGTTCGAGGTGCTGGACAAGCAGCCCTTCGACGGCCCGCTGCAGGTCCGCTTCGGGCGCGAGCAGCACGTGCTCGGCGGCGCGCTCACGCGCGCCATGCGCGCGGAGGTCGAGGAGTGACCCGCCCGGTCGACGCCGACGCCATAGCGGTACGCCTGCCGCCCGGGCCCGAGAGCCCGCTCGAGCGGCTGCGCGCCCGGGGCCGCATCCGCGGCGCGCTGCCGCTGCTCGGCCCGGCGTTCGTCGCGGCGGTGGCGTACGTGGACCCGGGCAACTTCGCGACGAACATCTCCGGGGGCGCGGCCCACGGCTACACCCTGCTCTGGGTGATCCTCGGCGCGAACCTGATCGCGATGCTCGTGCAGACGCTCTCGGCGAAGATCGGCATCGCCACGGGTCGCAACCTCCCCGAGGTTTGCCGCTCCCACTTCCCGCGCCCCGTGTCGTACGGGCTCTGGGTGCAGGCGGAGCTGATCGCCATGGCTACGGACCTCGCCGAGTTCATCGGCGCGGCGATCGCGCTCAACCTGCTCTTCGGCGTGCCGTTGTTCACGGCCGGCCTGATGACCGCGGTCGTCGCGTTCGCCATCCTCGCCCTGCAGGCGCGTGGCCACCGGCGCTTCGAGCTGGCGATCACGGGCCTGCTCGGGCTCGTGCTGCTCGGCTTCCTCTACCAGACCCTCAAGGTCGGCCCCGACGCGGGCGACGCCGTGCAGGGGCTCGTCCCGGGCTTCGACGGCAGCGACAGCGTGCTGCTCGCCACCGGCATCCTCGGCGCCACCGTTATGCCGCACGTGATCTACCTGCACTCCGCGCTGACGCAGAACCGGATCCCCGCCCGCGACGACGCCGAGCGGCGGCGGCTGATGCGCTACCAGCGCCTCGACGTGGTGATCGCGATGGGGATCGCCGGCGCGATCAACATGTCGATGCTGATCGTGGCCGCGTCCCTGTTCCACCCGGAGCACAGCGGGATCGACACGATCGAGGCGGCGCACAGCGGCTTCGACCAGCTCGTGGGCGGAGGCGCCGCGCTCGCGTTCGCGGTGGCGCTGCTCTCCTCCGGCTTTGCTAGCTCGAGCGTCGGGACCTACGCCGGCCAGGTCGTGATGCAGGGCTTCATCGGGCGCCGGATCCCGCTGCTCGTCCGCCGCGCGGTCACCATGGCGCCGGCGCTCGTGGTGCTGGCGGCGGGCCTCGATCCCACGCGCTCGCTCGTGATCAGCCAGGTCGTGCTGTCGTTCGGCATCCCGTTCGCGCTCGTGCCGCTCGTGTTGTTCACGAGCCGCCGCGAGGTGATGGGCGCGCTCGTCAACCGGCGCCTCACGACCGCCGCCGCGAGCGTCGTCGCCGCGCTGATCATCGCGCTGAACGCCTTCCTGCTGGTCGAGACGTTCTCGGGCTAGCGTGCCGACCGGCGGCTCTGTCCGGCTCGGGGTCCCGCTGGTACGATCGAATCGCCCTCCAGCCAGGGGCTCGAAGGGAGCCGCGCGCCAGCGGCTCCCGGCGTTCTCGGTGGCGGCTCGTAGCGGGCGGCGCGGGCGCCCGGCGGACGCAGCGAAAGGAGACGGCTTTGTGCGGGATCGTCGGATACGTGGGGGAGCGAAATTGCCGCGACCTCCTGCTCCAGGGGCTCGAGAAGCTCGAGTACCGCGGATACGACTCCGCGGGCGTGTCCGTGCTCGTCGACGGCCGCATCGAGTCCGTGCGCGCGGTGGGCAACCTCTCGTTCCTGCGCGCGGCGATGGCCGAGCAGGCGCGCCAGGCGGACCTCGCCGCCGGCGCCGGCGCGGTGGCGGTCGCCGACCCGCCGGCGACCACCGGCATCGGGCACACGCGCTGGGCAACCCACGGCCGCGTCTGCGAGGCGAACGCGCACCCGCACTTCGACACCCAGGACCGCATCCACATCGTGGTCAACGGGATCGTCGAGAACCACGTCGAGCTGCGCGAGCGCCTCACGGCCGAGGGGGCGGAGTTCACCTCGGAGACCGACGCCGAGGTGGTCGCGCACCTGATCGCGCACCACTACGACGGCGACCTCGTGGAGGCCGTCCGCCGCGCCTTCGGCGAGCTGCGCGGCCACTACGCGTTCGTGGCCATGTCGGCCGACGAGCCTGGGCTGCTCGTGGGGGCGCGCAAGGAGTGCCCGCTCGTCGTCGGGCGGGGCCGGGGGGAGAGCTTCATCGCCTCCGCAATCCCGGCGTTCCTGTCCGAGACGCGCACGATCCAGCTCGTCGAGAACGACGAGATCGTGGTGGTGCGCCCGGACGGCGTCGAGTTCCTGACGCCTGGCGGCGAGCCGATCGCGCGCGAGACGACCGAGGTCGACTGGGACGAGACGGCCGCGGAGAAGGGCGGCTACGAGACCTTCATGCTCAAGGAGATCCACGAGCAGGCGGACGCCGTCGCCGAGACGGTGACCGACCGCCTCGCGGGCGAGGAGATCGACCTCGGCGACATCGGCATCTCCGATGACGAGCTGCGCGCGCTCTCGCGCATCGCGATCGTGGCCTGCGGGACCTCGTACCACGCCGGGCTGGTGGGCAGGTACGCGATCGAGGAGTGGGCGCGCGTCCCGGTCGAGATGGACATCGCGTCCGAGTACCGCTACCGCAACCCCGTCGTCGGCCCCGGCGACCTCGTGATCGGCATCTCGCAGTCGGGCGAGACGGCGGACACGCTCGCGGCCATGCGGCTCGCGCGCGAGCGGGGCGCGAAGGTGCTGGCCGTGACGAACGTCATGGGCAGCCAGGCCACCCGCGACTCGGACGGCGTGCTGTTCACGCGCGCCGGGATCGAGATCGGTGTCGCCGCCACCAAGACGTTCGTCTCGCAGCTCGCCGCGATGTACCTGCTCGCGCTGCGGCTCGCCGAGCTGCGGGGCACGCTCCCCGAGGGACGCATCCGCGAGCTGCGCGCCGACCTCAAGCACCTGCCGACGCTCGTCGCCGAGACGGTGGAGCGCGTGGACGCCCGCGTGCGGGAGATCGCCGAGCGCTGGTCGGCGTCGAGCTTCTTCCTCTACCTCGGCCGGCACGTGGGGCTGCCGGTCTGCCTCGAGGGCGCGCTCAAGCTCAAGGAGATCTCCTACATCCCGACCGACGCCTACGCGGCCGGCGAGATGAAGCACGGGCCGATCGCGCTGCTCGACGAGCGCACGCCCGTGGTGTGCGTGGCCACGGACTCGCCCGTGCTCGAGAAGGTGCTCTCGAACATCGCCGAGGTGCGCGCGCGGGGGGCGCACGTGATCGCGGTGGCGACCGAGGGCTCCCCGCGCGTGGCAGAGCACGCCGAGGAGGTGGTGTCGGTCCCGCGCAGCGACTGGCTGCTCCAGCCGATGCTCGCGATCCTGCCGCTTCAGCTCCTCGCGTACTACATCGCGCGGGCGCGCGGGCTGAACGTGGACCAGCCTCGCAACCTCGCCAAGACCGTCACGGTCGAGTAGCTTCCGGCCGCATGGCGGGGATCGGGATCGACCTGCTCGAGATCGAGCGGCTCGAGCGCGCGCTCGAGCGGCGCCCGCGGCTCGCGGAGCGCCTGTTCACCGAGGCCGAGCGCGAGTACGCCGAGGCGCGGGCGCGTCCGGCGCAGCACCTGGCCGCGCGCTTCTGCGCGAAGGAGGCGGTCGCGAAGGCGCTCGGGCTCGAGGGCTGGGCGTTCAGGGACGTCGAGGTCGTCGCGACCGGCGGCGCGCCCTCGCTTCGGCTGAGCGGCGCTGCGGCGCGGCGGGCGGCCGAGCTGGGCGTGCGGGCCGAGGTCTCGCTCACCCACTCGCGGACGGTCGCCGGGGCGGTCGCGCTGCTGCGATGACGCTGCCGGACTGGCTCGATCCGCTCTACGAGGCCGCCGAGATGCGCGCCTGCGACGCGTGGGCGATCGAGCAGCGGGGCGTGCCCTCGATCGACCTGATGGAGCGGGCGGCCGCCGGCCTTGCGCGCGTCGCGGCGGAGGTCGCCGCGGGGCGGCCGGGGCCGGTGCGGATCGTGATCGGGAAGGGCAACAACGGCGGCGACGGGCTCGCCGCCGCCCGCCTGCTGCGCGAGGACGGGCACGAGGTCGACGTGCTCGCGGTCGCCGACCCGGCGGAGCTGCGCGGCGACGCGCTCGCCAACCTCGAGCGCCTGCCGGGCGAGCCGCCGCGGCGGCTCGAGCAGGGCTCGCTCGAGGGCTCGGCGGCGATCGTCGACGCGCTCCTCGGCACCGGCTTCGCGGGCGCGCCGCGCGAGCCGATGGCGTCCGCCATCCGCGCGATCAACGACTCCGGCGCGCCCGTGGTGGCGTGCGACGTGCCGTCGGGGATCGACGCCTCGAGCGGCGAGCGAGCCGGCGAGGCGGTGCGGGCAGAGGCGACCGCGACCTTCCACCGCTCGAAGGTCGGCCTGCACGTCGAGCCCGGCAAGACGCACGCGGGCGCCGTGCGCGTCGTCGAGATCGGCATCCCGCGCGGCGCGCCCGCGCCGGGCGCGGCCGGGCTGATCGCCGACCGCGTGGCGGAGCTCGTGCCGGGGCGCTCGCGGGCGGGAACGAAGTTCAGCTCCGGCACGGTCGTGGTGGCGGGCGGCGCCGCGGGCCTCACGGGCGCTCCGTCGATGGCGGCGCACGGCGCGATGCGCGCGGGCGCGGGCTACGTCCAGCTCGCCGTGCCGGCCTCCACGCAGATGGTCTTCGAGATCAAGCTCACCGAGTCGATGACGCACGCGCTGCCCGAGGAGGGGGGCGCCCACGTGGAGGAGGGCGCCGGGCGGGTGGTCGAGCTGGCGCGGCGCGCGGGCGCCGTCGTGGTCGGCCCGGGGATCGGCCGCAGCGAGGGCGCGTTCGCCTTCGCGCGCGCGGCGGCGCGCGCGCTGGAGGCGCCGCTCGTGCTCGACGCCGACGGGCTGAACGCGCACGCCGGGCGGCTCGAGTCGCTGCGCGAGCGCGGGGCGCCGACCGTGCTCACGCCGCACGCCGGCGAGCTCGGGCGTTTGCTCGGGCGCGACTCCGCCGAGGTCGAGGAGCACCGCCTGCGCTGCGCGCGCGAGGCGGCCGAGCGCAGCGGCGCGATCGTGCTGCTGAAGGGCGACGACACGATCGTGGCGAAGCCCGGCGGTCCCGTGGCGATCAGCCCGGGCGGCTCGCCGGCGCTCGCCACGGCGGGCACGGGCGACGTGCTCTCGGGCGTGATAGCGGCGCTGCTGGCCAGGGGCGTCGAGCCGTTCGCGGCGGTGTGCGCCGGGGTTGTCGCGCACGCCCGCGCCGGGCAGGCGGCCGCCGAGCGCCTGGGCGCCGACCACGTGGTCGCGGGCGACGTGATCGACGCGCTGCCCGAGGCGTTCGCCCGCATGCGCGCCCGCCGCGCCGGCGTCTAATCCCGCCACTAGAGTCGATCCCCGTGACGGAGACGGTGCACGCTTCCGCGCGAGCGCTCGCGCGCGTAGACCTCGGCGCGATCGAGCGCAACTGCGCGCGCCTGCGCGCGCAGCTCGCCGGGGGCGCGCAGCTCTGCGCGGTGGTGAAGGCGGACGGGTACGGCCACGGCGCCGTGGGGGCCGCGCGCGCCGCGCTCACGGGCGGCGCGAGCTGGCTCGCGGTCGCCACCGCGGGCGAGGCCGAGGAGCTGCGCCGGCACGGTCTCGACGCGCGCATCCTCGTGATGGGCGCGCTCACGCGCGAGGACGCGCGCGCGACGCTCGCGGCGGGGGCGGAGGCGGTCGTCTGGGACCCGGCGTTCCTGCGCGCGCTGCCGGCGCTGCTCCCCGAGGGCGCCGCGCCGGCGCGCGTGCACCTGAAGCTCGACAGCGGCATGGGCCGGCTCGGCGCGCGCGAGCGCTCGCGCGTGCTCGAGCTGGCCGATCTCGTCGAGTCGGAGCCGCGCCTCGAGCTCGTGGGCGCGATGACGCACTTCGCCACGGCCGACGAGCCGGGCGACGAGCACTTCCCGCTGCAGCTCGAGCGCTTCACGGCGCTCGCGCGCGAGCTCAAGGCCCGCAAGCCCGGCATCGTCCTGCACGCCGCGAACAGCGCGGCGGTCTTCCGCGATCCGGCGTCGCACTTCGACATGGCGCGCTGCGGCGTGGCGATCTACGGGCTCGATCCCTTCCAGGGCGATCCGGCCGAGCGCGGGCTCGAGCCGGCGCTCTCGCTCAGCTCGTACGTCGCGCGCGTGGAGCGCTTCGAGCCGGGGGAGAGCGCAGGCTACGGCCGCACCTGGCGCGCGGACGGGCCGACGCTCGTGGCGACCCTCCCGATCGGCTATGGCGACGGCTGGCGGCGCGGGCTCTCGAACCGCTGCGACGTGCTCATCCGCGGCCGCCGCCACCCGCTCGTCGGCACGGTGAGCATGGACAACGTGACCGTCGACCTCGGCCGCGAGAGCGACGTCCGGGTGGGCGACGAGGCGGTGCTGATCGGCGCCCAGGGCGCCGAGGCGATCCGCGCGGAGGAGGTCGCGGCGCGGCTCGGCACGATCAACTACGAGATCACCTGCGGCCTCTCCCCGCGGGTGCGGCGGCTGTGGCAGGCGGCGGGGGAGTCGTGAGCGCGCTCGAGCGGCGGCTCGAGTCCTCGGAGCCGGTGCGGCGCGTGCGGGAGGCGCTCGCCTCGGCCGGGGTCGAGGACGCCTGGGTTGTCGGCGGCACCGTGCGGGACGCGCTCCTCGGCCGCCCGATCGCCGACGTGGACCTCGCGGTGCGCGGGGACGCAGGCCGCGTGGCGCGCGCGCTCGCGGACGACCTGCGCGGGCCGCTGTTCGAGCTCTCGGACGAGTTCGGCTCATGGCGCGTGATCGGACGCTCGCAGGGGTTCGTGTGCGACGTCTCGCCGCTGCAGGGCGCGACGATCGAGGAGGACCTCGCGCGCCGCGACTTCGGCGTGAACGCGATGGCGCTCCCGGTCGCGGGCGGCGGGCTGCTCGACCCCCAGGGCGGCCTGGCGGACCTCGAGGCGGGCCGGCTGCGCGTGCTCGGCGGCCCGGACCTCGACAGCTCCGCCTACGCCGGCGACGCCGTGCGGGCGCTGCGGCTCGCCCGGCTCGCCACCGAGCTCGAGCTCGAGCCGGACGCGCGCACCGCCGAGCTCACCCGGGTCGCGGCGCCGCGGCTCGCGCGCTCCCCGGGCGAGCGCGTCTTCGCGGAGCTGCGCCGGCTCGTCGTCGCCGACCGCGCCCTCTACGGGATAGACCTCGCCGAGCGGCTCGGGCTGATGGACGTCGTGCTCCCCGAGCTGACGCGCCTGCGCGGGGTGGAGCAGAGCCACTTCCACCACCTCGACGTCCACGACCACACGATCGAGGTGCTGCGCCGCCAGATCGAGCTCGAGAGAACGCTCGGCGAGCTGTTCGGCGAGCTCGCGCCGCGCGTCGAGCAGGTGCTCGCCGAGCCGCTCGCCAACGAGCTGACGCGCGGCCAGGCGCTCCGCTTCGCCGCCCTCCTGCACGACGCCGGCAAGCCCGACACGCGCGCGGAGACCCCCGAGGGGCGCGTGCTGTTCATGGGCCACGACGAGGTCGGGGCGGGGATCGTGCGCAGGACGTGCCGGCGGCTGCGCACGAGCGACCGCCTCGCGCGCTTCCTCGCCGGGATCGTCCGCCACCACCTGGTGCTCGGCTTCCTCGTGCACGAGCGGCCGCTGTCGCGGCGCGACGTGTACCGCTACCTCACGCGCTGCGAGCCCGTGGAGATCGAGGTGACGCTGCTCACCTGCGCGGACCGCCTCGCCACGCGCGGCAAGAACGCGGAGGCGGCGATCGCCGCGCACCTCGAGCTCGCGCGCGAGCTGATGGCCGAGGCGCTCGAGTGGCGCGCCTCCGGCCCGCCCGAGCTGCCGATCCGCGGCGACGAGCTGGCGCGCGAGCTCGGCATCGAGCCGGGTCCCGAGCTCGGGGAGATGCTCGCCCGCCTGCGCGAGGCGCGCTTCGCGGGCGAGGCGCAGACGCGCGAGCAGGCGGTCGCGATGGCCCGCTCGTTGCGCGAGAATCCCGGCCGATGATCGTCGACTGCGCTGTGTACGAGGACGGTCGGCGGCGAGCGGGCCGCCTGCCGCTGTCGGAGGCCTACGAGGCGGCGCGGAGCGAGGACAGCTTCGTCTGGATCGGGCTCCACGAGCCGACCCTCGAGGAGTTCGACGCCGTCGCCCGCGAGTTCGACCTCCATGAGCTCGCGGTCGAGGACGCGGTGAAGGCTCACCAGCGGCCGAAGCTCGACGTCTACGACGACGTCGCGCTGTTCGTCTTCAAGACCGCGCGCTACGACGACGCGACCGAGAGCGTCGACTTCGGGGAGATCATCGTCTTCGTGAGCGACTCGTTCGTGATCTCGGTGCGCCACGGCGCGGCGAGCCCACTCGACGAGGTGCGCAGACGCACCGAGCAGCGGCCGGACCTCATGCGCCAGGGACCGGCCGCCGCGCTCTACGCGATCGTAGACAAGGTCGTCGACGACTACGCGCCGGTCGTGGACGGCCTCCAGGCCGACATCGACGAGGTGGAGGCCGAGGTGTTCTCCGGCGAGCGCACCAACCCCGCCGAGCGGATCTACAAGCTCATGCGCCAGGTCCTGCGCTTCCACCGCGCCACGGCGGCGCTCGTCCAGCCGCTCGAGGAGCTGGCGGGCGGCACGCTCGACTTCGTCCCCCAGAAGCTGCGCAGGTACTTCCGCGACGTGCTCGACCACGCGATGCGGGTCAACGAGCGCGCGGAGGCCTTCAGCGACCTGCTCACCGGCGCCCTCGACGCGAACCTCGCGCAGGTCACCGTCCGGCAGAACGACGACATGCGCAAGATCTCGGCGTGGGTCGCGATCGCCGCGGTGCCGACACTGATCGCGGGCATCTACGGCATGAACTTCGAGCACATGCCGGAGCTGCGCTGGTCGTTCGGCTATCCGCTCGTGATCTGCGTGATGCTGATCGTCTGCGGGCTGCTGTGGCGGCAGTTCAAGCGGGTGGGGTGGCTGTAGGCTGCCCTGCCATGGCTGACGACTGCATCTTCTGCAAGATCATCGCCGGCGAGCTGCCGAGCGAGCGGATCGACGAGGACGAGGACACGGTCGCGTTCCTCGACATCAACCCCTGGACGCGCGGGCACTCGCTGGTCGTCCCGAAGCGCCACTCGCGCAACCTGCTCGACATCGACGACGACGACCTGCGCCGCACGGCCGTCGCCGCGAAGCGGCTCGCCGCGAGGCTGAGGGAGCGGCTCGGCTGCGACGGCGTCAACCTCCTCAACGCGACCGAGCCCGCCGCCTGGCAGAGCGTCTTCCACTTCCACCTCCACGTGATCCCGCGCTACGACGACGACCCGCTGCAGCTCCCCGTGCGGCCGCAGCCGATCGCGCAGGAGGAGCTCGCGCGTCTGGGGGAGGAGCTGCGTGGCTAGCGCGCGCTTCGAGCGGCACGGCGACGTGGGCGTCGTCGTGATCGACAGCCCGCCGCTCAACCTCTTCACGCCGGAGCTGATCGCGGACCTCGAGGCGGGGCTCGAGGAGGCCGCCGCCGCGTCGATCCGAGCGCTCGTGGTCCGGGCGGAGGGCCGCTACTTCACGGGCGGCGTCGACGTCCACGTGTTCGACGAGCGGACGCCCGAGGAGATGGCGCGCGAGTTCGAGCGCTGGGTCGGGCTCGTGCACGCGCTCGAGGAGATGCCGATCCCGACGCTGAGCGTGGTGCACGGCCTCTGCCTGACCGCGGGCTTCGAGCTCTCGCTGGGGTGCGACCTGATCTGGGCCGCCGAGTCGGCCCGCTTCGGCCTCGTCGAGATCGTCGTCGGCCTGACTCCCGCCATGGGCGGCACGCAGCGGGTCGCCGAGCGCGCCGGCCCCGCCCGCGCCCGCGAGCTCGTGATGAGCGGCGACCTCTACGATGCGGCCACGCTCGAGCGCTGGGGCGTGGTCAACCGGGTGCTGCCGGGCGACCGCCTGCGCGACGAGGCGATGGCGTTCGCCGAGCGGCTCGCCGCAGGGCCGACGAAGGCGCACGCCGCGACCAAGGCGATGGTGCGCGCCTACCTCGACCACGGGGTGCGTGGGGCGGACGCGCGGATCGGCGAGATCGCGGCGCCGCTGTTCGCGACCGAGGACCTGCGGCGGGCGGTCAAGAGCTTCCTCGCGGAGGGGCCCGGGAAGGCGACCTACGACGGCCGCTGAGGACCGCGCGGACGCTGGCTCCCGCGCGGGTGTTGATGGTACGTTGTTCGCCGTCGGCGGGTTCCGCCGGCAGTTGGTAAAGGCATGCGCATCGCTCTCGCTCGCTTCTCTCGTGGGCCGTGCCTGCGCGTGGTATTTCCCAGGAAGGTGCTAGATGGCGACCGGTACGGTCAAGTGGTTCAACGACGAGAAGGGCTTCGGCTTCATCACTCCCGACGAGGGTGATCGCGACCTCTTCGTCCACTACTCGGGGATCGACGGTCAGGGCTTCCGGTCCCTCGAGCAGAACGCGAAGGTGTCCTACGACGAGGAGCAGGGCGAGAAGGGACCGAAGGCCGTGAACGTGAGGGTCATCTGACCCTCGCGTCTTAATGCGACCGGCTCGCGGCCAGGTCGTCGAGGTGGCGCGCTAGCCTCAGGAGGGCATTGGCTAAGGAAGAGAAGATCGAGATGGAGGGGGAGGTCGTCGAGGCCCTCCCGAACACGATGTTCCGGGTGAAGCTCGACAACGACCACGAGGTGCTCGGGCACATCAGCGGCAAGATGCGCCGTCACTACATCCGCATCCTCCCCGGGGATCGCGTCAAGATCGAGCTCTCGCCCTACGACCTCGATCGCGGACGCATCACGTACCGCTACCGGTAGGTTGGGCAGCGGCCACGCGGTCTGGATCGCCGCCGGCGGGCGCGCTGCCGTTGCCTGCCCGGGCGGTCCGGGGCGGGGTGCGCCCGGTTACGGCGCATCGTTGACCGGCCGCTGGTGTTGAATGCCGTCGTCATGATCACGCGCTTCTCCCTCCCCCTCGCCGTCGCGGCCGCGCTCGCGCTGCCGTCCACCGCGTCCGCCCGGGTGATCGAGCTCGGCGGCTCGCTCCCCGCCGCCGCCCCGAGCTGCCCGGCGAGCTGCCAGGCGATCGGGCGGGTGAGCGGCTACCAGGCGAAGGTCGGCTCAGTGCGGCACCCGTTCCAGGTCAAGACGCGCGGCAAGATCGTCGCCTTCAGCATCACGCTCGGCAAGCCGAAGGCCAGCCAGGTCGACTTCTTCAACAAGCTCTTCGGCGGCCCGCCGCAGGTCCGCCTGTCGATCCTGCGGCACGAGACGCGGAACCGCTACCGCCTGACGGGGCAGAGCGACGTGTTCCAGCTGGATCAGTACTTCGGGTCGACGCCGACGTTCGCGCTCACGCGGCCGCTGACCGTGAAGAAGGGCTACATCGTCGCGCTGACGGTGCCGACCTGGGCGCCGGCATTCGCGGTCAACCTCGGCAAGGACCAGATCTGGCGCTCCTCGCGCGACCCGAAGCGCTGCGACGACGTGCAGCAGCAGGCGGCGCAGGACGTCCGCGGCAGCCTCCGCACCTACGGCTGCCTCTACAAGACGGCGCGGCTGCTCTACTCGGCCACGTTCGTCCCGCAGCCACAGCCGACCGTCACGCCGCCCAGGAAGCGCACCACCCGCTGAGACCCCCGGTCGGCGCGCCGGCCGGCGCGGGGAAATTCTCTCGCTCATGGTGCAGACCGCGCTTGCGCCGAGCGCTACTATCGCTCGCGTGACCACCGAAGGGTGGATCTTCATGGTGGGCTTCCGGGTCTTCGACGTCGGGCTGCTCGTCCTGTGGCTCGTGTGGTTCTTCCGTCTCCGCGACGACGACGACAAGGGCGAGGACGGAGGGGGCAACGGCGGAGGCGGCCCGCATCCCGTGCGGCCCACGGGGCCGGGCGGCGGTGGGCTCGCGCTGCCGCTGGGGCGCTTCTCCCCGGGCGCTCACCGCCGGGGCGACCACGGCGCCTCCGGCGGGCGACCGCGCAGGGGCCGCGGCGGCGAGCCGTTCGTGCCCGGGATCGTGCCGCGCGTCAGGCGCCCCGTCCTGCCGGTGCCGGTCCACCGGCGCGGGGTGACCCGCGCATAGCGGCCGGCGGAGGCGCTCAGCAGGCGCCCGGGTTCTCCCTGCAGAACTTCTCGAACCGCTCGGCCGGGCTGCCCTGGGGCGGCGGCGTGTCGTTCTGGGGGCTGTCCGGCACCTGGGCGCCGCCCTCGGGCGACGCCGTCCCGCCGTTGTCGGTCGTCCCCTGAGGCGCGCTCGGGGCGCTCTGGCCTCCGGTCTGGCCGGTGCCCTGCCCGGACGAGGACCCATCGGAGGGCGTCGTCTCGGTGGGCGTCGTCTCGGTGACGGTGTCCGGCACCGTGGGAGTGGACTCGCCGGGCACAGTCAGCTCAGGCGGAGGCGGGACGGTCTCCGCGCTCTGCTCGCTTCCTCCGCCGCAACCTGCCAGGGCGGCGCCCAACGCGAGGATCGCGAGCGCCGCTGGGATCCGCTCGCGCATTCCGGGGAGGTCAGCCGTCGAGCGCGGGCAGGCGGCGCCCGCAGTGGATGCAGTCGTTGACGTCCTTCGGAACGAGCTGCTCGAGCGAGCAGCCGCACAGACGGAGGTTCTCGACCGCCCACGGCAGATCGCTCTTCGATGGCGCGAGGGGGGTGAGGGCACCCACGACCTCGAGCTCCTCGCCGGTCGCACGGTCTACGTAGACGGCGCCGGGCTCGACCTCCCGGATCACCTCGCGGTCCGACCGCGCTCGCAGCCTGTACTTCTGGCGCTCGCCCATCGGCCGGGAAACATAGCAGCGGCGCAGGTCGGCGGAGGCCCGGGATGCGGCGGCACGCGCGAGCCGCGAGGATGTGGCCTCGCCGTGCGAGTCCTGGTGTTCCACGGATACCTGCTGCGCGGGACGGGCAGCAACGTCTACAACGCGAGCCTCGCGCGGGCGCTCGCGCGGCTCGGCCACGAGGTGCACGTCCTCTGCCAGGACCTGCACGCGGCGGAGCTCGACTTCGTCGACGCCGTCGGCCGCTTCGACGGCGGGGCGCTCGAGCTCGAGGTGCTGCGCGAGCCGGTGCGCTGCAGCGCCTATCTCCCCGACATCGGCCGGCTGCTGCCCGTCTACGTGGCGGACGAGTACGAGGGCTTCGACGCCCGGCCGTTCCCCGAGCTCGGCGACGCGGAGCTCGAGCGCTACCTCGCGTCGAACGTCGCGGCAGTGCGGGCCGTGGCGGAGCGGGCGCGGCCCGACGTCGCGCTCGCGAACCACGCCCTCATGGGGCCCGCGATCCTCGCGCGCGCGCTCGGCGGGCGCGTGCCCTACGCGGTCAAGATCCACGGCAGCGCGCTCGAGTACACGCTGCGCCCCCATCGGGAGCGGTTCCTGCCGTACGCCCGGGAGGGCCTCGAGCAGGCCCGAGGCGTGCTCGTCGGGTCGCGGCACACCGCGGAGCGGCTCTGGGAGCTTGTCGACCTCCCGGGGCTCGCGGAGCGGACGCGGCTCGGGCCGCCCGGGGTCGACACCGAGCGCTTCCGCCCGCTGCCGCGCGACGAGGCCGCGCGCAACGTCCGGCGCCTCGCGGCCCGGCTCGAGCGGGGCACCGCGGCCCGCTGGGGCGGGGAGGCGCGCGCCGCCGCCGCGCTGCTCGCGCTCGACCCCGAGCGCGAGCCGGTGGTGAGCTACGTGGGCAAGCTGATCGTCTCGAAGGGCGTCGACCTGCTGCTCGCGGCCTGGCCGCTCGTCGTCGAGCGCGTCCCGGGCGCGCGGCTCTGCGTCGTCGGCTTCGGCACCTACCGCGAGGGACTGCTGAGCCTGCTCGCCGCGCTCCGCGATGGGGACCTCGCAGCCGCCCGCGAGGTGGCCGTGCGCGGGCGCGAGCTCGAAGGCGGGCCGGCCGGCGGCCTGCGGCTCCTCGCCGGGTTCCTCGCCGGCCTCGAGGGCGAGCGCCTCGAGCGCTACCTCGCCTGCGCCGCTCGCGCGATGGAGCGCGTCCACTTCACGGGCCGGCTCGAGCACTCCGACCTGCCGCTGCTGCTGCCGGCCTGCGAGGCGCAGGTCGTACCGAGCACGTTCCCCGAAGCGTTCGGGATGGTGGCGGCCGAGGCGGCGGCATGCGGCGTGCTGCCCGTGGTGGCCGGCCACTCCGGGCTCGCCGAGGTCGTCGAGAGCCTCGCGCCCGCGCTCCCCGAGCGGCTTCGCCCGCTCTTGAGCTTTCCCCTCGCGCCCGGCGCGGTGGAGGGGATCGCCGAGCGCCTCTGCTCCTGGCTTGCCCTCGACCGGAGCGAGCGCCTCCGGGCAGGCCGCGCGCTCGCCGCGGCGGCTGCGCAGCGCTACGGCTGGGACCGCGTCTGCGAGGGCGTGATCGGCGCGGCCCAGGGCCGGCTCGACGCGCTGCCGGACCCGCGTCGACCGGGCTGGCAATCGCTCCGCCCGAGCGGATAGTCTTTGCGACCAAGTTGGCCCACGGGGGGAGAAGGGTGAGGCTGGTCGCGCTCGCGAGCGCGGCGCTTGTCGTCGCGGTCACGGTCGGTTGCGGCTCGCGCGACTCAGGGCCCGACCTCGTGAACGGCAAGCGGCTCTTCGTCACCACGGGGACCTGCGGGAGCTGTCACACGCTCGCCCGCGCGGGGACCAAGGGCACGCAGGGGCCCAACCTCGACGACGCCTTCTCCACGGCGCGCCGCAACGGGCTGGGCGCGGACACGATCGAGGGAGTCGTGCGCGGGCAGATCGACCATCCGCGCCGCGGCAGCATCATGCCCGCCAAGCTCGTGAAGGGGGACGACGCGCGCGACGTGGCGGCGTATGTCGCCTACGCCGCGGGCCGGGCGGGCAAGGACGCCGGCCAGCTCGCCCAGGTCGGCCAGCAGGCGGCGAGCGCCAAGCCGGCGGTGGAGCAGAACGGAACGCTCACGATCGCGGCCGATCCGAGCGGGGCGCTGCGCTTCGCGACGAGCAAGGCCACCGCCAGGGCCGGCCAGGTCACCTTCGTGATGCCGAACAAGTCGCCCGTGTCGCATGACATCGCCATCAAGGGCGGCGGCGTGAGCCAGAAGGGCGCGGTGGTCGGCCAGGGCGGCACGTCGAGGTTCACCGCCAGGCTCAAGCCCGGGACGTACGAGTTCTACTGCTCGGTGCCGGGGCATGAGCAGGGCGGCATGAAGGGCACCCTCACCGTCAAGTAGAGGTTGCCGCCCGCACTCGGCAGAGCGCGGGAGGCGTCCCCGGCGCGCGAGCTTCAACGAAGCCGGGAAGACCCCCGGAGACGCCCGGCGACGAAGAGTGGGTGTGGGGCGTCGGGAACCCTCAACGAAGCCGGGGCCCGAAGACACCGGAGACGGCCCGGGCTCTCGGCCTGACAGGGCGGCAGGGTCCCTAACGAAGCCGGGGCCGAAGACCCCCGGAGACGCGCCGGGATCGACTTCGACGCTGCTTACTTCGAACTCCTTCAATGAAGCCCCGGTCCGAAGACCCCGGAGACCTGATGTCTAGCAGGCGTGTCGGACGCTTCTGTCAGGCTTGAACGATGCCGGGGTCCGAAGACCCCAGGGGACGGCCGGGCTCTCGGCCTGACAGGGCGACAGGCGCAGACGCTCCTAACGAAGCCGGGGCCGAAGACCCCCGGAGACGCGGTCGTTCGACACCCCCGCCGCCCAGGCCTCCTCGAAGCTTGAACGAGGCCGGGGTCCGAAGACCCCGGAGACTCGCGTGCCCCACGCCCTTCGCGAGCGGCTGCGCGTAGCTTGAACGAGGCCGGGGTCCGAAGACCCCGGAGACCGGACGATCAGACGATCCGCGGGGTGCTTCACGGGCAGCTTGTACGAGGCCGGGGTCCGGAGACCCCGGAGACGGGCACGGGCGGCGCGAGCCTAAACGACGACCGTGGGGCTTCAACGAGGCCGGGGTCCGAAGACCCCGGAGACCGGACGACCAGACGATCCGCGGGGTGCTTCACGGGCAGCTTGAACGAGGCCGGGGTCCGGAGACCCCGGAGACAGGAGGTTGGCGAGGTCGAGAACCCCGACCTGCCGGGCTTCAACGAGGCCGGGGTCCGGAGACCCCGGAGACAGCGGGGCGGGGAGGAACACCTGCGGCGTCAGGTTCGTGCTTCAGCGAGGCCGGGGTCCGGAGACCCCGGAGACGACGCGCAGGCGCGGGAGCGGCTGCCCGCACGCCACGCAGCTTCAGCGAGGCCGGGGTCCGGAGACCCCGGAGACCGCCGCACTGCGGGCACTCGCGCTCGGCCTTGCGCTTCGCGCTTCAACGAGGCCGGGGTCCGGAGACCCCGGAGACCCGTAAGCAGTGCAAGGACCGCCCGGCAACGCGAACCTTCAACGAAGCCGGGGTCCGAAGACCCCGGAGACGGAGCCGTCGCAACGCAGCCACCCGGGATCCGGGTCGCTCCTTCAACGAGGCCGGGGTCCGAAGACCCCGGAGACGGGCACGGGCGGCGCGAGCCTAAACGACGACCGTGGGGCTTCAACGAGGCCGGGGTCCGAAGACCCCGGAGACGGCGCGCAGGTTGTCCTGCCAGCCCGTGTAGGTGCCGACCTCCCTTCAACGAGGCCGGGGTCCGAAGACCCCGGAGACAGGCGTGACGCTCAGCATCGAGGACGCCGCGCAGCGCCCTTCAACGAGGCCGGGGTCCGAAGACCCCGGAGACAAGGCGCTGACCGAGAAGACGAGCGGGAGCGGCGACTTCAACGAGGCCGGGGTCCGAAGACCCCGGAGACATCTCGCCGACCGCCTTGACCGCGTCCCGGACGCGGTTACTTCAACGAGGCCGGGGTCCGAAGACCCCGGAGACACGTGGAGCCCCGGCGACACGAAAGGCGCGCGGCCCACTTCAACGAGGCCGGGGTCCGAAGACCCCGGAGACG
>JADGHQ010000043.1 GCA_019683805.1 Thermoleophilaceae bacterium
CATGGGTCGAGACGGAATCGCTCTCGTTCGCGGCGCGCCACGAGACGCGCGACGCCGAGGGCGCCGACGCGGTTCTCGCCGCGCTCGAGCGCTTCCGGGCCGAGCTGTCAGAGCTCTTCCCCGTGACCCCGGGCGATGTCTCGGTCGTGCTCCACCCCTCGTCGCTCCAGCTCGCGCTCGCGCAGCCGTGGCTGCCGCTGGCGCGAGCGATCGCGGCGCCGGCGGCGCGGCGCTACTTCGCGGGCTGGTTCTCGGCGCGCGAGATCCACGTGCTCGCCCCGCGCGCGCTCGAGCGCCGCGCGTCGCGCCTGCCGGACTCGCGCGAGGCGCTCGCGCGCTCGCCCGAGCACGAGTACGCGCACCTCGTGATCGGCGCGAACAGCAGCCTGCTGCCCCCGCCCTTCGGCGCGAGGAGCTTTCGCGACTACGTGCGCTGGGCGTGGCTGTGCGAGGGCGCGGCGGTCTGGCTCTCGGGCCAGGTGCGGCACCTGCGGCCTGCGATCGTCCGCCGCCTGCGCGAGGGCGGGCGCCCGCGCTTCCCGCCCGCCGCGCGCGACGCCGTCGTGCTCGGCGGCACCGTGCTCGCGCTGCTCGAGCGCCAGGCCGGCCGCTCCGCCTGCCTCGAGCTCGTGCGCAGCGGCGGCTCCGCCGGCCCCCGGCGCACCCTCGAGGACGCGTTCGGAGCGCCCTTCGGGGAGATCGAGCGGGCGTGGCGGCGCCACCTCGACGAGCTCAGGGCGGGGTAGCGGCTCAGTGCAGGCCCCGGTGCCGCCCGCGCGGGGGCCGCCCGGGGCGCGGCGGGGGTCCGGATCGCGCCGCTCCTCCCGCCGGCGCCGCTCCTCCTCCTGCGCGAGCGCCCGCTCCTCGCTGAGCCCGACCTCGAGGAACACGAGCAGGACGGCCTGGCCGAGGCCGACCGTGATCAGCGCGATCGCGAGCACCTGCCCCGTCAGCCCCTCGACCGCGAAGGCGCACACCGCGCCGGCGAGGACGAGCGCGGCGGCCGAGCCGAAGCCCAGGATGCGCGAGCGCGGGGCCACAAGCCCCAGGTATAGCGCGGGACGCGCGGGGCGCCGGCCGGCGCCTACAGCCCCAGCGTGCGCGCGATGATGTTGCGCTGGATCTCGGACGTGCCGCCGTAGATCGTCGTCACGACCGCGGAGAGCAGATAGCGCTCCATCGGGTACTCGGTGGCGTAGCCGTAGCCGCCCATCATCTGCACTCCCTCGAGCGTCACCTTCTTGGCGAGCTCGGTGGCGGCGAGCTTCGCCATCGACGCCTCCTGCGGCAGCATCCGCGTCGGGTCCTCGTCGGTCAGCCGCGCCACCCAGCGCACGAGCAGCCGCGCCTGCACGAGCTCGGTGGCGAGGTCCGCGAGCCGGTGCTGTAGCGCCTGGAACGACCCCACCGGGCGGCCGAACTGGCGGCGCTCCTTCACGTAGGCGAGCGTCCGGTCGAACGCGCGCTGGGCGAGCCCGAGCGCCATCGCGGCGAGGATCACGCGCTCGTTGTTGAGGCCGGCCATGAGCTGCGTCCAGCCCTCGCCCTCCACGCCGAGCAGCGCGTCCTCCGGCACGCGCACGCCGTCGAGGTGGAGCTCGTTCGTCTCGCGCCCGCCCATCGTGTCGATCGGCGTGATGGTGAAGCCCTCGGCGTCGCGCGGCACGAAGATCATCGAGAGGCCCTCGTGCCGCGAGCCGCCCTCGCGCGTGCGGCAGACGATCAGCGTGTGGCTCGCCTTGTGCGCGTACGAGCACCACATCTTCGAGCCGTTCAGGACCCACTCGCCGCTCTCGAGCCGCGCCTGAGCGCGCAGCGAGGCGACGTCCGAGCCGGCCTCGGGCTCCGACATCGCGATCGCGAGCGAGCCGCCGCGCGCCACGCGCCCGAGCAGGTCGCGCTTCTGCTCCTCGGTGCCGAACCTGTTGAGCGCCCCCACGACGATCAGCGTGACGCCGTAGGCGCCGATCGGCGCCTCGCCCCGCATCCACTCCTCGAGGAAGAGGACGGCGTCGAGGAAGGTCCCGCCCGAGCCGCCGTACTCCTCGGGGATGCAGAGGCCGTACCAGCCGAGCTCGGCCATCCGCCGCGCCATCTCGTCGGAATGATGGCCGTCCTCGCCCGCGAGCAGCTCGCGCACCTTCTCCGGCGTGCACTCGCGCGCGCAGAACTCGCGCACCGCGCGCACGAAGTCCTGCTGCTCCTCCGTCAGCCCGAAGTCGGCCGCGGCGGTCGTCGTCAGCTCAGGCATTCGCGTGCTCCTCGGCCCGATAGCGGTTCAGCTCGCGCAGCGCGATCACCATCTTGTGGACCTCGTCGGGCCCGTCGGCCAGGCGCAGCATGCGTCCGAAGCGCCACATCGGCGCGAGCACGGTGTCGTCGGAGACGCCCAGCGCGCCGTGGACCTGGATCGCGCGGTCGAGCACGTCCATGTACATGTTCGCCGCGACGACCTTGATCATCGAGATCTCCTGGCGCGCGGCGCGCTTGCCCTGGGTGTCCATCTTCCAGGCGGCGTGGAGGGTCATCAGGCGCGCGGCCTCGATCTCCATGCGCGAGCGCGCGATGAAGTCCTGCACGAACTGCTTCTCGGCGAGCGGCCCGCCGAAGGCCACCCGCTCGTTCGCGCGCCGGCACATCATCTCGAAGGCCCGCTGGGCGCCGCCGATCGCGCGCATGCAGTGGTGGATGCGGCCGGGACCGAGCCGGTCCTGCGCGATCACGAAGCCGGCGCCGCGCTCGCCGAGCAGGTTCGAGGCCGGCACGCGGCAGTCCTCGTAGCGGATCTCGCAGTGGCCAGGGCCGCCGTCGTGGCCCATGACCGGCACGGGCCGAACGAGCTCGAAGCCCTCGTTGGGGATCGGCACGATGATCATGCTGGCGCGCCTGTGCGGCGGGGCGTCGGGGTCGGTCACCGCCATCACGATCGCGAAGCTCGCGCCCACCGCGCCGGAGGTGAACCACTTGTGCCCGTTGATCACCCACTCGTCGCCGTCGAGCTCGGCGCGGGTCTGGAGCAGCGTCGGGTCCGAGCCCGCCACCTCCGGCTCGGTCATCGAGAAGCAGCTCCGGACGTGGTCCTCGAGCAGCGGCCGCAGCCAGCGCTCCTTCTGCTCCTCGCTGCCGTGCTCCGCGAGGATCTCCATGTTGCCCGTGTCGGGCGCCGCGCAGTTGAACACCATCGGCGCGACCGGGCTGCGCCCCATCTCCTCGCAGAGCATCCCGTACTCCCAGCTCGTGAGCCCGGGTCCGTAGCGCTCGTCCGGCAGGAAGAGGTTCCAGAGGCCCTCGGCCTTCGCGCGCTCACGCAGCTCGACGATGATCCGGGGATACGCGACCCCGGGGCGCACCTCCTCGTCGAGCGCCGCGAAGGCCTCCCGCTCGACGGGGTAGACGTGGTCGTCCATGAACGCGCGAATGCGCTCGAGCAGGCTCTCGACCTGCGGAGACGGTGAGAAGTCCATGCGCGGCAGGCTAACCGATGGGAGGGCCTGCGACCGCGGAGATGACGCCGACGTCACCCGAGCGCGCGGACGAGCTCCCAGGCGATCAGCGAGGCGAGCGCCGCGCCCGCAACGAGCGCGAGCGCGACGAGCGCCGCGCGGCGGGGCTGCGCGGGGTCGGGCGCGGAGGCGAGCGAGCGGCCGAGGTCGGCCTGGAGCAGCACGTCGCGCGCGGCCTCGACGCCCGACTCGGGCACGAGCACGTCGCGCGGGCCGGCGGCGAGGAAGTCGGGCACCTCGAAGCCCGCGCTGCGCCTGACGAGGCTCGGTATCCCCTCCTCGAGCAGGAGGTTCTGGATCCACTCGGCCTCCGCCTGGTGGGCGGCGCTCGCGACCCGCAGCGGCTCGCCGTGGGAGTACTCGGGCCGGATCTTGCGGGCGCGCTCGTGCGCCTCGCTCAGGGGCTCGAGCGGCGAGCGCTCGCCGGCGTGGACGAGCAGCATCCCGCACTCGTTGCAGTAGCGCTCGCTCAGCGGGTGAGCGGCGCCGCAGCGCGGGCAGACGAGCGCGCTAGGAGACCTCGATCGGCTCTTCCTCGACACGACCGTCCGCGATCCGCCACGCGCGCACCACCGGATCGCCCGCGAGCGAGACGATCAGGTAGATCCAGTGCGGGTAGGTGGCGAGGTTGATGTCCGTCTGCGACGGCTCGGCGGCGCTGCGCGGGTGGGAGTGGTAGATGCCCACCTCCCAACCGTCGTCGTCGAGGTCGTTGGCGGCCAGCAGGCTCTTGCTGTCGAGCGTGTAGCCGTACGGCGACCGGCGCTCGTTGACCGCGCGGTACACGGCGTCGACGTGCCCGTCACGCGCGCGCAGGTACCCGCAGCACTCGTTCGGGGCCTCCGCGCGCGCGTGCGCGATCAGCTCGTCCCACTGCGCCCTGGTCATCCGCACGGGCCGAAGGCTAATAGGCCGTCGCGCTCGAGCGGCGCGCCGGCCGCCGCGCGCGCGCTCGCGGGGGCCGTCGAGCTATCGTGGACGCATGCCGAACGTCGGACCGCTCGAGCTGATCGTCGTCCTGATCGTCGCGCTGATCGTGCTCGGTCCCAGGCGGCTGCCCGAGGCCGCCCGCAGCGTGGGGCGCGGGGTCCGCGAGTTCCGGGAGGCGCTCGCGAGCGAGCAGGACGCGCGCGACCGCGACGGGCTCTCCGGCCCGCCCGGCTAGAGCCGAGCCGCCGCTCAGAGCCCGATCGACGGCAGCTATGGCTGCCCCGCGGCGAGATCGTCGTTCCGAGGCCCGATGAGTTCCACGTCGAGAACCGGTCCCCACCTCGAGCACGCGACCACGAGCAGGAGGACCACAATGGCCGGGAAGCCCACGCTCTACGTCTGCCACGGCGACGACCGGGGAGCGCCGCTGCACCCGTGCGGCCGGGTGCAGGCGGCGCTGCGCTCCGCCGGCATCGACTACGAGAAGGTGGTCGCCGCGCACGGCAGCCCGATCCCGTTCCTGCGCAAGGGCTCGCGCGACGCGCTCCGCGCGGCGACAGGCGACACGAAGCTGCCGGCGCTCAAGCTGCCGGACGGCACCGTGATCGCGCACTCGCGCGCGATCCTCGGCTGGATCTCGCAGCAGGGCTAGCGGCCCGGCGACACGGCCGCCGCCACCGCTATTTCCCCCGTCTGCGCAGGGCGGCGGCCTACCAGAACGACGCCGACTCGAGCGAGTCCTCGAGCTCCTCGATGCTCTTCGTGTAGACGCCCGAGCTGAGGTACTTCCAGCCGCCGTCGGCCACGATGAACACCACGTTGCCCTCGTCGAGCTCGCTCGCGACGCGCACGGCGATCGAGGCGATCGCGCCGCTCGAGACGCCCACGAACAGCCCCTCCTCGCGCAGCAGCCTCTGGGTCCAGAGCACCGCGTCGCGGTTCGAGACGAAGATCTTCCGGTCGAGCAGCGAGAGGTCGATGATCGGCGGGATGAAGCCGTCGTCGAGGGAGCGCAGCCCCTGCACGAGCTCGCCCTGGAGCGGCTCCGCGGCGACGATCAGCGTGTCGGGGCTCTCCTCCTTGAGCCGGCGCGCGTTGCCCATCAGCGTGCCGCCCGTGCCGAGGCCCGCGACGAAGGCGGTCACCTCGTCGAGCTCCTCGAGGATCTCGACCGCCGTGCCGTTGTAGTGCGCGAGCGGGTTCGCCTCGTTGCCGTACTGATACGGCATGTAGTAGTCCGGGTCGGCCTCCGCCATCTCGAGCGCCATCGCCACCGCGCCGTTCGAGCCCTGGGCGCCCGGCGAGTAGACGATCTCGGCGCCGTACATGCGCAGCAGCTGCGTGCGCTCCGCGGTCACGTTGTCGGGCATCACGACCTTGAGCGGATAGCCCTTGCGCGCGCAGATCATCGCGAGCGAGATGCCGGTGTTCCCGGAGGTCGGCTCGAGGATCGTCTGGCCGGGGCGGATGAGCCCCTTCTCCTCGGCGTCCTCGATCAGCGCGCGGGCCACGCGGTCCTTGACCGAGCCCGTCGGGTTGGCGCTCTCGAGCTTCGCGTAGATGCGCACGCCCGGCTTCGGCGAGAGCCGCTTGAGCTCGACGAGCGGCGTGTTGCCGATCGCCTGGACGATGTCCCCGTACTTGCCCCCACAGGGCCTGTTCTCGAGCTGTGGCTCGACCATTGCTTCAAAAAGTGTAGTTGCCGCGCGGGCTCGACGGAGACCTTGCGCATCCCGCCCGGGGCGTGACACCGGGCGAGGCGCGCGGCGCCCGCCGCTAGCGCGCGCCGCCGGCCATCGCCGGCAGGATCACGACCGTGTCGCTCGGGCCGATCGCGGTCTCGAGGCCGTCGAGCACGCGCACGTCCTCGTCGTTGACGTAGACGTTGACGTAGCGGTTCAGCTCGCCGCTCTCCTGGAAGAGCTGGCTCTGCGTGGAGGGGTGGCGCTCGGCCACGCCGCGCAGCACCTCGCCGACGTTCGCGCCCTCGACCTCGATCTCCTTGGCACCGCCCACGGACGGCCTGAGCACGGGTGGGATCTTGACTGTTGCCATATGCGGTCCGGCAGCCTACTAGCCGGCGGCCGCGCAGAATGCCTCGTAGTCCGGGAAGACGCCCATCTCCTCGTCGGAGATCTCGCTCGGGTCGCGCGAGCAAATCGGGCACTCGGGGTCGCGGCGCACCTTCAGCTCGGTGAAGGTGGCGGCGAGCGCGTCGTAGAGCAGCAGGCGCCCGGAGAGCACGTCGCCCGCGCCCGTGATCAGCTTGATCACCTCGGTGGCCTGCAGCAGGCCCATCGTGCCGGGCAGCACGCCGAGCACCCCGTTCGCTCCGCAGCTCGGGGCGAGCTCGGCCGGGGGCGGCGTCGGGTAGAGGCAGCGGTAGCACGGCCCCTCGTAGGGGATAAACACCGAGAGCTGGCCGTCGAAGCCGAGGATCGAGGCCGACACGACCGGGATGCCGAGGCGCACGCTCGCGTCGTTGAGGAGGTAGCGCGTCGGGAAGTTGTCCGCGCCGTCGACGATGACGTCGTATCCCTCGATGACCTCCATGATGTTGTCCGCCGAGAGGCGCGTCTTGTACTTGACGACGTTCACGTCGGGGTTGATGCCCCGGATCGCCTCCTCGGCCGAGTCGACCTTCGGCATGCCGATGCGGTCGTTGGTGTGCGCGACCTGGCGCTGGAGGTTCGAGAGATCCACCTCGTCGTCGTCGACGATGCCGAGCGTGCCGACGCCCGCGGCGGCGAGGTAGAGCGCGACCGGCGAGCCGAGGCCGCCGGCGCCGAGCAGCAGCACCTTCGCGTCGAGCAGCTTGAGCTGGCCCTCGAGCCCGATCTCCGGGATCAGCAGGTGGCGCGAGTAGCGGCTGCGCTGCTCGGCGGTGAGCGAGCGCGGGACCTCGACCTCGTAGCCGCGGTCCTTCCAGAGCGTGATGCCGCCGGTCATCGACTCGACGTTCTCGTAGCCGAGCAGCTCCTGCATCGTGTTGGCCGCGAGCGCCGAGCGGTTGCCCGACTGGCAGTAGACGATCACGCGCTTGGACTTGTCGGGCGCGGCGCCCTCGACGCGCGACTCGAGGTGGCCGCGCGGCACGTGGATCGCGCCGGGGATGTGCGACTCCTCGAACTCGTGCTGCTCGCGAACGTCGATCAGGACGACGTCGTCCGCCTGCCCGTTCGAGGCGAGCTTGTGGACCTCGCTGGGGTCGACCTCCCTGATGCGCTGCTTGATCTGCTGGATGATCTCGGCGCCGGTTGGCATCTTGGGGAAACTCCTGGAAAAGGGTCGGGCTTTGCTACTTCAGAAAGTATAGCTAGGCGGGCGCAGCCCTCCTGCGCGCGCTGCGAGCGCCGCCCGGACGCTTCGGAAAAGCAGATCGGGGCGCCTCGACGGCGCCCCGATCTTAGACCCAAGAAACGCTGCGGAAGCCGGCCGCGGCCGGGCGGCCGCCACAAGCCTCCGCCCCCATTGTGCCCAGTTCGCGCCGTTTCGGCACCCGGTCGCGACCCCATATCGGTCCGGCGGCTACGGTTTCCGCATGGCGATGACCCGGCGCCGCCTGCTCGCGCTCGTCCTGACGGCGACGATCGCGCTCGGCGCGATCGTGGCGCTCGCGATCGCAAGCCGCGACGAGCCCGCGCCGAGCGGGCGGGGCTTCGAGGGGTCGCTCATGCCCGCGGGCGTGAGGGCGCCGGACTTCCGCGACCTCACCGACCAGGACGGCAGGTCGATCTCCTGGAGCCGCTTCCGCGGCGAGGCGGTGATCGTCACCTTCCTCTACTCGCACTGCGAGGAGACCTGCCCGGTGGAGGCGAAGATCGTCACGCAGGCCCGGCAGCGGCTCGGCGGCCGGGTGCCGGCGCTCGCCATCTCGGTCGACCCGCGGCACGACACGCCCGCGAGCGCACGCGCCTTCAACGCCAAGCAGGACGTCGACGTGACCTGGGTGCTCGGCCCCGAGAAGGAGATCCAGAAGCTCTGGCGCGGCTACGCGATCCAGCCGCAGACCACCGAGGTCGAGCACCAGGCCCGCGTCGTGCTCGTCGACCGGCAGGGCCTCCAGCGCGTCGGCTTCCCCTACGGCCAGCTCACGCCCGACCGGATCGCGCACGACATCCGCCTGCTCCAGCGGCTCTAGCTGGTACTAATCGCTCCGGCGATGGAGATCGCGAGCCAGCCGGCCGTTCTCTGGGAGCCGCCGCGCGAGCTGCGCGAGCGCTCGCTGATGGCGCGCTACATGCGCTGGCTCGCGTCCGAGCGCGGGCTCTCCTTCGACGGCTACCACGAGCTGTGGGAGTGGTCGGTGCGCGAGCTCGACGCCTTCTGGGCGTCGATCTGGGACCACTTCGACGTGCAGGCCGACGGCTCGCGCGAGGTCGTGCTCTCCGACCGCTCGATGCCCGGCGCGAAGTGGTTCCCGGACGTGCGCCTGAGCTACCCCGAGCACGTCTTCCGCCGCAAGCCGGACGAGCGCGTGGCGATCCTGCACGCGTCCGAGACGCGCGAGCGCGGGCAGCTCACGTGGGCCGAGCTGCGGGACGTGACGGCGCGCGTGCGCGCCGGGCTCGTCGCGGCCGGGGTCGGCCGCGGCGACCGGGTCGCGGCCTACATGCCGAACATCCCGGAGACGATCGCGGCCTTCCTCGCGACCGCGAGCCTCGGCGCCGTGTGGTCGAGCGCGGCGCCCGAGTTCGGCGCGCGCAGCGTGATCGACCGCTTCGCGCAGATCGAGCCGAAGGTGCTGCTGGCGGTCGACGGCTACCGCTACAACGGGCGCGACTTCGACCGCCTGGGGACGATCGCCGAGCTCGAGCGCGGCATGCCGTCGCTCGAGCGCATCGTGGTCCTCCCCTACCTGCGCGCCGAGCCCCGCCACGGCGGGCTCGCGAAGGCGATCTCGTGGGAGGAGCTCACAGCCGAGCCGGGCCCGCTCGAGTTCGAGCGCGTGCCCTTCGACCACCCGCTCTGGGTGCTCTACTCCTCCGGCACGACCGGGCTGCCGAAGGCGATCGTGCAGGGCCAGGGCGGCATCCTGCTCGAGCACCTCAAGAAGCTCAACCTGCACGTCGACGCGCGCGCGGGCGACCGGCTGTTCTGGTTCACCACGACCGGCTGGATGATGTGGAACTTCCTCGTGTCGGGGCTGCTCGGCGACGCCGCGATCGTGCTCTACGACGGCAGCCCGGGCTTCCCCGACATGGGCGTGCTCTGGGACCTCGCGGCGCGCACGCGCATGACGTGCTTCGGCACGAGCGCCGGCTACATCGCCGCGTGCATGAAGGCGGGCGTCGAGCCGGGCGCCGGGCGCGACCTCTCGGCGCTGCGCAGCGTCGGCTCCACCGGCTCGCCGCTCTCGCCCGAGGGCTTCGACTGGGTGTACGAGCACCTGGGCCGCGACACGTGGCTGTTCTCGACGAGCGGCGGCACCGACGTCTGCACGGCCTTCGTCGGCGGCACGCCGCTCCTGCCCGTCTACCGCGGCGAGCTGCAGGCGCGGGCGCTCGGCGCGGACGTGCAGGCGTTCGACCCCGACGGCAGGCCGCTCGTCGACGAGGTGGGCGAGCTCGTGATCACGCAGCCGATGCCGTCGATGCCGGTCTGCTTCTGGGGCGATCCGGACGGGAGCCGCTACCGCGCGAGCTACTTCGACACCTACCCCGGCGTCTGGCGCCACGGCGACTGGATCGAGATCACCTCGCGCGGCACCGCGATCATCTACGGACGCTCGGACTCGACCATCAACCGCGGCGGCGTCCGCATGGGGACGAGCGAGATCTACCGCGCGGTGCTCGCGCTCGACGAGGTGATCGACGCGCTCGTGGTCGACGTCGGCCGCAAGGACGGCTCCTCGTGGATGCCGCTGTTCGTGGTGCTGCGCGAGGGCCTCGCCCTCGACGACGAGCTGCGCGCCCGCATCAAGGCGCGCATCCGCGATGACTGCTCGCCCCGGCACGTGCCCGACGACATCTCGCAGATCGCCGAGGTGCCGCGCACGCTCTCGGGCAAGGTGCTCGAGGTGCCGGTGAAGCGCATCCTGATGGGCACGCCGCCCGAGCAGGCGGCGAGCCGCGACTCGCTCGCGAACCCCGCGGCGCTCGACCACTTCGTGAGGCTGGCGCGCTCGCGCCGGTCGCGCGCGTAGCCGTCCCCATTCCGGGAACAGGCCCTCGAAACCAGGCTCCGTCCCGAGAGGAGAGGCGATGAGGACGTTCTCGCTCGCCGTTTTCGCAGCAGTCGCGGTCGTGGGGCTCGTCGCGAGCGCCCCGGCGTCCGCGAGGACGCACGGCGCGAAGGTCTCGGTCTTCGCGAGCGGGCTCAACAACCCGCGCGGCCTGAAGTTCGGTCCCGACAGGCGCCTCTACGTGGCCGAGGGCGGCCTGGGCGGCTCCAACTCGACCACGCCCGCCCAGTGCGCGCAGGTGGTGCCCCCGGTCGGTCCCTACACGGGCAGCACGAACGACGACACGCTCGGGGGGCGGATCTCGAGGATCTCCCGGAGGGGCTCGGTGACGCACCTCGTGACCGGCCTGCCATCCAGCCAGACGAGCGCCGCGACAGGCGGTTCCGTGAGCGGAGCCGCGGACGTGGCGTTCATCCGCGGCAGGCTCTACGCGCTGCTCGCGGGCGCCGGCTGCTCGCACGGCGTCCCGACCGTCCCGAACGGCGTGATCCGGGTGCGCTCGAACGGCTCCTGGTCGCTGGTCGCCGACCTGAGCGCCTTCCTCGCCGCGCATCCCGTGGCCCGGCCCGAGGCCGCGGACTTCGAGCCGGACGGGACCTGGTACAGCATGATCGCCTCGCGCGGCGTGCTGTACGCCGTCGAGCCGAACCACGGCGAGCTCGACCGCATCACGCCGAGGGGCAACGTCAGCCGGGTGGTCGACATCTCGGCGAGCCAGGGCCACGTCGTGCCCACCGCGCTCGTCCGCCGCGGCGTCTTCTACGTCGGCAACCTGGGCGAGTTCGGAGCCGAGGACCAGGCGGGCGACGAGCACGTCTTCGCCATCGATCCGAACGGGCGGCTGCGCGTCCGCGCGTCGGGCCTCGAGAAGGTGCTCGGGCTGGCGTTCCGCGGCGGCAGGCTGTACGCGCTCGAGATGAGCACGAGCGGCGGCGACCCGGTTCCGGGCACCGGTCGGATCGTGAGGGTCCGAGCCGGGCGAGCGGACGGAACGGTGGTGTCGGGGCTCACGTTCCCGACGGCGATGACCGTCGGCCCGCGCGGCGTCTTCTACGTCTCGGAGCGAGGGTTCGGATTCGGCGCCGGTGGCGGCCGCGTCCTCCGCGTCGCGCCCTGATTCGCAGCGCCCCCGCCGGGCCGGCCGCAAGCAGGAGGCCGGCCCGGTGGGGGGCCTGGCCGAACGGCCGCCGCGCATGCTCCCGGTCAGGCCCGCCTCCTCCCCCGCGCCGGGGCGCGGCCGCGTATCCTACCTTCCAGGTAGGTGTTCGAAAGATGATGTTCTCGACGAAAGCGGAGTACGGCGTGCGGATCATGGCGCACCTCGCCTCGCGCGACGGAACCGGACCGGTCTCGCTCGGCGCGATCGCCGAGGCCGAGGGCCTTCCGCTCGCCTATCTCGAGCACCTCGTCCAGCGGCTCCGCCGCGCCGGGCTCGTGGAGAGCCGGCGCGGCGCGCACGGCGGCTACACGCTCGCGCGTCCCGCCGATGAGATCACGATGGCCGAGGTGGTGGCTGCGCTCGAAGGCGAGATCGCGCCCATCGAGTGCATCTCCGCCGATCCCGACGGCCGGCTCGTGTGCTCGCGCGAGGCTACAGCCGACCGCCCCTGCCCCACGAAGCTGCTCTGGACGCGGGTGAGGGGAGCGATCGTCGGCACGCTCGAGGACATCGCGCTGTCAGAGTTGACCCAGACACGAGCGAGGAAGAAAGCGGCTGTATGAGCCTGGAGATCAAGAACCTTCACGTCCGCACCGAGGAGAAGGAGATCCTGAAGGGGGTCGACCTCGTCGTCCGCAGGGGCGAGACGCACGCGCTGATGGGCCCGAACGGCTCGGGCAAGAGCACGCTCGCCAACACCATCATGGGCAACCCCAACTACGAGGTCACCGAGGGGCAGATCCTCCTCAACGGCGAGGACATCACCGAGGCCGAGCCGGACGAGCGCGCCCGCGCCGGCGTGTTCATGGCCTTCCAGTACCCGGCGACGATCCCGGGCGTCTCGGTCGCGAACTTCCTGCGCACGGCGGTCAACGCCAAGCGCGAGGAGCCCATCTCCGTGAAGGAGTTCGGCCAGATCCTGCGCGCGAACATGGAGCTCCTCAAGGTCGACCCGCAGTTCACGAGCCGCTACCTGAACGAGGGCTTCTCGGGCGGCGAGAAGAAGCGCGCCGAGATCCTCCAGATGGCGATGCTCAAGCCGGAGTTCGCGGTGCTCGACGAGACCGACTCGGGCCTCGACATCGACGCGCTCAGGATCGTCGCCGACGGCGTGAACGCGCTGCGCGGGCCCGAGATGGGCACGCTCATCATCACGCACTACACGCGCATCCTGAACTACGTCCGGCCCGACTTCGTCCACATCATGCTCGACGGCAGGATCGTGCGCGAGGGCGGCCCCGAGCTGGCGGACCACCTCGAGGAGCAGGGCTACGACTGGATCCGCGAGGAGGTGGGCGCCGGTGCCGCCTAGCTTCCTCGAGGAGAGGCGCAAGGCGGCGCTCGAGGTCTACGAGCGCGAGCCGATCCCGACCTGGCGGCGCTCGGGCTTCTGGACCACGAGCCTGCGCAAGCTGCGGCTCGACGAGCTCGGCCCGCGCCGCTACGACCCCGTCGCCTCGCTCGACGAGCTGAGCCCGGTCGTGACCGACGCGCTCCGCGGCGAGGAGCTCGCGGGGCTGATCGTCCAGCGCGGCGCGAGCACCGTCTACACCGAGGTCGACCCCGCCCTCGCGGGGCAGGGCCTGATCGTGATGCCGCTCGAGCAGGCGGTCGAGGAGCACACCGAGCTCGTCGAGCGCTGGTACATGAAGCGGCTCTCGGAGAAGGAGGGCAAGTTCCCCGCCGCGTCGGCCGCGTTCTGGACCGGCGGCGCGTTCGTGTACGTGCCGCGCGACATCGCGATCGACAAGCCGCTGCAGGTCGTCTACCTGATCGACGAGCCGGGCACGGCGCAGTACGCGCACACGCTCGCGATCGTCGACGAGGGCTCGAAGGCCTACCTGCGCGAGTACTGCCTGGCGCCCGACTTCGAGGGCCAGGCGCTGCACGCGGGCGGCTTCGAGCTCTACTGCCGGCCGAGCTCGAACGTGAAGCTCGCGCACCTCCAGGACTGGGGCGCGGGCGAGGTGCACGACATCTCCACCAAGCGCGTCGAGATCGCGGCCGACGCCCACTGCGGCTGGGTGCCGATCTACCTCGGCGGGCGCCTGACCAAGCAGACCCTCGACATCATCACCGCCGAGCGCGGCGCCGACATGCGCCACAACGGCCTCTACTTCACCGAGCGCGACGAGCACCTCGACGTGTTCACGACCGACCTGCACGAGCAGGGCCACACCACGGGCGACACGGTCTTCAAGGGCGCGCTCACCGGCGAGTCGCGCGCGTCGTACGAGGGCCTGATCGAGATCGTCCACGGCGCGCAGGAGACCAACACCTACCTCCAGACCCACTCGATGCTGCTCTCGCCGAAGGCCAAGGCGGACGCCATCCCGTCGCTGATCGTCAAGACCGACAGCGTCTCGGCCTCGCACGGGGGCACGGTCGGCGAGATCGACGAGGAGCAGGTCTTCTACATGCAGACGCGCGGCGTGCCCCGCCTCGAGGCCATCCGCATCCTCGTCGAGGGCTACTTCGAGGAGATCGTCCAGAAGCTCGACGACGAGGTGCTCGAGGCGGTCGTGCGCGAGCGCATCGCGGGCAAGCTGACCGAGGCGGCCGCGGAGGTCGAGGAGTACATCGCGCAGCGCTGATGGCCACGGTCGCCAACAAGCCGCTCTCGGAGGTCCGCGCGGACTTCCCCGTGCTCGAGCGCGCGGTGAACGGCCGGCCGCTCGCGTACCTCGACTCGGCGGCCACCTCGCAGAAGCCCGTGCAGGTGCTCGCGGCGATGGACCGCTACTACCGCGAGTCGAACGCGAACGTCCACCGCGGCGTCTACGAGCTCGGCCGCGAGGCGACCGAGCTGTTCGAGGGCGCGCGCGAGCGGGTCGCGGAGTTCGTCGGCTGGGAGCCGAAGACGACCGTCTTCACCCGCAACGCCACGGAGGCGATCAACCTCGTGGCCTACTCATGGGGCGGCAGCAACCTGGGGCCGGGCGACGAGGTCCTCATCACCGAGATGGAGCACCACTCGAACCTCGTGCCCTGGCAGGAGGCGTGCCGGCGCACGGGCGCGCGGCTGCGCTACCTGACGGTCTCCGACGAGGGCAAGCTGTCGCTCGACGAGCTCGACCGCGTGCTCGCCGAGGGGCGCGTGCGGCTCGTCGCCGTCACCCACGTGTCGAACGTCATCGGGACGATCAACCCGGTCGCCGAGATCGTTGCCCGGGCGCGGGCCGCGGGCGCCGTCACGCTCGTGGACGGCTCGCAGGCGGTGCCGCAGCTTCCCTTCTCCGTCTCCGACGTCGACGCCGACTTCTACGCCTGGACCGGGCACAAGGCGCTCGGGCCGACCGGCATCGGCGTCCTGCACGGCCGGCGGGAGCTGCTCGAGTCGATGCCCCCGTTCCTCTCGGGCGGCCACATGATCTCGGCGGTCGACTTCGACTCCTCCACCTGGGACGAGCTCCCCGCGAAGTTCGAGGCGGGCACCTCGCCGATCGCCGAGGCGGTGGGCCTCGGAGCGGCGATCGACTATCTCGACGCGATCGGCATGGAGAACGTGCGCGCCCACGAGCGCGACCTGACCGCGTACGCGCTCGCGCGGCTGCCGGAGGTTCCGGGGATCCACGTGCCCGGCCCGGCCGACGCCGACGCCCGGGGCGGCGTCGTGTCGTTCGCGATCGACGGCGTCCATCCGCACGACATCGCGGAGATCTGCGACCGCTCCGGGGTCGCCGTGCGGGCGGGCCACCATTGCGCCCAGCCGCTGATGCGCAGGATGGGCGTGCCGGCGACGGCGCGGGCGTCGTTCCACGTCTACAACACGCGCGAGGAGGTGGACCGCCTCGTCGAGGCGCTCCACGAGGCCCGCCGCGTGTTCGGCCTCTAGGAAGACCGATGAACGGGTCCGAAAATCAAGCCTGGCGAGGACGCAGGGAGCGACGTGTGCGACCGGCACACGAGCGACCGAGGACAAAGCCAGGCGCGGATCTGCAGGGCCCGCGCTGACTGAGATGGACGCGCTTTACAGGGACTTCATCCTCGACCACTACAAGAACCCGCGCAACTTCGGCGAGCTCGAGCCGCACGACCTCGAGGCCCACGACCACAACCCCCTCTGCGGCGACGAGCTGGGCGTGCACCTGCGCGTCGACGACGAGGGGAAGGTCACGGACGTCCGCTTCCACGGTCAGGGCTGCGCGATCTCGCAGGCCGCGGCGTCGATCGTCTCGGAGGAGATCGTGGGGATGAGCGTCGACGAGATCGCGAAGCTCCCGGCGAGCTGGGTGATCGAGCAGCTCGGCATCGAGATCTCCCCCACGCGCCGCAAGTGCGCGCTGCTCAACCTGAAGGTCCTGCGCGGCGCCACGACGGGCGACGCCTCCTGGCCCGAGGGCTAGCTCGGACGCCCGCGCCCCGCGGGCCGATCGAGCGTCAGGCCGCGCGCCGCTCGGAGAGCCCCGGCCCGGGCTCCTTGGAGAGGTCGCGCGGCCCCACGTCTGCGCCGCAGCGGTCGCAGCAGACCCGCGTCGTCGCCTCGCCGCCGCAGCCGCGGTGGAAGTACCGGTAGGGCGGCCCGTCGGGCGCGCGGTGGCGGTCGCCGAAGCGGACGAGCGCCATCAGGACCGGGAAGAGGTCCTTGCCCTTCTCGGTGAGCCGGTACTCGTAGCGGCGCGGGCGCTCCTCGTAGAGGCGCTTCTCGAGGATGCCTTCGTTCACGAGCCGCTGCAGCCTCGCGCTCAGCACGTTGCGGGCGATGCCGAGGCTGCGCTGGAAGTCCTCGAAGCGGCGGATGCCGTTGAAGGTGTCGCGGATGATCAGGATCGTCCAGCGCTCACCGATCACCTCGAGCGTCCGGGCGATCGAGCAGACCTGCGTGTCGTAGTCGCGCCTCAGCACCTTGCGTGATTGTAGTCACGGTGAGTTGCTTCACACAACCGCCCGCCCTATGGTGGGTTTCGCGACGCAACCCTCCCCCCGGCCGCTGCGCCGGCGCGAGTCACCGAAGGAGCGCCGATGACACCCGAATCGATCCCTGGACTCTCCCTCCCCGACGGCCTCGAGCTCGTCCTCTGGCCGCAGCTGTGGCAGCTCGACCTGACCGTCGAGGAGCTGATCGCGGAGCTCGAGCTCCGCGGCCCGCGGCCGCGGCAGCCCGCCCCCGCCGCCGTGGATGCGGAGGGGGGAGCGTGATACGTGACGGCAGGCTGCCGTCGCCGCCGATCGCCGTGCTCCTCGGCATGGCTCGTGCGCCCGCGCCTCCCGAGCGGCCGCGCGCCTTCCGAGCGGCGGCGCCGGAGACACCCGCGCGGGCCTCTATCATTCGGTTCTGAATACCGACCCTGGAGCAAGGAATTAGATGGCTGCCACCGACAAGACGCGAATCCCGAAGCCCAGCGCGATCGTCGAGAACGAGCAGGGCCAGCTCGTCACACGCAAGGGGATCTCTCGCGAGGTCGTGGAGGAGCTCTCGAAGATCAAGGGCGAGCCGGAGTGGATGCGCGCCAAGCGGCTGAAGTCGCTCGAGATCTTCGAGCGGAAGCCCATCCCCACCTGGGGCGTCGACCTCTCCGGCCTGCACTTCGACGAGCTCACGCTCTACAGCCCACCAGAGGCCGGCCGCTACAACTCGTGGGACGACGTCCCCGAGCAGATCAAGAAGACCTACGAGGACCTCGGCATCCCCCAGGCCGAGCGTGAGCACCTCGCCGGGGTCGTCGGCGTGTGGCGCCAGGAGCCGGTCTACGAGGGGCTCAAGGAGGAGTACCGCAAGCAGGGGATCATCTTCTGCTCGATGGACACCGCGGTGCAGGAGTACCCCGAGCTCGTCGAGCCGTACTTCATGACCAAGTGCGTGCCGCCGCAGGACAACAAGTTCTCGGCGCTGCACGGCGCGATCTGGTCGGGCGGCTCGTTCGTGTACGTCCCGGCGGGCGTGAAGGTCGACCTCCCGCTCCAGGCCTACTTCCGCATGGAGGGCGCCGCCGAGGGCACCTTCGAGCACACGCTGATCATCGCCGAGGAGGGCTCCGACGTCCATTACATCGAGGGCTGCACGGCGCAGACCTACAGCGTCAACTCGATGCACTCGGCCGTCGTCGAGATCTTCGTCAAGGAGGGCGCGAAGGCCCGCTACACGACCGTCCAGAACTGGTCGAAGGACGTCTACAACCTCAACACCAAGCGCGCCGTGGTCCAGGCCGAGGGCACCGTCGAGTGGGTCGGCGGCTCGATGGGCGCGAAGTACGTGATGCTCTACCCGGGCTCGTTCCTGCTCGGCGAGGGCGCGCGCGCCGACCACCTCAACGTCGGCGTCGCGAGCGGGGACGTGTGGAAGGACACCGGCGCCAAGGTGATGCACCTCGCGCCGAACACCACCTCCAACATCCTCGCCAAGTCGATCTCCAAGGACGGCGGGATCATGGGCTACCGCGGCCTCGTGCGCATGGGCCACAACTCGCAGGGCTCGAAGGCCCGCGTGCAGTGCGACGGCCTGATGATGGACGACTACTCGCGCTCCGACACCTGGCCCGACATCCAGATCCAGAACCCGCACGTCACGGTCGCCCACGAGGCGGTCGTCGGCAAGATCTCCGACGAGCAGCTCTTCTACCTCCAGTCGCGCGGCCTCTCCGAGGAGGAGGCGGCGGCGATGATCGTGAACGGCTTCATCGAGCCGGTCACGAAGGAGCTGCCGATGGAGTACGCCGTCGAGCTGAACCGGCTGATTCAGCTCGAGATGGTCGGCAGCATCGGCTGAGGCGGCTGCGAAGCTTCGCTCTGCGGCGTCCTCGGGTCTCGCCGCGCCCAGTACGGCTTCGACCCTGCGTCCTTGCATAGCTCGGTTCTCGCCGCCTCCGAGACGACCTCGATCTGCATCGAAGGGCCCGCCCCGCGGCGGGCCCTTCGCTTTGCCGGGACGCTCAAAATCGGCGGCCGGGCTGCCGATGCAGGACCCGTGGACGTGACCGAGATGGCCCTCGTGCAGGGCATGGCCGAGACGCGCGCCGCCCTCGGGCGCTGGCGCAGGCGCCCGGCCGCCGTGCTCGGCCAGTGGCTCGCGGTGAGCTTGGGAATCGCGGTCGCGCTGCTCGTCGCGGTCTACGTGCTCTCAACGCTCCAGCGGCCCGACCCGACGCCGCTCTACCTGCCCGGCGTCCACTACCCCGCGGACCTGGGCGACGCCGCGAAGGTGCTCTACCGCAACTCGCTCGTCCTCGCGCTCCACGCGCTCGCGTGCGTGGCGGGCTTCATCGCCGGGAGCTCGCTGCCCCAGCAGGCCAGGCACAAGCGCGGGCTCTCGCGCAAGGTCCACGAGCACGCCGGCCCGCTCGCGATCGGGTTCGTGGCGTGCGCGACGGCGTTCTCGCTCTGCACCCAGGCGTACGTGCTGGGGAGCGGCGCCTCGACGCTCGCCTACGAGCTCGGCCTCTCCAGGCTCACGCTGCTGCTCTCGATCCTGCCGCACGCTCTCCCCGAGCTCGTGGCCCTGTTCCTGCCGCTCGCGGCGTGGCTCGTCGCGAGCCGTCGCGGAGCGTGGGAGGAGCTGCTCGCGGCGACCTTCGTGACCTTGGCGATCGCCGTGCCGGTGCTGGTCGCCGCGGCGCTCGTCGAGGCATTCGCGACGCCGCGCCTGATCGTCGCCCTGGCCACCTGACGCCGGGGGGGGCCCCCCCGCGGGGGGGGCCGCCGCGCGGGCGGGGGCCCGCGGGGGGCGC